>CAJXVA010000606.1 GCA_913061055.1 uncultured Pseudomonadota bacterium
CGAGATGTAGAGAGGTCTCGTGGGCTCGGAGATGTGTATAAGAGACAGATCCCAAGGCCGGCGTGAGCGCGGCGTACGGGGTCTATGCGCTCATGGAGGACTTCCGCTGGGGGATGAGCCCCGCGCAGGTCTACTCGGTCCTTTCCCGCGAGATCGAGGCCGAGTACGAGAAGCGGCAGAAGGCCGCGAGCGATGCGACCGCTCAGGACGCGAACCGTCGGTGGCGCCAGGACCAGATGGCGTCCCTCAAGGCGGACCACACCAAGTTCACCAAGGCCTCCCGCCATCGCTGGGGCGTCTCGCTCATCCAGTTTGAGTACGAGGACGACAACAACGAGGCGATGCTCTTCGTGCGGACCGGCAACGGCCTGCGGAAGTTCTACTTCTTCAAGGACGACGAGCTGTGGAAGATCTTCTACGCCTACGGCACCGACGTCTGGCCCGGGAAGACCTACGAGGACATCGCCAAGGAGAAGTTCATGGAGTGGTTCGGCCAGGCGCCCGAGGTGAAGTTCAAGGCGGACGAAGAGACCGGCGCGATGCTGATTCGCTACAACGAGTGGAAGTCGCAGGACAACGACATCGTGCGCTCCTACGACCTCACCCAGGTCCACGGCGCCATCGGGCTGACCGTGATCGACGGCAACGCCGAGAAGAGCATCGGGGAGCGTCTGCCCACCGGACGCAAAGAGGGCGACCTCACCGACACGGTCGATGACATCGTGGGCGGCACCGACGTTTGTTACAACGAAGACGGCGACATCAGCGAGTGCTCCGAGAAAGAGGCCATGGGCCTCGAGTAACGAGCGCACCTTCGATGCGAGAGCGGCGGGCCCTTCGGGATCCGCCGCTTTTTCTTTGCCCGCCGCTCGGTCTCACTCGTCGGTGTCGGTGCCCGACTTGAAGTACATCGCCGCGGTCCGCTCTTTCTCGCCGGCCATGTATGTCACCGACTTGCTGCGGATCCCCGGCGGCCGCTCGGCGGGGACGGTCCCGTGCGGGATGTCTTTGACCACCGACTCCATGTAGTCGGCCCACAGCGGCGTCACCGTGGTGTAGCTGGCCTCGTCGTCGCCCATCGAGCGCTCGTACTGGTCGTCGCCCATCCACGCGGCGGTGACATACCGGGACGTGAATCCCACAAACCAGGTGTCGGTCGTGTACGCGTTCTTCGACGCGGTGCCGCTCTTGCCACCGGAGGGCACACCGATGCGCTGGGCCCGTCGACCGATACCGCTGGTCACGACGTCGCGGAGCATCTGCGAGATCAAGAACGCGGTGCGGCGATCAATGGTTTGGGTCGGCGGCTGCGTGCCGAGGCGAGCCATCGCATCGAGCCGTCCGCCCAGGTCCATCGCGCCGTCGTAGGGGTGGCGGGCGTCGAGCACCACGGTGCCGCGCTTGTCGGTCACCCGGCGCACGTAGATGGGCTCCCAGCTGAGGCCCTCGCGGGCGTAGATGCCGAACGCCCGACTCATCTCATCCATCTTGACGCAGCTCGCACCCAGCGAGAGCGCCTTGTCGGCGATCAGCTCGGTCGTGAAGCCCAGCCGCCGTGCCCACTGCACGACGTTGTCTGCCCCGAGCCTGATGAACAGACGGATCGAGGGCAGGTTCAGCGAGTGGATGAAGGCGTTGCGCAGCAGCACCTTGCCTTCGATCGTCCCGTGGATGTTCTGTGGGTTCCACTCCTCGCCCTCGTCGGGCTCATACGCGTGGTCCTCGAGCACCGAGCCCATCGTGTACTTCTCGGTGTCGAGCGCGTACGCGTAGTAGATCGCCTTGAACACGCTGCCGGGCTGGCGACAGCCCTGGGTGGGGCGGTTGAACTGGCTGCGGTCGTAGTCGACGCCTCCCTGGACAGCCTCGGCGTACCCCGTCTGATGGTCTGCGGTGTACAGCGCCGCTTCGTTGCGGGGCGTCTGTCCGAGTTCGACCTCGACTTGGTGCTCGGTGTTGCCCTGTGCGGCCCGCTCTTGGAACTTCTCGGGCGCTCGTCGGACCCAGATGACGTCGCCCTCCTGCAGCGCCTTGCGGACGTCGTCGGTGGTGCGTCCGTTCTCGCCGGAGTTCCTGTCGTATTTCGCCGCCCAGCTCATCGAGCGCAGCGGGAGGAAGGCCTCGATGCTGCCGACGCGGACTTGAGCGAATCGCTTGTCGAGTTCGGTGACGACACCGAGGCGGAAGAACGCGTTGTCGTCGAGAGCGGACGGGCCGTATTCGGCGGTCGCGCGCTCGACGAACGTCGGAATGTCGGCGGGCTTCAAGCTGGCGACCGGCCCCCGAAAGCCCTGCTTACGGTCGAGCTTCCGGACCGCGCGGTCGACCGCCGCTTCTGCGTCCGCTTGCACCGTCGGGACCAGCGCGGTCTCGATCTGAAGCCCTTCGGTGAGCACTGCCTGCTCGCCCAGGGTGCTCTGGGTCCACTGCCGGACGTGCTCGGTGTAGTGGGGGGCCCGCGCCCGGAAGACGTCCGGCTTGCTCACCAGTGTGATCGGCTCGGCGTTCGCCGCGTCGCGCTGCTCTGCTTCGATGTAACCGGCCTCGACCATGTCCTGCAGCACCACCGCGCGGCGCTTGATCGCCCGCTGCGGGTTCGAGACGGGGCTGTAGCGGCTGGGGGCGCGTGCGAGGCCTGCGATCAGGGCACACTCGGCCAGCGTCAGGTCTCCGAGATCCTTGCCGAAGTATCGGCTGGCGGCCGATGCCACGCCGTACGACCCGTGACCGAGGAAAATCTTGTTGAGGTAGATCTCGAGGATGTCCTCTTTGGACAGCGTCGATTCGACCCGGACCGAGAGAATCGCTTCGCGAAACTTGCGGGTCAGGGTTTGGTCGTCGTTGAGGAAGCCCTTGGCGACCTGCTGCGTGATCGTACTTCCGCCCTGAGAGATGGTGCCGGCACGGTAGTTCGCAAGCGCGGCCCGGGCCAGGCCCCGGTGATCGAGGCCGCCGTGCTCGAAGAACCGACGGTCTTCGGCCGCCAGGACGGCATGCACCAGGTCCTCGGGAACCTCGTCGTAGCTGGCGTAGGCCCGGTGCTCTCGCGCCAGCTCGGCGAGCATCGCTCCGCCGCGCGCGTAGATCCGGGTCACGCCCGGGGCGCGATCGCTGTAGTCGGTGATGTTCTGGATCGGCGGCAGCCCAGACGCGAAATGCCGATAGATCGCGAGCCCCAGTCCGGCGGCGATCAGCAGCACCACGAACCCGAAGTAGGCCGTGAATCGCAGCAGGTAGCGAAACAGCCCCGCCTGCGATCGGTTCACGACCCACAGGCGTACCGGGCGGTCGCCCCCCGGAGGGCGCCAGCTCAGGTCGAGATCGCCTTCCGGCTGTGCATCCGGGTCGGAGCCGCGCTCCCCTGACGCACCAAGCCCGAGGCCGTCGTCGGACTCGGGCTTGTTCGGCTCTTTCTGCCGGGAACCGGAGGTGCCCTGCTCGGACACCTTCGGCTCACCCCGCTTCGGGGTCGGGTTGCTCGGCGCTGCCATCCACGTTGGGGTTGTCGGCGAAGTTCTCGAGGGCCTTGATCGCGGCCTTCTCGGCCTTGTTCATGGACTCGAGGTGGTCCTTCGCGCGCTTCAGCAGCGCGTTGCGCATGATCATCGCGTTGCGGTTGGGCTCCATCCCGACTGCGTAGTCGTAGATGGCTCCGCCGGCGCGCAGGAGCGTGACCTGGCCGGGCGCCGTGCCCTTGGGGAAGATCTTGGTCTCGGTGCCCAAGGTCTCCAGCACCGTGTAGCCAAGCGCTTCCGCGGCCTTGCCTTCGCCGCAGGGCTTGGCGGTCTCGAGGGCGGGCTCGCCTTCGCCGGCGGCACAGACCGCCCCGACGGCCGCGACGAGGACCGCACCCTTGTCGGTGAACTTGACCGCGAACTGGCTCGGTCCGCCTCCGGACTTGAGCGCCTTCTCTTGAGACGCGAGGAAGGCAGAGAGGTAGCCGAGGTCTTTTTGGAGGCGGGTGGCCTCGTCGTAGAGCTCGAACGTGCGGCGGACTCCGTTGGAGTGGATCGCCGCGAGTTGCCAGCCGAACAGTTGGTCGACATTGACCTTCTTGGCGAAGCTCTCCTTGACCATCTTGTCGATCTCGCCAGCGGCGCCCGCGGGATCGGTGGCCATCTTCTCTTCCCAGCCGCCCATGGCCTTCGAGACATCGATGCGTGCATCGGAGATCTGTTGGACCGCAGCGGCCATCTCGGCGCCTTTGGCGGACGCAGCCTCGGTGGTCTCGGAGTTGCGTGTGATCTTGGAGACGAAGAAGCCTCCGATCGCACCCAGGCCGATGCCGAGGATTCCGACGAAGATCGCGAGACCGGCGTTGCCCTTGGAGGGCATGTCGCCACCGCCTGCATCGATGAGGCCGTCGCTGGGGTCGAACCCACCGCCACCACCACCGCCACCGAACGGATCGTCTCCGACCGGTGCCTGGGCGACCGGCGCCTGGGCGACCGGTGCTGCCGCGTACTCTTGCGCAGCCGGGGCTGCGGCGGGCGGTGCAGCGTATTCGGCCGGGGCCGGCTGAGCTGCCGCAGGCACGTGCGCTTGCACAGGCGCGGCCTGAGCAGCCTGCACGGGCGCAGCTGCAACAGGCTCGGGTGCCGGAGCGGGCTCAGCAACTGGTGCCGGCGCGGGCTCGGCCGCCTTTTTGTTCTTCTTTGCGAGGCGCGCTTTGAGGGCGGCCAGGTCGGTTCCGGGTTTCTTCGGTTTGCTCAAGGCTCGTCCCTCGATCGTTTGCCAAGCGGTTCGTGGGTCGGACCTTGGTAGGCCTTCCCAGCGCCGAACCATAGTGACAGGGCAAGAGGTGTGTCAACGCCGCGCCTCGCGCTTTCGCGCGGGGTTGGGGGCGAAGTGGGCAAGGTCCCCCGGTGACTCGTCTGATGGGCCATTGAAGTTCCCACGCTCCTGCGCTGGTGTACAGGCGCTCGGGCGGGGTTGCCGGGGCCGCCCGGTGCGTCACACCCTCAGGGGGGCGACTCGCCGTCGTCCCGAAGCTGCCATGTCTTCCGCATCTGACCGCCGAGATCGTCCGTCCGCCCCGCCCACGGTCGGGGTGTTCGGCGGGAGCTTCGACCCGCCGCACATGGGCCACGCGCTTCTGGTGGCACTGCTGCGGGCGCAGGGGGAGCTCGATCAACTGATCGTGGCTCCGGTCTACGACCACCCACTGGCCAAGGGGACGAAGACGCCGTTCGCGAAGCGACTCGCGTGGACCCGGGCCGCGATGCAGATGCACGGCGGCTTTGTCGAGGTCACCGATCTCGAGCGAACCCTCGCCCATGCGGACCCGCAGCAGCCCAGTTACTCGCTGCGGCTGCTGGACGCCGTCGCCGCTCAGCATCCGGGGGCATCGGTCCGGCTGGTCATTGGCTCGGACATCGTGCGCCGTGGGGAGACCCAGCGCTGGCACCGTTGGGATGAGATCGAGTCGCGCTACTCGCCGCTGGTCGTCCCTCGCACCGGATACGCAGACTCGGCGGACTGCGTGCTGCCGGAGGTCTCGAGCTCCGACGTTCGAGCGGCCGTCGCCCAGGGAGATTGGGATGCGGTGCAGCGCCGGGTCCCGCGCGCCGTCGCCGACCTGCTGCGGACGCCGGACGGCGGAGATCTGTGGGTCATCGGACGTGGGCATGTCGCGCGTCACGCCGAGCCGTGGCTGGTCGAACGCGGCTACCGGGTGCAGCGGGTATCGGGCCGAGCTGTGACCGGCGGCAGTGTGACGTGGCCGGCCGGCACGCCCACGGCGGTCTGGATCCTGACCTCGGACAACGCCATCGCCCCGGTTGCCGAAGCTCTTGCGGCGGCAAATGTGCTTCCCGCGGGTGTGCCCGTGTTCCACGGCGCCG
>CAJXVA010000607.1 GCA_913061055.1 uncultured Pseudomonadota bacterium
ACACTAGATCGCTCGTCGGCAGCGTCAGATGTGTATAAGAGACAGGCCTGGGCCAAGCGAGGGACGTGGAGAAACGTGGCGGACCCGAGCAGGTGCAGATCGTGAACCGTGCCGCTCTTGCTCGTCCCGGTCTGAATGTCGAGTCTTGCGAACGTGTAGACGATCTTCGCGATGGCGGCGGCCAGACCGGCGATGATCCCTGTGAAGAGGTCGATGAAGACAACGCCGAACAGTGTGATCAGGCCGATGCCCAGCTCGGAGCGTCCCTGCTCGTACAGAGCCCGCAGCGCCTTGTAGTCGATCAGCCGGTAGCCGGTGTAGACCAGGATCGCACCGAGGCTGGCACGGGGAAGCAACTCGAGCATCTGCGGCACCACGACCACAAAGCCCAGGATCCAAATGCCGTGCAAGATCGTCGAGCGGCGGGTACGAGCCCCGGCATCGACGTTGACCGAACTGCGAACGATGACGCCGGTCATGGGGAGCCCACCGACAGCGCCGGTCAGCACGTTGCCCACGCCCTGCGCGAACATCTCCTTGTCGTAGTTGGCCTTGGAGTGGTTCTGGCGCTGATCGATCGCGTTGGCGGTCAGCAGTGTTGCCGCGCTTGCGACGAACGCGAACACCAGCGAGAGCACCAGG
Source organism: uncultured Pseudomonadota bacterium (assembly GCA_913061055.1). Classification (GTDB taxonomy): domain Bacteria; phylum Myxococcota_A; class Polyangia; order Nannocystales; family Nannocystaceae; genus CAJXVA01. The sequence continues at coordinate 643 of CAJXVA010000607.1, forward strand.
AGGTCCGTGGAGAACAGCTGCTCGTAGTCCCCGACCTTTGGTGGCGCCAGGCCATCGATGAAGTTCGGGGACATGTCCAAGAACCGCACCCCCGGCGCAAACAGCAGTGCGCCCGGCGTCACGACCAAGAGCGCCACCAGTTGCCCAGGGACCAGCGACAACGCCTTGGGTCGGAACTTCGGCCACGCCGCGATGAGAGCGATCGCCGTCGCCGCAATCACGAGGGGCGCCAGAATCTCGCCCTGCAGGCTCTTGGGTAGCGCCAGCACGTTGTCGAGGAACGAGCCGGCCGGGTCGACGTCGAGGCAGACGTGAAGTTGCGAGGTGAAGATCAGAACACCGATTCCGATCAACATCCCTTGGATGACCGCCGGTGCCACAGCTCGGAACCACTGCCCGAGCTTCAGCACTCCGGCGAGCATCTGCCAGCATCCGGAGAGGACCACGACGGGCCCGAGCGCCAAGATGCCGTGCTCGCGGATCAGATCGACAACGAGCACGATGAGGCTCGCGGCGGGCCCGCTGACGAGCAGCGGGGCCCCCGAGAACACACCGACGATGAGCCCCCCGATGATCCCGGTGACCAGCCCACGCTCCGCCTCCACACCACAGGCCACTGCGATGCCGATGCAAAGGGGCAGCGCCACCAAGAAGACGACCGTGGAGGCCAGAAAGTCGGGAAGCCAAGGGCTCCCGACACTCGAAGACTTCGTTTCCGTGGGCTCAGTCATGGGGGTCCGGGAGGGCCAGCAACGACTGCGGCGGAGCCTAACACGCAGTTCGCGGGCCGCTCCTCGAAGACCTGGATTCTCGCCCTTTTTGGGGGCCGGCGCTTCGTGCCAAACTGACACTGATGAACTGGTTCGAGGGGCTGTTCGGGTTCGCAGAGTCTGGCTGGGACGCCACGAAGACTCACTTCGCGCTCGAAGGCACGATTCTCACCTCGAGCGCCAACGGCCGAAGCTTTGATGCGGGGGCCTTCGAGACACCAAGCGTCGCAGAACTCCGCGCACGGGTCGGTCCGGGGCACGGAAGCCCACGGGTCCGGCATGAGGCGATCGGCGACGTCCTCGAACTGCACGCGTTGAGCGAGCACCGAGACGCGATGTTTCAGGTGGCCTCACAGCTCAACTGCCTCGAGTTCGCCGATCCTCGCGAGACGCCCGAGGACGGAGTCACGCCGTACGCTTTCGACCCAACGCAGGGTCCGGCGTGTTCCCTCGCCGCCGCCGCTGCCACCGTCTACCGCAACTACTTCGTACCGATCGGGGATGAGGTCGGTCAGCGCGCCGACCGTCAACTCGACAATCTCGCGGACGCGGTCGCCCTGCTCGGGCCGCCGGAAACCTTCGTCACCGTGACCAACGGATACGCCTTCTCGGACGCGCAACGACTCGAAGGGGCCGGTGCCGCGCTCCACGCTGCCGATCGCGACGCGTTCGTGGGGAGGATGCGAGTCGGAGTTCAGACCCGAGCGGAGGTCACGTTTGCCTCGCGCTTCGTCGAGCCCTCCGAACCAACCCACGTCTCTCAGGCCTTCTGCTCGGCGCTCTCGTGCGGCTACGATCGATCGCCCCGCCACCTGTGGGCTCCGCTTGCCACGGCGGTCCTCGACGCGGCCTACGAGGCGACGCTGCTCGCCGCTCGGGCGGGCATTGCCGCGGGGACCTGCAGCGGCATCGTCTGGCTCACGTTCCTCGGCGGCGGTGCCTTCGGCAATGACCCGACATGGATCGCCGACGCCATCGCACGTGCCATTCGCATCGCTGGCGACGACACCCTCGACATTCGCATCGGCCACTACCGGCGCATCGACACCGCGATGTGCGATCGCATCGACACCGGCCTCGCAGCGCACTAGCGCGGTCGCTCCAAAGCCGCAGGACGAACGGCCGCCCCCGCGGCCCGCACGGCAGACCCTGAGGCCGGGCACGGCGCGAAGACGCGAGGCGGCCGTTGCGGCTCCAGGGGTGCACAGCGGGCCGCCGGCGCCGACACTGGCCGCCTGTGACTGCCCCGTCCGCCGAGTCTCCGCGCATGCTCGACATGTTCGGCATGCCGATCGCCGACATCGACACAGAGGGTCTGCTGGACCACCTCTTCAGCGGCCTCGATGCGGGCCGCGGAGGCTGGATCGTCACCGCCAACCTCGACATCCTGCGTCGCTACGTCCTGGACCCAGCCTCCCGAGATCTCTACGACCAGGCCGACCTCATCGTGGCCGACGGCATGCCGTTGGTCTGGGCCAGCCAGCTCCGCCATGAAGCGCTGCCAGAGCGGGTCGCCGGGTCGAGCATGACCGTCGACTTGCTTCAACGCGCTGCACAGACGGGACGCACGGTGTACCTGCTCGGGGGCAAAGGCGACGTCGCAGAGCGAGCCCGCCAAGCCACCGAACGCGACATGCCGGGCTTGCGGATCGTTGGAACTCAGGCGCCGTTCATCTCCTCGCCGATCACCCCGGCAGAAACGGACGCGATCGCCGAGCAGATCGACAAGGCGAGCGCAGAACCCGACATCATTTTGGTCGGTTTCGGGTCGCCCAAGCAGGAGCACGCAATCGCGGCCCTGCGCACCCGCTACCCCAAGGCCTGGTTCATCGGCATCGGGATCACGTTTAGCTTCCTGTGCAATGAAACGCCCCGGGCTCCAGGCTGGATGCAGCGGACCGGGCTCGAGTGGCTCCACCGCATGACTCAGGAGCCCAAGCGCCTGACCACCCGCTACCTCCGCGACGACCTCCCGTTCTTCGGGCTGCTCATGCTCGAGAGCTATCGACAAGGTCGGCAGCGCTAGCAGACCTCGCGGATGCGGTTTCGTCACACCAACTCCCCAGCGGAGCTCTGCGTGAGGCGGGCCGCTGACGTATCATCCGCCGCGTGAGCACGTCCCCCACCGGCGCCCCGCGGGTCCTCGTGCCGAGCCTGCGGTCCTACGCCTGGGGCGATCGGACCTTCATCCCCGCCCTCTTGGGCCGGGACGCCACGCAGGAGCCGTGCGCCGAAGCGTGGTTCGGTGCCCATCCGGTCGCCCCCTCGCGTGTCGCCGGCGAAGGCATCGGGTACGACCAATGGATCGCCGCAGACCCGGCCTCCGTCCTGGGACCGCGAGTTCACGCAGCCCACGGTCAACTTCCGTTCTTGCTGAAGCTGCTCAGCGCCGCCCGCCCGCTCTCCATTCAGGTTCACCCCAACGCCGCTCGGGCCGCCCGCGGTTTCGCCGAGGAAGAAGCCGGCGGCATCCCCCTCGACGCACGAGAGCGTCGATTCAAGGACCCCCACCACAAGCCTGAGCTGGTCGTTGCACTCACGCCCTTCGACGCGCTGTGCGGGTTTCGGCCCGCATCCGAGCGAGCCGCCGCGCTCGCCCGTGCACCCGAACTCGCCGCGGTGCTGTCCCCGGCCGACGATTCCCCGGCCGCACTGCACCGCGCCCTCGCCCGCTACTACGACGCCGACGATGACACGGTGATCTCCGCGCTGCAGGGGTGGCTCGATCGCCTTGCAGCCTCGGACCCTGTCCCGGACTCCGACGACCACTGGCTGCTCCGGGTGCACGAGGCGACCGGAGGCGAGACGCCCGACCGCGGACTTCCGTTTGTCGTCCTGCTTCACCGCCTGCGACTGCAGCCGGGCCAGGCCCTGTTCTTGCCCGCCGGGGTCCCCCATGCCTACCTCGGTGGCGCCGCGGTGGAACTGATGGCCAACTCGGACAACGTCCTTCGCGCCGGCCTCACCCAAAAACACGTCGATCCGCAGACCCTGCTGGAGGTCGTTCGATTCGAGTCGGGGCCACCGGTCGTCCTCGATCCGATCCCCCGCGGAGATTCCGGCGCCGCCACCTACCCCGTGCCAACCGCGGAGTTCGGCCTCGAGCGCGTTGAGCTCGCGCCCGGCCAACAGTTCTCCTGCCCGGTCGATGGTCCGGAACTCTACCTTGCCGTGTCCGGTCCCGACACCAGCGCCCAGGTGGACGGTTTGGATGCGGTGTGGACTGGGGGTCAGTGCCTTGCGCTGCCCCACGGCGGCGCCCTGCACGGCACTGCCCGCACCGCCTTTACGATGTACCGTGCCCACGTGCCCAACGACGCGCGTCCGATCCCGTCTTTCCGCGGCCGCACCCCCACCCCGCTGCGCTTCGGCACCTCCGGCCTGCGCGGCAAAGTCGAGGACATCACCGACCTGGAGGCCTACGTCAATACGGCAGGCTTCCTCGGCGTCATGCTCGCCCGCGGCGTCGCCGTACCCGGCACCACGGTCCCCCTGGGCGGAGACCTTCGGCCCTCGACCCACAGCCCGCAGCGCAGCATCATGCGTGCCGTTGCGCAGGCGATTCGCGATGCGGGCATGCACGTGCTCAACCTCGGGCCCCTGCCCACGCCTGCGCTGACGCTCGAAGGGCTCGCGCAGGACAGCCCGAGCATCATGGTCACGGGCAGCCACATCCCCTTCGACCGCAACGGCATCAAGTTCAACACGCCCACCGGCGAGGTCCTCAAGACCGACGAAGCCGAGATCCTCGCTGCGGTCGCGCGGGCCCGACAGCTGGAGTACGCGCGCCCCGCCGAACTCTCCCACTTCGACGACAACGGATGGTTCAAGGCCGACGCAGCACCGGCCCTCGAACAACCCACCGACCAAGGCCGAGCCCGATACCTCGCCCGATACACCGACGCGTTCGCACCGAAGGTCTTGCACGGTCTGCAGGTCGCGCTGTACGAGCACTCCGCGGTCGGTCGTGAACTGATCGCCGACATCCTGCGGGCACTGGGCGCAGAGGTGTTGCCCTGCGGCCGGGCCTCCTCGTTCGTGCCGATCGACACCGAGGCGCTCGGTGAGGACGGCTTGGCGACCCTACAGCGACTCGCCGACGAAGCCCGAGCCGAGGGGCATCCGATCGACGCCGTGGTCTCGACCGACGGCGACAGCGACCGCCCCCTGGTCGCCGCCGTCGATGCGGATGGACACGTAAACTTCATCGGCGGGGACGTGCTCGGGGTCCTCGTCGCTCGTGCCTTGGGGGCCGACGCTGTCGCCGTGCCGGTCAGCGCCACCGACATGGTCGAGCCGGTCTTTGGTGACCAGGTGGACGTGCAGCGAACCAGGATTGGCTCTCCGTGGGCTGTCTCTTATACACATCTCCGAGCCCACGAGACCTCTCTACATC
>CAJXVA010000608.1 GCA_913061055.1 uncultured Pseudomonadota bacterium
GAGATGTGTATAAGAGACAGGGACCGTACGCTCGCCCAGCTTCTGAAGCAGCCGAACGTGGCTGGGCTTCAGACTGGACGTATCACCGTGGAGCTTGGTCAAGGCGTGTCGTTCCCGTCTTCTGAGCCGACAGGCCTAGCACAGCCAACTGGCCGGCGGTACCGGCCGGCGTGGCTGGGGCGTGCGCTGACGACGACTCAGCCGTGGCCGTCCAGGACCTTGAGCGCCACGGCCAGGGCCTGGGACGCGCGGCGTTCGGCGTCGCGCCGAGTCGAGAGCGTTGTGGTGATCGCATCGAGCTTCGCGCGCAAGTCATCGGACTGAGCGCTGAGCGACTCCAGTTCGGTCTGTTGCTCGTCGAGCTTGGTCTGCATGCCGCCGACCGCTTCGGCGCTGTTGTTCTTCTCGTCTTCGAGCTCTTTCTTGAGCGCGTCGCGTTCGGTCTGCGCAGACAACTCGGCGGACGTCAGCTCGGCGCGGAGCTTTTCGACCTCGGCCCGGGCGTTGCGCTCGGTCTCTTCGGCATCCGCCGTGACCTTCTCCAATGCGGCGCGGTGTTGCGCCTCGGCGAACTCGACTTCAGCCATGTGCTCGGCGGCTTGCGATGCGATGGACTTGGCCACCTGCTCGTTGGTCGACTGCTTGGCTTCTTCTTCTTTCGCCGCGATGTCGGCTTCGGCTTGCGCCTTGATCGACTCGACATCGGACTTGGCGGTCTCGAGCTCCGTCTTCGTGCTCTCGAGTTCGGTACGCGCCGCGTCTGCGCTGGCCCGGGACTCGGCCAGCTCCGACTCGAGGCTCGCGGCGCGTCCGCGGAGTTCCTCGAGCTGCTCGCCGAGTTGTGCGGATGCGTTCTCGGCCGAAGTCAGCTCGTTGCGAACCGCCTCGAGCTGGCTGCTCGCGGCCGCTGCGTTGCTCGTCGCTTCGTCTCGTGCCGCGGCGGCCTCCACAAGCTGCTCCTCGACCTCCTTCAGCTTTTTCTGGGTGTGGTCGAAGCGAGTCTTGAGACCCTCTTCCCGCTTGAGGATGGTGTTCTTGTCGCGGACGGCGGCTTTGGACTGCTCTTGAGAGGTGAGCTTGCTGTCCTCGAGCAACAGCAGCTTCTCCTCGAGGTCCCCGATCTGCGAGAGCAGCTCCCGGTTCTTGTGCTTGGCGTCGAGGACACCGCGCTCTTGCGACTCCAACTCGTCTTTGAGCGAGAGGATCTCGCGATTCTTCGCGTTGACCTGAGACTTGAGGGAGATGACTTCGCGCTGCGCCTTGAACTCGGTCGCGGAGTCGCCGTCGCCGAGGTCAGCGGCCCCGACGGCCTCGACTTCGACTTCGGGCTCGGGCTCGGGCTCGGGCTCGGGCTCGGGCTGCGCCTCGGGTTCGGGTTCTGGGGCCGCCTGAGCGGGAGCCTCTGGCGCGGGAGCCTCCTCGCCGCCGCCGCCTCCCATGAGTGCGTCAAAAGCTGCGTCGGTTTCCTCGCCCAGTTCCTCATCCATCTCTGCAAACTCCTCGTCGAACTCCGGCATGTCGAGTCCGCTGCTGGCGGCCGCTGCCTCATCTACATCATCGTCATCAAGGTCTTCGAGGTCGACGTCGAGCCCACTCTCGGCGGGTTCCGGATCGGCGAGCGTGACGTGCTCACGGACCGCGTCGACCAGTGTGTCGCCAGCGAAGGGAAACTTGAGGTACGCGTCCGCGTGCGTCTTCAAGGTTCGGTGCTGATTGAACACGTCGTCCGAGACACCCGATGCATACATCACCAGCGGGATGTCTTTGATGTCGTCGGAACGCCGAAGCTTGTTGCAAACTGAGAAGCCGGACGCGTTCGGAAGCTCGACCCGCAAGAAGATGATGGCGGGGGTCGCATCACGGGCGATGGACATCGCCTCTTCTTTGTCTTGCGTCGAGGTGATCTCGAAGCCGTAGGGCTTGAGCGTCGTCTCGATGTTCGTCGTGGCATCCTGATCGGCGTCGATGATCAGCGCTGAAGGCACGGAGGCGAGACTATCCCGCTGTCTGCGCCGGGCCAACCAAAAACGCGCTCCGGACCCCATTTAGGAGGGGTCGGGCGCGTGTTCAGGTATGTGTCCCGGAGCGTCTACCGACCCGCGACGGGACGGACCGACGGCTCGCGTGCCAGCTGGTGCGCCATGTCGAGCAGTACCGAGAAGTCCGGAGAGTCGACTTTGACGGTGCCGGACCGCGCAACGCTGCCCTCGAGGGTCAGCTGGTGGGACACGCCACCGTGCTCGAAGTGCAGGGTTGGACCCCCGGAGTCGTGGCTCACTGTGTATGGCTGGCCACGAAACACGACGGTGGTACCGCTCGGCTGGGGCCCGCCGATCGGGCGCTGTCGGTCCACGATGTGTTGGATTCGTTGGTTGTCGGAGTGGTCTCCGGAGATGCGGTACCGCAGACTCGCGCCGAGGCTGGACGCTCCCGCACGAGGATCCAAGCGTGCTCCGACCAGTTGAACCCGCTCTTCGGGTTTGGACGGTGCGACCTGCAGCGGAAAGTCGAGCTGTGGCCTGATCTCATCCAGCTCGGACAGAGTGGGGCGTTTGGAGCCGGTTTTGGACGGATCCGCCGAAAGGGCGACCGACGGATCTTGTTCTGGGGTCGCGAGAGGCGCGCGGCTCATCGCGGCGGACAGACCCGGTCCGGGGAGCTGCTGTACAGGTTCCAAGCCACCTTGGGCGACGAAGAACAGGCCCGCGGCGACCGCGGCCGCCGGGATCATCACCATGCCGCCGCGCATCATGTCCCGGATTCGACCTCCGCGTCGGGAGCCCATCGAGACCACGTTGCCGTCCTCGTCCGCGGGGTCGGCCTTGGACGTGGCGGCTTGCGCCTGGTCGTGTTCCGCGTCGGGCTTCTGGCCGGCGGGTTGCTCGGCGTCGGCAGCGTCGAGGGCCGCAAGCACATTCGCTCGCAGCCCAGTCGGTGCGGCTTCCCTCTCTATGGAACGAAGTGTGGCGCGCACCCACATCTGCTCCGAAACGGCCGTTCTACAGGCGGCACAGCGTTCCAGGTGATCGGAGACCCGGTGCTGTTCCTCGTCGGCGAGCTCGCCGTCGACGTGCGGTTGGAGCAGGGCAGCAAACTCGCTGCATTCGGAACGGATATTTTCAAGGCTCATGCGTTGCCTCGCTTGCGGTAGGCGGACATGGAGACGGTCTTGCCGTCGGATGGTTCATCAGCGTGGTCGGTTGAACTCGCCGCCTCGGCCGCATCCTTGCTGGCCTTGGGCGCCTCGGGCTCGACCAGCCCGAGCTCGGTGGCGTGGTCGCGCAGCAGCTTGTGCAGCAGTCGGCGACCTCGATAGATTCGCGACATCACGGTGCCGATGGGGCAGTCCATGACCTCGGCGATCTCTTTGTAGGCGAGTCCTTCGAGGTCCGCGAGCATCACCGCGGTGCGGTAGTCCTCGGGGATCGTGTCCAGCGCAGTCATGATGCGCTCACGCGTGAACCGTTGGGCGGTCGCAGCTTCGGGTCCCGGTACCTTGGCGGTGGGGTGGCCGACGGCGGCTTCCGATCCCAGGGAGCTCAGCTGCGCCTCGAGGTCGTGCTGGGCGCTGCGACGGCGGTTGCTGCGGTGGTAGCGGTTGATGAACGTGTTGCGCAGGATGGTGAACATCCAGGCTTTGATGCTCGTGCCGGTCTTGAACGTGTGCCAGAACCGGTAGGCTCGGACATAGGCGTCCTGGACGAGATCCTCGGCCTCGGCGGGATTGCGAGTCAAGCGAAGCGCAGCGCCATACATGGCGTCGAGCTGAGGGAGAGCTGTCTTTTCGAAATCCTGCCTGGCGTTTGGGTTCATTAGGGTGCTCCCGAGTACCAGCAGCCCTCCGGGGGTATTCCCGGGGGTTGGGGAAAATCGCCCCGCGGTGTTCGCGCGGCTCCCGACCGTTATCCTGCGCGCCCTGATGAGCGCCTCTGAAGTCTACCGTAGCCCGCTGGGGACTCGTTACGCCACCTCCGCCATGGTCAGCAATTTCGGCGACCGGCGCCGGGTCCGGCTGTGGCGGGAGCTGTGGATCGCGTTGGCCGAAGCGGAGAGGGAGCTCGGGCTGCCGATCCCGGAGGAAGCCGTGGCGGCCATGCGAGCCCACATCGACGAGGTCGACTTCGAGCGGGTCGCGGAGCTCGAGGCCAAGTTTCGGCACGATGTGATGGCCCACGTCCACCACTTTGGTGAGACGGCCGGAGATGCGGCCGAGAAGGTGATCCACCTTGGGGCGACGAGCTGCTTCGTCGCGGACAACGCGGAGCTGGTGATGATTCGGGACGGCATTGAGTTGCTTCTCGATCGCCTGCACTGCGTCATGGCGCAGCTCAAGGCATTCGCGCTCGAACACCGCGAACTGGCGACGCTCGCGTACACCCACTTTCAACCCGCCCAGCTGACGACGGTCGGCAAGCGGGCCACGCTGTGGATGCAGGACCTCGCCTACGACATGGAGTCGCTGCAGGCGTTGGCCGATCGTCTTCCGTTGCGGGGTGTGAAGGGGACCACCGGAACGCAGGCCTCATTCCTCGCTTTGTTCGACGGGGACCACGACAAGGTGCGGATGCTCGACGACAAGGTCGCCGCCGCGATGGGGTTCTCGAAGACGGTACCGGTCAGCGGTCAGACCTATCCCCGCAAGTTCGACACCTGGGTCGTCTCGGTGCTCGCCGACCTCGCGGGCTCAGCCGCCAAGTTCGGGTCCGACCTGCGACTGCTCTGCCACAAGCGAGAAGTCGAGGAGCCGTTCGGCAAGAACCAGATCGGCAGCAGCGCGATGGCGTACAAGCGCAACCCGATGAAGAGCGAGCGGATCTGCTCACTCGCGCGGTTCGTGCAATCTCTGGCCGCCAACCCCATGGGGACCCACGCCAACCAGTGGTTCGAGCGCACGCTCGATGACAGCGCGAACCGACGTTTGGTGATCACCGAAGCATTCCTCGCGACCGATGGGATCATGAACCTGCTCGCCGATGTCACCGAGGCGATGGTCGTCTACCCCGCCGTGATCGAAGCCAACCTCAAGGAGGAGCTTCCCTTCATGGCGACGGAGAACGTGATCATGCGGGGCGCGAAGGCTGGGCTCAGTCGGCAGGATCTTCACGAGCGCGTCCGGGTGCACGCGCACGCGGCCGCGAAAGTGATGAAGGAAGAAGGGCGTCCCAACGATCTGCTTGCTCGCATGCGCGGTGACGACGCGCTCGGTGCCCATGTCACCGACGCCGTGATCGACCCTGGGATGTACGTGGGTCGCGCTCCGGAGCAGGTCGACGAGTTCATCGCAGGGGTGGTCGATCCTCTGTTGGAGCAGTTTTCGGCGCATGCCGGACGGTTCGCGCCCCGCGTCCGCGTCTGACGCTGACCCGGCCCACAACGGGAGCGCGCGGCCCCGAAAGCTCAGGGGGCGCCCGGTCGATGGCGACGCATGCCGTCCTCGTGTCGGGTTTGCCTGACTTCAATGTTGGCTCTGGTTGCAGGATGCATTCCGGCCCCGAGCTTTGAGCTTCCCAGCGTCACCACCGACGACCCGTTTGAGACCGACGGTCCCTACGATCCTACCGTCGTGCCCGAGGATGACGACGCAGGCACCGACGGCGAGACCGAAGACGGAGGCAAGACCGACACGACCGGCGGCGAGGACCCCAGTGGACCGTGGGATCCCTCGGACCCGGTGACGAGCGGGACCTCGACGACGGGCGGGGTGGGCGAGACCAGCGGCTGGAGCACGGACGGGGGCGAGAGTGGAAGCGGCACCGACGGTTCGGAGACTGTCTCTTATACACATCTCCGAGCCCACGA
>CAJXVA010000609.1 GCA_913061055.1 uncultured Pseudomonadota bacterium
TACGAGATGTAGAGAGGTCTCGTGGGCTCGGAGATGTGTATAAGAGACAGGGAGTGCGTTGCTCGGGATACCAAGCTCGGCAAAGAGGAAATCACCCGCGACATCCCGAACGTCGGCGAGGAAGCCCTGCGCAACCTCGACGAGGCCGGAATCGTTCGCGTGGGTGCTGAGGTCGGTCCCAGCGACATTCTGGTCGGCAAGATCACGCCCAAGGGCGAGACCCAGCTGTCGCCGGAAGAGAAGCTGCTTCGCGCCATCTTCGGTGAGAAGGCGGGCGACGTGCGCGACACCTCCCTGCGGCTGCCTCCGGGCGTCAGCGGCATCGTCATCGACGCGCGGGTCTTCGCCCGCAAAGGCGTCGAGCGCGACAGCCGAGCTCAGCAGATCGAGGACGCCGAGCGCGAGAAGCTGATCAAGGACCACCGGGACAACGTCAGCATCGTCTCCGACGGCTACTACAGCCGGATTCGCGAGATTCTCAGCGGCAAAGAGACCGCCGCCAAGCTCGTCGACGACGAGGGCATGGTCCTGTGCGAGTCGGGCATCAAGCTCGATCCCGCCAAGCTGGCGACCATTCCTCGCAAGCACTGGGAGAAGTTCTCCCTCACGACCGCCGAGGACACCGAGCTGGTGGAAGCACTGGCTCGTCGCATGGAGAAGGACCTCGATGAAATCGAGACCATCTACCGCGAGAAGATCGCCAAGCTGACCAAGGGTGATGAGCTGCCTCCGGGCGTCATCAAGATGGTCAAGGTCTACGTCTGCATCAAGCGCAAGCTGCAGGTCGGAGACAAGATGGCCGGTCGCCACGGCAACAAAGGAGTCATCAGCCGGATCCTGCCCACCGAGGACCTTCCGTACCTCGAAGACGGCACCCCGGTCGACATCGTTCTCAACCCGCTGGGCGTTCCGTCGCGAATGAACGTGGGCCAGATTCTCGAGACTCACCTCGGGTGGGCCGCGCGCGAGCTGGGCAACCAGATCGACCGCTACATGCAGACCAACTTCAGCGCCGATGTCCTTCGTGGACAGCTGAAGAAGATCTTCGAGACCGAGCAGGCGCTCAAGTTTGTCGACACGCTCGGCGACGACGACGTCATCCGGTTCGCCGACAAACTGCGGCGTGGTGTCCACATGGCGACGCCTGTCTTCGATGGTGCCTTCGAAGAAGAGGTCAAAGCCACGCTGGGCAAAGCGGGCCTCGACGGTCACGGACAGGCCATCTTGTTCGACGGCCGCAGCGGCGAGGCGTTCGAGGAGAACGTCACCGTCGGCATCATGTACATGCTCAAGCTCCACCACTTGGTGGACGACAAAATCCACGCACGCTCCATCGGGCCCTACTCGCTGGTCACCCAGCAGCCGCTCGGCGGCAAGGCCCAGTTCGGTGGTCAGCGTCTGGGAGAGATGGAAGTCTGGGCGCTCGAGGCCTACGGGGCCGCGTACGCGCTGCAAGAGCTTCTGACCGTGAAATCCGACGACGTTGTCGGCCGGATGCGGATGTACGAATCCATCGTCAAAGGGCAGCCCACCATGCAGGCGGGTGTGCCGGAGTCATTCAACGTGCTTCTCAAAGAGCTTCAGGCGCTGTGCCTGAGCGTCGAGATGCTCGAAGTGGACCTTGAGACCGGAGAAGTTCCGGGGCGTCACGACGCCATCGTGGCTGAATAGGAAGAGGTGATCAGATGAGGGATATTTTCAGTTTCTTCGAGAAGCCCAAAGAAGCCGCCGTCTTCAACGCGCTGCGCATCAGCATCGCGTCGCCCAAGATCATCCGGGATTGGTCGTTTGGCGAGGTCAAGAACCCCGAGACCATCAACTATCGGACGTTCAAGCCCGAGCGTGATGGCCTGTTCTGCGCCAAGATCTTCGGACCCATCAAGGACTACGAGTGCTTGTGCGGCAAGTACAAGCGGATGAAGCACCGCGGTGTCGTCTGCGAGAAGTGCGGCGTCGAGGTCATCCATTCCAAGGTCCGTCGCGAGCGCGCCGGTCACATCGACCTGGCCACTCCGGTCGCGCACATCTGGTTCCTCAAGAGCCTTCCGTCGCGAATCGGCAACGTGCTCGACATTCCTCTCTCCAAGCTGGAGAAGGTCCTGTACTGCGAGTCGTACATCGTCATCGACCCCAAGGACTCGGGTCTCGAGGAGCGTGAGTTGCTCAGCGAGGATCGCTACGAGGAGCTGATCGACGAGCTCGGCCTCGACGCGTTCACGGCCGGCATGGGTGCCGAGTCGATCAAAGAGCTGCTCAACCGCATCGACCCCGTGGTCGAGGCGCGAAAGCTTCGCACCGAGATCGCCACGGCCACCTCCGAGGCGAAACGCAAGAAGGCGGCCAAGCGTCTGCGCGTCATCGAGGCGTTCCGCAACAGCGGAAACAAACCCGAGTGGATGATGCTCGACGTCATCCCCGTGCTGCCACCGGACCTTCGTCCGCTGGTGCCGCTCGATGGTGGCCGCTTCGCCAGTTCCGACCTCAACGACCTGTACCGACGGGTCATCAACCGGAACAACCGACTCAAGCGCCTCCAAGAGCTTGCAGCGCCCGAGATCATCATCCGCAACGAGAAGCGCATGCTTCAAGAGGCCGTCGACGCTCTGTTCGACAACGGTCGCCGCGGCAAGACGATCACCGGCCCCAACAAGCGTCCGCTCAAGTCGCTCTCCGACATGCTTCGCGGCAAGTCGGGTCGCTTCCGTCAGAACCTGCTCGGAAAGCGCGTCGACTACTCCGGTCGTTCGGTCATCGTCGTGGGTCCCGAGCTTCGTCTGCACGAGGTCGGTCTTCCCAAGAAGATGGCGCTCGAGCTGTTCAAGCCGTTCATCTACAACAAGCTCGAGACGCGTGGTCTGGTGACCACGATCAAGTCCGCCAAGCGGATGGTCGAGCGCGAGGCCGAAGAGGTCTGGGACATCCTGGACGAGGTCATCAAAGAGCACCCGGTCATGCTCAACCGGGCGCCGACGCTTCACCGCCTCGGCATCCAGGCGTTCGAGCCGGTGCTGATCGAGGGCAAAGCGATTCAGCTCCACCCGCTGGTGTGTACCGCCTACAACGCCGACTTCGACGGCGACCAGATGGCTGTGCACGTTCCGCTGTGCATCGAAGCGCAGATGGAAGCCCGCGTGCTGATGATGTCCACGAACAACATCCTCAGCCCCGCGCACGGCAAGCCGATCATCGTGCCCACGCAGGACATCGTCCTGGGCCTGTACTACATGACTCGTGAGCGGGTGCTCGCGTTCGGCAGCGCCAACGACCCCAAGAAGGACAACTTCATGGTCGGTCACTACGGGTCGCCCAAAGAGGTCCGGATGGCGTACGACCACGGTGCCGTGCACCTGCAGGCGCGGATCATGTGCCGCATCAAGAGCGGGCAGGACATGGTCGAGACCACAGTCGGTCGCGTGCTGCTGTACGAGGGAGGCGTTCCCACCTCCCTGCCGTTCGACCTGTTCAACCGGGCGCTGGGCAAGAAGCCGCTCAACGAGATCATCGACGTCTGCTACCGGACGTGCGGCCAGAAGGCCACGGTGCTCATGGCGGATTACTTGCGGAGCACCGGGTACACCGAGGCGACCAAGGCCGGCATCTCGATCTGCATGGATGACATGATCATCCCGGACGAGAAGCACACGCTGCTGGGCGACGCGTTCGAAGAGGTCAAGCGCATCTCCAACCAGTACGCCGATGGTCTGATCACCTCGGGCGAGCGCTACAACAAGGTCATCGACATCTGGGCAACGGTCTCCGAGCAGATCGCCAACGCGATGATGGACGAGATTTCGTTCGCCGAGTTCGAGAACACCGAGGGCGAGAAGGTTCGCACCCCGTCGTTCAACTCGATCTTCATCATGGCCGACTCTGGCGCTCGTGGATCGCGGCAACAGATGCGGCAGCTCTCCGGAATGCGGGGCCTGATGGCCAAGCCGTCCGGTGAGATCATCGACCAGCCGATCACCACGAACTTCCGTGAGGGGCTGACGGTGCTTCAGTACTTCATCTCCACGCACGGTGCGCGGAAGGGACTGGCCGATACGGCGCTCAAGACCGCCAACTCCGGATACCTCACCCGTCGACTTGTCGATGTCGCCCAAGAAGCGGTCATCACCGAGTTCGACTGTGGAACCATCCAGGGGCTCGAGATCGAGTCGTTGGTCGAGGCCGGCGAGGTCATCGAGCGTCTCGGTGACCGCATCCTCGGTCGTACCGCACTCGAGCCGGTCTACGTGCCGGGTTCGGATGAGATCATCTGCGACGAAGGCGAGCTCTTCGACGAAGCTCGGGTCATCGCGGTCGAAGAGGCTGGCATTCAGCGCCTTCGTATCCGCTCGGTCCTCACCTGTGAGGCGCTTCGGGGTGCTTGTGCTCGCTGCTACGGCCGCGACCTGGCGCGTGGTCACCTCGTCGACGTCGGCGAGGCGGCCGGCATCATCGCGGCGCAGTCCATCGGTGAGCCGGGTACCCAGCTCACGATGCGGACGTTCCACATCGGTGGTGTTGCCTCCGGTATGCAGTCGCTGCAGACCTCACTCGAGGCACGCTTCGGCGGCAAGGTCACCTTCGAGGACCTCTCCGCGGTGGAGCGCGACGACCACCAGGTCGTCATGAACCGCCACGCCCGGGTCATCCTGCTCGATGAGCGGGACCGTCCGCGCGAGGAGTACGACCTCAACTACGGAGCGAAGTTGCTCTGCAAAGAGGGCGACACGGTTGCACCCGGAGCCACGATCTCGGAATGGGACCCGTACTCCATTCCAATCGTGTCCGAGGTGACCGGTACCGTCGAGTACGGCGACATCATCGAAGGCGTGACCATGCAGGTCCGCGTCGACGAACAGACCGGTCACAGTGCGATGGTCATCCAAGAGAGCCGCGACGCAGACGCTCGTCCGCGCCTGGTGCTCAAGGATGCCAACGGTGAGGTGGCCATCTACGATGGGCGCGAAGCTCGGTACTTCCTGCCCGTGGGTTGTTCCTTCAGCGTGACCGAAGGTCAGGCCATCGAAGCCGGTGAAGTGCTGGCCAAGATGCCGCGCGAGACCACCAAGACCAAGGACATCACCGGGGGTCTTCCTCGCGTCGTCGAGCTCTTCGAAGCTCGGACGCCGAAGGACCACTCCATCGTGGCCGAAACCGACGGCGTCGTGTCGTTCGGCAAGGACAAGGGCGGCAAGCGCCGGATCATCGTCACCCCCGAGGGTGGCGACCCGCGGGAGTACCTGGTGCCCAAGGGCCGTCACCTGCAGATCCGCGAGGGCGACCGTGTCCGCGCGGGTGAAGCACTCATGGACGGTCCGTCCAACCCGCACGACATCCTGGCGGTGCTCGGCGAGAAGGCGCTCGCGCGCTACCTCCTCGACGAGGTCCAGCAGGTCTATCGACTGCAGGGCGTGAAGATCAACGACAAGCACATCGAGGTGATCATTCGCCAGATGATGCGTCGCGTGAAGGTTCGGGATCCGGGAGACACCAACTTCCTGGCCGACGACCACGTCGAACGTCAGATCTTCCAGCAGGAGAACAACCGGGTCAGCTCGCTCGGCGGTCAGCCGGCAACGGGCCAAGCGCTGCTCTTGGGAATCACCAAGGCATCGCTGTCCACCGAGTCGTTCATCTCGGCGTCTTCCTTCCAGGAGACGACCAAGGTCCTCACCGAAGCCGCACTGCAGGGCAAGATCGACTACCTGCGTGGCCTCAAGGAGAACGTCATCATGGGCCGGCTCATCCCGGCGGGTACGGGTCTGTCGGTCTACGACCGGCTCACCATCGAGAGCTGTC
>CAJXVA010000610.1 GCA_913061055.1 uncultured Pseudomonadota bacterium
CGAGATGTAGAGAGGTCTCGTGGGCTCGGAGATGTGTATAAGAGACAGCTCCTTGGGCATTGAGACCCTCGGCGGCGTGATGACCCCGCTCATCCCCCGCAACACCACCATCCCCACCCGCAAGTCGGAGACGTTCACGACGGCCGCCGACAACCAGAGTTCGGTGGAGGTGCACGTGTGTCAGGGCGAGCGCTCGATGGCAGGAGACAACCGCACCCTGGGCAAGTTCAGCCTGGTCGGTATTCCGGCTGCGCCTCGCGGTGTCCCGCAGATCGAAGTCACGTTCGACATCGATGCCAACGGCATCGTGAACGTGTCCGCGAAAGACAAGGGCACCGGCAAGGAGCAGAAGATCCAAATCACGGCGAGCTCCGGCCTGTCCGAAGACCAGATCAACGAGATGGTCGACGACGCGCAGAAGTTCGAGGACGAGGACAAGAAGCGCAAGGAGTCCGTCGAGGAGCGCAACGCTCTCGAGGCGATGGTCCTTCAGACCGAGAAGCTCATCTCCGAGAACGGGGAGAACCTTCCGGACGACGCCAAGACAGAGGTCGAGACCGCTGTCACGGCCGCCAAAGAGGCTCTGGAGAGCGAAGACGCCGACCGCGTGAAGGCTGCCAAAGAGACCCTCACCGCCGCATCGCACAAGTTGGCCGAGGCCATGTACGGCCAGGGACAACCGGGCGCTGAAGGCGGGCCCGGAGCCGACGGTGGACCCGGAGGTGCTGCGGGCGAAGCCGGAGCTGAGGGTGGGGCGCAAGAGCCTCCCGCCGACGGCGAAGGTGGCGACGACGGCGAAGTCATCGACGCCGAGTTCGAAGAGAAGAACTAGACTTCGGTCGCCTCTTCCAACGATGAAAAGAGCGTGTCCCCGGGGGGCACGCTCTTTCTTCGTTGGGGTCGTTAGAACGGCACGGGGAAGAACACGGTCCCTCGCACCAAGCTCTCATCCACATCGGGGACGATGCCCGGACCGGAGAAGAACCAGGCGCCGCGGGAACGAAACTCGTCGTAGCCCGCATACGCGTCGGCCTCCGCTACGACCACGAATGGCGTGTCGAGGGTGTCGCTTGGGCCAGGTCCAGTCCCGCTGAGCGTGTCGGGGAGCACCGGCAACGTCACTGAGAGTTGGTCGGCCGGAGTCATCACCGCCCAGAATCCCCCCAGCCAGCGCGTCTGCATGAGGATGGCGTCTGCCTCGTCGAACGGACGCGGCCCCGATACGGAAAGGGTCCACCGACCGTCCTCTTGGATCGCCGACGCGGCCTCTACCTCGGGCAGCAAGAGTGCGGTCGTCGGGAACTCATAGTCTGCACCGTCGAAGTTTCGCCGTTGCGCGTAGCTCATGCGTGAAGGACCATCGCCGAGGTCGGTCGAGCCGGTGTGCTGCAGCCAGTCCACCGGGGCGTCGGCTGGGAAGAGGCGGGTCCCGCCGAGCGCAGACCGCCGCGGCATCGGGAACTCCACACCTTCGATCCACTGCGTGTGGGTGGTGTTCACCACGGGCTGCGAGACCGGGTCGCTGGTGGCGTAGACGAGGTCGTTGAGGTCTCCGTCCCAGCTCTCGAGGGTGACGACGGTCGTCTCCCCCGGTGTCCAGTCGACCTCGAGCAGGCTCGTGGTCGCGAGGACGGCGATCGAGGGGCCGCCTTGCGCGTAGGCGATCACGTTGAGGTGCCCGGACTCCGTGATGCAGCGCGCATCGATATCGAGGGGGACCGATGGAGTCCCCGGGGGCGCACCGCCGGCGTCACCGCATCCGATCGAGACCAGGGTGAACCCTGGGTCGTCCGGGGTGGGGTGCACGCTGTCGGCGGGAAGCTCAACCTGCAACGTCCCCAACACGGTGGTGTCCGGGAGCGGGCGCCACGTCATCCAGAGTTCGTCGCCAGCTTCGACGCCCGCGATGCTGGTCCATTGCTGCTGGTCGAGGGCGCTGAGCATGGTGACGTCGGCGCTGGGGAACCTGGCGATGCCGCGCGCGTCGCTGGTCATCGAATCGAGCACCGTACCGTCGGCGGTGCTGGCGACCACGGTCTGGCCGGACGCAACCGTGTGCACGACGATCTCGGCGGCGGGCCCTCCGGTTGTGGTGTCGCTCGACGAGCCGTCCTGTGTCGTGCTGCTGGTCGTTTCGCTGGAGGACGAGCCGACCGCGGTGCTCGAGCCCGTCGCGCTGGAGGTCACCGCCGGGCCGCTGCTCGAATCCTGGGCGCCGGTGGTGCTCCCGGTGCCCGCTGTGGACGCGTCGTCGCTGTCGCCGGCTGTGATCGAGGCGGCATCGTCACCGCACGCCAACAGCCCCACAACGGCGCACACCCCCACCCAACATCGCCCAGACATGGTGCCGGGTGTACTGACACCAAGTGTCAGGTGTCTGTGTGCCGGCTTGCGAAGCGATCAGCCGAGGCCGTCGTAGCAGACGCCCCACTCTTGGAGGTCGGCGAAGACCATCGGGTTGAGCGAGACGCAGTCGTCGAGCAAGGCGGGGCAATCGAGGAACGATGTGCACCACTCCATGCAGTAGGCGGTGCCCACTCCGGTGTCGACGCAGGTGTAGCCCGGGGCGCAGGCGGTGTTGTCGACGCACGCCGTGTACTGCCCTCCCGCGCCGACGGGACCCGCACAGACCGTGTCTCCGGAGGCGGTGGGGAAGCAGGATTCGGTGGCGGCACAGTCGAGGCCGGGGTTGCCGGGATCGCAGCTGCAGCCGTTGTCGACCACGCCGCTGCAGTCGTCGTCGATGTTGTTGCCGCACGTTTCGCTGGCGGCCGGGTTGACGTCACCGTCGCAAATGAGGGCTCCGTTGACGCAGGTGAGTACGCCGGGTTGGCAGGGGCCGGGCAGGCCGGTGTTGCACGCGTCTCCTCCGTCGGGGTTGCCGTTGTCCGCCGCGCCGTCGCAGTCGTTGTCTTCACCGTCGCAGCTCTCGGTACCCGGGAGGACTTCGCCCTCGCAGGTGCCGGTCCACATGGTGTCGTCGCCACAGGCCTCGGTGCCGCTGGAGCACGGGCCGACATCGGCGGTTCCGTCCGGTCCGGTGTAGCAACTGCGGGTCTCGCCCGGCTCGCACTCCCCGGGAACGCCCGTGGTGGAGGGGTCGCTATCGGTGCTCGGATCCGGGACCGTGGTCGACGCATCACCCGTCGTCTCCTCGAGTCCGGTGGTGGGAGACGCCGAGTCCGACACTCCGCCGGAGCCGGCGCTGGGGTCCTCGCTTGTGGAGGCGTCCTGGGGACCTTCGCCGGTCGTGTCGCCGATCTCAGAATCCGGCGGGGCGAACGTGAACGTTGCAGCGCCGTCTACGCCCGCACTGCAACCTGAAACACACAAACAAAGCCCAAAACCACGAAGCAAGCCAATCCCATCCACGGACTGGACAGCATAGCGGCTCGGCGCCGGCGTCTCCAAATCGGCGAGTCTCGAGGGGTCTGCGCGATCGGCTGCTAGAATCGAAGCACCCGTGCGGAGTCGACCGATCGCAGCATGTCTGGCCTTGTTCGCGCTTGCCGCGTTTGGCTGTGCGGGGCCGAACCTGTTCACGGACCTCGGAAGTGTCTCCACCGGCACGGTCAACCGCGGGCGGATCCGCAACCCGCAGCGGATGCCGATCACGGGCAAAGGTTGGCGTGTACCCCCGCGGTGGAAGCGCCGCGGTTTTCACTATGCGACCGATGAGTTGATCGCCGCCGTGCAGCGCGCGGCTGGCCGGGTGCGCAGCCAGGATCGGCGCGCGGTCTTGGGCGTCGCCGACTTCTCGCGAAAGACCGGCGGTCGCTCGGCCTGGCACAGCTCGCACCACGCGGGCCGCGACGTGGACCTGCTGTTCTACACCCGCGACGAGAAGGGGCGGCCGATGGCTCCGCTGCAAGAGGGCATGGTCAAGTTCGACCGCAAGGGCAAGCCCGTCGCCAACGACAAGAACCCCTACGAGGACGCGGACTGGGAGTCGCGGCTGTTCGACGCGCGTCGCAACTGGCAGCTCGTCGAGGCGCTGCTCACCGATGGGTCCGTACGGGTGCAGTGGATCTTCGTCAGCGACGACATCAAGGCCCATCTGCTTCAATGGGCCCGCCGTCACAAGCGGCCGCCGTGGCTGGTGGACTACGCGCGAACGATCATGCGGCAGCCTGGAGATTCGGCGCCGCACGACGACCACTTCCACGTCCGGGTCTATTGCACCCGGGCGGATCGGTTTCACGGCTGCCAAGACTCCGGGCCGGTGTGGCAGCACGAGAAGAAGACGTTCAAGTATCAGGGGCCTGAGCGCTACGACCCGGTCGCGTGGCGGCTTCTGCTCGGCCCTGCACGGACGCTTCTGTAACGCGCGCCGGCCGTTCGCAGCCTATCCCTCGTCCTGTCCCCTGCCTGGCGGCGGCCTTGACGGGGACCGCACATCCCGTCACGCTGGGCAGCCGGTGATACCGAGGGTTGGAGACTATGAACTCGTGCGTCGGATTGGTTCCGGCGGCATGGCGGAGGTCTGGATGGGCCGCCGCCAAGGAGTTGGTGGTGCGACCAAGTCGGTCGCGATCAAGTTCATCATCCCCTCCAAGACCAACAGCGAGCGCCACCGGGAGATGTTCCTCTCCGAAGCGCGGCTGTCGATGATGCTGTCCCACAGCAACGTCATCCAGGTGTTCGACGCGGGCGAGGACGACGGGCGCCTGTACATGGTGATGGAGTGGGTCGATGGGATGAACCTGTCGCAACTCCTCGCCCACATGCGCACCGAGGGAAAGCTCCCTTCTTTGTCCCTGGGGGGATTCGTCATCGGCGAGGTCCTCAAAGGGCTCGCCTACGCGCACAACCTCTATCATGAGGGACGGCAGATCACGGTCGTCCACCGGGACATCTCGCCGCAGAACGTGCTCGTCAGTGTGTCGGGCGAGGTCAAGGTTCTCGACTTCGGTGTCGCTCGGCTCGCCCAAGAGGAAACCTCGGGCGTCCACATCAAGGGCAAGCTCCGCTACATGGCCCCCGAGCACCTCGGTGGCAGCTCCAAGGCACCGACGGTCGACATCTACGGGGCCGGGGCCATCTTTCACGAGCTCCTCGAAGGCGCGAAGTACCGCGAGGGCGCCGACGAGATGCAGCTCTACAATCAGATCCTCGGAGGGCATACGCCGCCGCTTCAGCGCGAGGGCATGCCGCCCGAGGTGCTGGCGCTGCGGGCTGCGATGCTCGACCCCGACGAGCACAAGCGGGTGCAGTCCTCCGACCTCGCCCTCGAACAGCTCGAGGCTTGGCCGGGGTATCGCAGCGCCGCAGGAGAGTTGGGCCGGCTGGTCCGCGGATACATGGGCGTGAACACGCCGCGCTCGGGGATTCACATGCAGGCGGTCTCCCACGCGACCGTCGACGCGATGGCCGACACCGCGCCGCCGACCGCCGCCACCAACACCCGGCAGACCGGCGCCACGTCGCCGGAGATGTCCGCCTCGATGCCCGGCGCTGGGACCGATCCTGGCATCCCCTCTGGTGTCGTGACCGCCGGATCGCAGGCGTTTGTCGTTCCCAGCAAGAAAGGCACCTCCGCGCTGCTGCTCGGCGTCGGCGCGGGCCTGTTGTGTGCCGCCGGTGCCGTGGGGGTCGCACTCGCGCTCAAAGAGGACAAAGCAGGCTCGGCCAAGACCGAGGTCGCCGCGGCGCAGCCTGCCGACGGACCCGGCGCGGAGTCCCAGGAGGAGAGCGCCAAGGAGGACGACGAGCCTCCGACGGACGAGGACTGTCTCTTATACACATCTGACGCTGCCGACGAGCGATCTAGTGTAGATC
>CAJXVA010000611.1 GCA_913061055.1 uncultured Pseudomonadota bacterium
GGCAGCGTCAGATGTGTATAAGAGACAGCCGCCGAACAGCCCGGAGCCGCGCCATGACCATCACCGTCAAGAAAGTCTCCCTGCAGCGAACCGCGGCGGACCAAATCTTCCTGCCGGCGATCCTCCGCGGCTTGGTCACCACCGCCCGCCACTTCTTCAAGAACACCCTGACCAAGGGCATGGGCGATGTCGACACCATCCGCTACGGCGAGCCCGACGTACACGTTGAGGACTACTACCCGGAGCGCTTTCGCGGCGTGCACCGCCTGATGCATCGAGACGATGGGTCCGTGCGTTGTGTGGCCTGCATGTGCTGCTCGACCGTGTGCCCAGCGCGGTGCATCTACATTCACGCCGAAGATCGAGGCGGAGATGAAGAGAAGGCCCCCAAGTCCTTCGTCATCGATGAGCTCAAGTGCGTGGTCTGTGGGTTCTGCGTCGAGGCTTGCCCCTGCGACGCCATCCGCATGGATACCAAGCGACACATGCACCCCACGGAGACTCGGGCCGATGCGGTTTTGAGCAAGGTCGACTTGATGAAGCGGGGCACCGCGAGCGTCGCTCAACAAGGCGGCGTTGGGGCTGATTATCGGAGCACGGATCCCAAGGAGGACCCACGTTTCGAGCACGATAGGCGTTGAGCCTCACCACGCTTGCAGACGCGTGGTCAAGTCTGCGGCCGCGGATCGACCCCGGTCATGCGGCCCGTGATAGGGCCCGATTCAGCCGAGCGCAGGCGACATTTCATGCTAGGATGATCAGCGGTGGGCGGGGGTTTGTGCCTTCGTGTTCTGCCTACTTTTTTCATCCCAGGGAGCCGTCTCTGTTCGTAGGTGTGCAGGCCCGTCCGGCGGGAAGCCCGAAGCGATTATCGTGGCACCCACCTGCAAAGGTAGGGGGTTGAACTAAAAAAGCCGGCCCCGGTCCACCGTCCTTTTTTCGCGTCCTGACAGACGCCTCGACATCCAACAGCCGCCGTTGCTTTCGGGCTTCGCTCGGAGCGGCCCCATCATCCGAGCTCTACGGATGCGGGCGTTCCGCGGACGGGCACCAAGTCCCGCGGCCGGGTCTGGTCCACACTGGGCATCCAGTCCAGCCAAGCGCGCTGCAGGGGTTGCGCGGCGCCCGTCACCGCCGAATACGGACAGCGTGGACGTCCGACGCCGCATCCTCGAGGCCCTGCTCACGTCCGCAGCGAAAACGTGTCCGCGCCGCGCGCTCGACCTGACGCGCCAGGGCTTTGCTGCCCAAACCTTGGCCTCGCTGGGAGTCGATTGTCGCCGGCTCCCGATCGCACAGGAACTCTACGGCCTCATCGTGTGCACGATGGACTCGCTGCCGCGGATGCGACCGCTCGTCGCGGCAGAGGGCTCGCTGGTGGTCCACACCAAGCCGGGTCAACACGGCGAACTTCTCGGCCTGGCCGGCGAGTTCGCTCTGGTCGCCTCGGCCCGCACGCCGGCAGGCGCGTGGCTACAACTGAGGCGGCTGGCCGACCGCGGCACCATCACCCCGCGGGTCTCCTTGGTCGTCACGACGCACAATGACGCAGGGTCGCTGGCGCAGCTCCTGACAACGCTCGAAGACCAGCCGACCGATCCCGCGTGGGAGTTGGTCCTCGTCGATCGGGGATCGACCGACGCGACCGCCGATCTCTTGGAACGCGTGACCGGCGACGTGCGAAGGATCCGTGTGCCACGAGACACCAACCCGGTGGACGCGCTCTTCGCCGGACTGCGAGTCGCACAGGGCGATCTACTGCTCCCCATGCCCGCGGGACTCGCACCCGGCTGCGGGTTCGTGTCGGCGCTCCTGCGACACGAGGGACGCAACCGGGTCACCGATGCCCCCCTGATCGGCACGATCGTCGGTCCTGATGCACGAACGGTCTGCGGCTCGATTCGTGCGTTGGGGAGAACGGCGGCTCCCAACACACCGCGTCGGCTCGCACGATGGTTCGAGCGAACCGACGGGGTCCGGGTGCCGGGGTTCCGCGTCCGGCAGCTGCACCCCGGACCGGTACCGTCAGTCGGCCAGGCGCCGGAGCGCCTCGATGGCGGAACGCAGGCGGAGCCGAACGCGGTCCTTGCCTAACGCCGCGAGCGTGTCGAACAGCGACGGCGACGCGGTGCGTCCGGTGGCGGCGGCACGAAGCAGCGGGTACAGCTCCTTGGGCTTCCACCCCTGCGCCGCAGCGAATTCCTTGGAGAACTCGCCAAGCCCCTCCACCGTGAACGCGCGTGCGGCCTCGCTTCGCTCAATGCCCTCGAGGTAGGCCTTGAGCACCTTGATCGTCTCCTTCTTGTCGCGCTTCTTCGGCACCATCTTGCCGATGACGCTCGAGTAGTCGACTTCGCCTCCGAAGAAGAACGAGATGTACGGCAAGAAGTCATCGAGCCGATTGATGCGCTCGCGACTGAGGTCGACCAACGTTTCGAGACGCCCCTCGAACGCGTGCTTCACGAGTGCGTCCTTGAGCGCCTGGGGATCCATGGCGCGGATGTCATCGCCGCAAAACGCGTCGAGCTTGACCCCATCGAATACCGGGCCGCCGGTCTTGACGTGCGACCAGTCGAAGGCCTGGACCATCTCCTCCAAGGTGAAACGCTCTTGGTCCTCGCCCATCGAGAACCCCATCGTGGCGAGGAAGTTCAGGAACGTCGTCGGCAAGTATCCCAAGGACCGGTAGTGGTCGATCGAAACCGGGTTCTTTCGTTTGGACAGCTTGGACTTGTCGGCGTTGCGCAGCAGCCCCATGTGGAAGAACAGCGGCGGCTCCCACCCAAAACCCCGATACAGCAGGACATGCTTGGGACCCGAGGTGATCCAGTCTTCGCCGCGGATCACATGCGTGATGCCCATGAGGTGGTCGTCGACGACGTTGGCCAAGTGGTACGTCGGAAACCCGTCGGACTTGAGCAACACCTGGTCGTCGACCTCGGCGTTCGAGAAGTGAATGTCGCCGCGTAGTTCGTCGACGATGACCGTCTCGCCTTCTTCGGGAACGCGCAGCCGAATGACGTGCGCCTCGCCACCCTCCGCCCGACTCGCCGCGTCAGCCGGATCGATGCCGCGACAGTGACCATCGTAGCCGGGGTTCTGCTTGTTGGCCTCTTGCTCGGCACGCATGGCCGCGAGCCGCTCGGACGTGCAGAAGCACCGATACGCGGTGCCGTTGTTCAGCAGCGTCTGCACGTGCTCGCGATAGATCGCGGTCCGCTCCGACTGCCGATAGGGGCCGCGGTCGCCTCCGACATCCGGCCCCTCGTCCCAATCCAGGCCGAGCCAGCGCAGAGCATCGAAGATCGCGGCCTCGCTGCTCTGGGTACTGCGCTGCTGATCGGTGTCCTCGATCCGCAGAATGAACGTTCCCCCGTGCTTCTTCGCGAAAGCGTAGTTGAACAACGCGATGTAGGCAGTGCCCACGTGGGGGTCGCCCGTGGGGCTTGGCGCAATGCGGACGCGCGGTGGCATCGTCCCGACCCTGGCCGACTTGGACTCGGACATGGCGAGGAACTACCACAAGCGGTCGGGCCCCGTTACACTGGCTGCGCGTTGGCCATCGAGCACAGCATTCCCGAGATTCAGAACGCCGTCTGGCCGGTGCTCGCCCAACGGATATCCGACCGCGCGGCATCAGCCGTCGACTTGCTCGACGAGCACCTGCGTGCCGAGGGCCAGCTTCGGCGACGGGACGACGAACTCGTCGCCGGAGATCGCGTGCTCAACGGTGACCGCGAGCTTCTCGCTCGCATCGCGCGGGCAACTGGCCTCGGACTCTCGCTGTACCTCGGCAACCGACGCGTGGCGTCGTTCTGCACCCTGGCAGCTGGCGCGGCCCATGATTTGGGCGGCTATGCGGACGCGCAGCTCGTCGAGACCGTCCTGCGCAAGGGGGAGTCGTTCCGTGGGGTCCTGGACATCGAAGGGCGTCAGCACGTCGTGGCTTCGCGGCCGCTGGTCGCCGGATCCAGCGGCGACGACTACGGCCCGATCGGCATGATCGAGGCCTACCAGGACATCGACATCATTCGCGGCCAGCTGGCGTCCGCGCTCGACGAGGGCCTGGACACCACCGAACGCTCGGCGACCGAGCAGCAGGCGGACCGCATGGAGGCCGTCATGGTGTTCATCGACGACGTGGCACGCCGCCTCCAGCTGCTCGCCCTCAACGGCAACATCCTGGCCGCCCAGGCGGGTGACCACGGCCGCGCATTTCGCGTAGTTTGCCGTGAGCTGAGTTCCCTGGCCGATCAGGCCAAAGGTGCTGTGGCCGAGGTACGAAGCGTGACCGAAGAGATGGGACTGCGTCCGGTGGACGAGGCTGATGCCGACGTCGAGGACACGGCTCCGCCGCTGCAACTCAGCTCCGACCACTGAGGCGAAGCCGTCACCAGGATCCACGGACTCTGGGCCGTGTCGCCGGGTCGAGATCTGGCATGGCCGAAAGGGACATGGTGCCCCAAGGCGACAGTCCTCAGGTTTGGCGTGTGTTTTTAGGGGTTTAGGGAACTCTCCGACGAACTTCAGACGTGCCGGCGGACCGCGAATTCCACGCTTTTTCCGCGTTGTGAGGCTTGTTGCTACGATCGGGCCGTGTTAGCAAAGCACAAGGTCGAGGCCTGACGCATGGACCAGATCTTCGAGAGTCACTTCGGCGGGAACTCGGGCTCGAGCAACGGTGGTGAAACCGTGGGCTATTGCCCCAAGTGCCGAACCGACACCCAGCACATCATCCTGGAGAAATACGGCGAAGAGATTCGCCGTGTGCAGTGCGCGGTATGCGGTGATACGCACGCGTTCAAGCCCCCTCGAGGCGGTGATGACGACAACCCCGAGCCCATGGTGGCCAAGAAGCGTGGAGCGCAACGCAAAATGAAATGGCTCGAAGGCGTCAACAGCGCCGATCGCGGTAATGCCGCTCGGTACGCCCCTAAAACCCTGTTTGCGGTCGGTCAGCTGATCGTGCACCCGCACTTCGGCGTCGGCTTCGTGGCGGACCTGACCGGCGACCGCAAGGTCGAGGTCATGTTCCGCAACGACCTCGCTCGCGTCTTGGTCCACGGCCGTGGCCAGAACGACGAGGAGCTCCGCGGAGACCGGGTCCCCGAAGAAGAGGTGCAGCAGCTCCTCGGCATTGAGATGGGTCCCTCCCCCGAAGAGATCGCCGAAGAACGCGAGCGCAAGCACGCCGCCGAAGAGGCCGAGAAGCAGCGCATCGCGGAGGAGAAACGACTCGCCGCCGAGCGTGAGCGACAGGCCGCGATCGAGCGTCGCGAAGCCGAGCGACGGGCGCGCGAGGAAGAGCGCGAGAACAAGCGCAAAGAGCGAGAAGAGGAGCGCGAGCGCAAGCGCAAAGAGAAAGAGGCCGAGCGTCAGCGGCGGGCCGAAGAGCGCCGCGTCGAACAAGAGCGACGTCGCGTCGAGGCGCTCCGGAAGCGCGAGGAAGAGAAGCAGCGGCGCGAAGAAGAGCGCGAGCGCAAGCGTCTCGAGAAAGAAGCCGATCGCGAGCGCAAGCGACAAGAGCGTGAGGCCGAGAAGGCCCGCAAGAACGCTGAGCGCGAGAAGGAGCGCCAGGCCAAGGAGAAGCAGCGCGAGAAGGAGCGCCAGGCCAAGGAGCGCGAGAAAGAAAAGCTCGCCAAAGAGAAGGAGCGCGAGAAGGAGCGCCAGGCCAAGGAGCGCGAGAAGGAGCGCCAGGCCAAGGAGCGCGAGAAGGAAAAACTCGCCAAGCTCCGCGAGAAAGAGCGCCAG
>CAJXVA010000612.1 GCA_913061055.1 uncultured Pseudomonadota bacterium
AGCGTCAGATGTGTATAAGAGACAGGCCCCGCTCCCCGGAGAACACCAGCGCTACAACGCCGGGGTCGCGCTGGCGGCCGCCCAGCATCTGGACCGGACCGTGACCCCCGAGGACATCGACGGCACGAGCTGGCCGGCGCGGATGGAACGGCGGGCGGTCGGCAACGGCGAGTGGATTTTGGACGTGGCCCACAACCCCGCGTCGATGGAAGCCTTGGCCGCGGCGTTGCGAGGACTCCCGCTGGCCGAGACGCTGGTGATCGTGAGTTGCTCCGCCGACAAGGACGCCACCGCGATGGCGACCGCCCTCACAGGGGTGGGGGAGTGCTGGACCGTGATGGACGAAGGACTCGGACTGTGTCCGCTGCCCGGAGCCCGGATGTTCGAGGGGCTCGAGCATCGAGGCCTCGAGGCCTCGCTCCACCGTCACGTGGCCCAGGGCGGGCGGGTGGTTGTCTGTGGGTCCCACCGGCTGGTGGGCGCAGCGATGGGGAGCTGGCTGGCCGACGGTGGCAGCCCGGACCCAAGCGACCCTCGCTGAGGGACATCCCGAAGGGACCGCTTGCTCCGCGACGGCGGATGTTCAGCGCTGGCGCGTCGTGGTTTTGGTCCGGACGCCCGCGCGTCGATACAATGAAGCGATGCTGCGTGGAACTCGGGTGTGGACCTACTTGACTCGTGCGAGCGGTTTTGCCGCCGCGTGGGGGCTCGCGATCTCGTGGGCTCAGGCCGCTCCACCTCCGGGACCCCCTCCGGCGTCGCCGACCAAGGATGCTGCGCCCGCACCGACGCGTCGCGCCAGTCCGCCGCCTCCGCCCAACTCGCGACCCGCCGAGGGGGCGGTGAGCGAGCCACAGGAAGTGGAGCAGGAGCAGGTCGACCTGGCCAACACCTGGGGCTACTCCAAGACCCGGTCGCCGCGTCCCCGGTACGTCCGCAACACCCAGGACCCGATCATCTACGCGCCCAACCCGGTCGGGTTCTACTCGGGCGTCTCGGTGCAGGGAAACCAGACCCCGCCACACCCCGCCAAAGCCGTGGGAAGCGGCCCCACGACCCTCACGTGGGCTGGTTTTGAGCGAACCTCGACCGGTTCTCGGGTGTTCTTCCAGCTCAGCAACGAGGCGCAGTACACCCTCAAACAGAAGGATGGGGTGATCACGATTCGGCTGCGGCGGACCCGAGTGAACGTCCGCAACAACCTGCGGCGGCTCGACCTCAGCTACTTCAAGACGCCGGTGAAGACGGTCAAGGTTCGTCGCAAGGGACGGGATGCCGTCGCGACGGTGAGCCTCAAGGCCGACGCGACGCCCGACGTGTCCTTCGTGGACAGCGGCGGGTCCGGCTACAAGCTGCTGGTCCTGACGTTCACCCACGCAAGCGGAGCGGCGAAAGCTCCGGTGCGCACGAACGTCGCGCCGGCGACCGACGCGAAGACCGAGTAGAACGTCCGCCGCCTGCTCCTGCTCCTGCGCTTTGGGGGGAGTTGCTCAGGCTTCGGGTGCACGGTCGCGGGCCAGCCGCCATCCCGCGATGCCGAGCGCCGTCATGCCGGCCGCAGCACCCACGACCGGGAGGCCGAGCATGGCTGCGCTCGCCGCGACCCCGAGGGCGACCCCGGTCCAACGCGAGCGAAAGGCCCGACCGATCCGGTTGTGACGAGCCAGCCCCGCGAGCACCACCGCCAGCTGTGCCTCCTCGTCGGGAGGCAAAGGTTTCGCTTGAAGCTTGGCCGGTAAGTGCCGGTGATTTTGCCACAAAAGGCGGGTCGCGATCCCGTGAAGCCGATGGATCTCTGCGCTTGGAGTGGAGGCCGTGTCGAGCAGCACGGGCAAGGCGTGGGTGCGGATCCCCGGGCTGTAGACCCGGGCCCGGCTCAACGCGGTGACCGCCTCCGCGAGCAAGGCACGGGCTTGTTCGGCCCGTCTCCACTTGTCGCCACGATCGTCGTCGCCCTCGCCGGCCAACGCCAGCAGGGCCATGCTCAGGGCGTCACTCGCGCGACCCAGGTGGGCGCCCGCTCGTGCCTCCAACGCGTCCGATGCGCGGTACGCGTTCTGCGTACCGAACAGGACCGGGAGATTTCGAGCCGCAGACATGAGAATACCGAAACGGGGGGACCCTCATCTCAAGACGCACCGCCCTGCGGATCCTTTCACTCCCCACTTCAAAGTAAGGCACGCGGTGTGCTCGTGCCACCGTGTCCCGCCTCGGGCCGACCTCATCGCAACGGTGCTCTCACCGGCCAGGCCCGGGGGCCCGTGTCCTCAGTCTTTGTCCGGCGCTCGCTCGAGGCGCTTGGCGTCTTGCCACCAGGCCTCGAGCTGTTCGAGCGATACGCTGCCCGGGGCGTGCCCGGCCTCGTGCCCAGAGCGCATGACGTGGTCGAAGCGCCGGTTGAACTTCTCGTTCGCCCCGCGAAGCGCATCCTCGGCATCGAGGTCCAGCTTCTGTCCGAGGCGAACGAGCACAAACAAAAGATCTCCGTACTCGTCGCGGAGTGCCGCGGGGTCGTCGCCAGCGCGGGCCTCTTCAAACTCGGCCCACTCCTCCTGAAACTTGTCGAGCGCACCCTGCACATCGGGCCAATCGAAGCCGAGGGCCGCGGCTTTCTCCTGCATGCGACGCGCCCGGGCGAGCGCGGGGAGTGCGACGGGGATCGAGGCCAAGGGTTGCGGATGTGCGGGCTTGTCGGTCTGCGTGTGCGGCTCGCTTTGGGCTGCCTGCCGTCGCTCGGCCGCCTTGATCCGCTCCCACTGCGCCTCCACATCCGCGGCCGTCACCTTGGGGCGCCCCTCGTCGTCGCGAGCCCCGAACACGTGGGGGTGTCGGCGCAGCATCTTGTCCCGGATACCCGCGATGACGTCTTCCAGATCGAACGCGCCTTGTCGCTCTCGAATGGCGCTTTGAAAGACGATCTGAAACAGAAGGTCGCCAAGCTCGGCTCGGTGGGCGATCGGATCGTCCATCGACTCCAGCACCTCGTAGGTCTCCTCGACGAGGTAGTGCTTCAGGCTCTCGAGGGTCTGTTCGCGGTCCCAGGGGCAACCGTCGTCGGCCAGAAGCCGGTCCATGACTGCCCGAAGACCCGCGAGTCCATCGGGCAATCCAAGTGTACGGAAGTCGGGGACCCGAAGGTCGCCGAGGTCGTCCGCGTCGCGATTCGACTCGGGGGAGGGGTCTGCAGGGTCCACCACGCGTGCTAACGTCCTGACGAGTCCCCCTTACCACGTCCCGTGTTCTGCGGGGCGCAGCACGAGCCCGCGTTGACCGAACCCACCAAGCTCACCTTCGAAGATCGCGAACCCCTCCAGCTGATGCTGCAGGCGGTTGGCCGCCACAAGACCCTGCTGGAGAAAGAGACGGGGACCTCCGTCCACGTGCGCGGCAACGTCGTCACGGTCGACGGCGAAGGCGACGGGGTGGAGCTGGTCTGCCGGCTACTCAAGCAGCTGTACTCGCTTGCCCAGCAGGGGTCGCCGGTCGATCCCAGCGATGTGCCGCGGGCGTTGGCCGTGCTGACCGACAACGGCGAGTCCAAGCTCGAGGCGGTCTTCGACGACACGGTCGTGGTCAAGCAGAGCGACGGAAAGGCCATCGTGCCGCGTTCGCTCGCCCAGAAGCGCTACGTCGAGTACATGCGCCGCCACACCCTCACGTTTGGCGTGGGCCCGGCGGGTACCGGCAAGACGTTCCTTGCCATGGCGATGGCCGCGCGCGCGCTGACCGATCGCCAGTGCCGACGCATCATCCTGTCCCGCCCGGCGATGGAAGCCGGAGAGAAGCTGGGCTTCCTCCCCGGCACGCTCGAAGAGAAGATTTCCCCATACCTGCGGCCGCTGTACGACGCGCTGCACGACATGTTCCCGGTCGAGAAGGTCGCGCAGATGATGGAGCATGAGGTCATCGAGATCGCACCGCTCGCCTACATGCGAGGCCGGACCCTCAACGACGCCTTCGTGGTGCTCGATGAGGCCCAAAACACCACCCGGGAGCAGATGAAGATGTTCCTGACCCGGCTGGGGACGAACACCAAGGTTGTGGTCACCGGAGACCCGACCCAGCTCGACCTGCCCGGTGGGGCTCGCTCCGGGTTGGCGCACTCGCTCCGCTTGCTGCGCGGGGTGTCCGGCGTTGCCGTGTGCTCCTTCACCTCGGAGGACGTCATGCGCCACCCGTTGGTGAAGGCGATCATCGAGGCCTACGACTCGGACGCCAAGACCCGCGCCGCCGCTCGGGCTGCCGCCGCTGCGGCCGAGACCGAAGACGACACGCCGTCGAGCTGAGGCGAGCTGAGGCGAACTCAGGCGAACTCAGGGGGGGGATCGGCCGTGGCGGGACGATCCCCGGCCGTTGGTTCCGCGCAGGCGCCCCGTTTCGAGCCTCTGCCCAGCGCGGGAGGCAACGATCCGGCCCACGCCTCCACTCCGCGTTCTGAGACGTGGACCGTTTCTTCGGTGGGCCGGGTCCAGGGGGAACACCACAGACTGGACATGGGAGCCGCTCATGCTTTGCCACCGGATGCCACCGACTCGCCTTTGGCCGACGAGGCGTCCCGGCAGCGCGAGATCACGGTGCTGCGGGAGACCGTGAACGCGCTTCGTGACCCCGCGGGAGCCGTTCGGCTCGCCGTGCAACTGCTCGCCGGTCCGCTGCGATCGGCGATCCGAGACGCTCAGGCTCAGGAGGCGGCGCGGGTGACCGAAGTGCTGGCAGCGCTCGAAACGGCGACGGCGGAGCTGACCCGCTTGTTGTCCCCGCTGGGCCCGCTCTCGGCCGCGCCGCCGGCCAATGTCATTCCTCTTCCGAGGGCCGCGCTCGGGCCGGAGGCGCTCGTCGCCGCGGTCCGGCAGGGTGTTCGGCAGCGTTGTCAGCTGCCGGCCACGCTCGAGACGACGGTGGAGCCTGGCGCTCGTCCGGCGGCTGCGACCCAAGACCTGCAGGTGGCGCTGGTTGGGTTGGTCGAGAACGCGATGGAGTCGATGGCGCGGCGACGTCCCCAGGGGGCCCCCTGGACCGTCGAGCTCAGGGTATCCCTGGAGCCGGCAGAAGAACTCGGCGACGAGATGCATGTGGTGTTCGACGTCCGCGATCGTGGGGACGGGCTCCCCGCCGGGGTTCGGCGGTGGCTGGAGGACCCGACCGGCGCGATCGTGGAGGCATCTCCGTCGGGGCCGGGAATGAGCCTGCAGCTGGCGCGGCGCGTGGCCGAAGGATGCGGTGGTGTCCTCGTCGCGAGTCGCGTGGGTGGCGGCACCCGCATGCAGCTGCGCGTGCCACATCGCTGAACCTTGCGCGGTATGGTGGGGTGCTTGTCCGCAGCACTCGAACTCGCCGGCTTTGCGGCAGTCCGGCGCTGGCTCCTTGCCCGCGATGGCGAGCCCGAATTCGGCCGCGTGTCTCTCGACACGGGTGGCAACGTCGTCATCCAACGACCCCGCGCGCGGGTCGTGCTGATGCCTCCGGGCGCCGAGGTCCCAAGCGAGTTCGACGTGCTGCTGCTCGTAGGCCCGTCCAACATCTTGGCCGACGCGCTGGTGCAGCGGGACTCACCGCGGATGCAGCTCATGTCCCTGCCCACGCTGCCCGTCGTTGCGGACAAGGTGGTCCGCGAGGCGTTGCGGATGGCCGAGGCCGTCACCGGGGCCAGAGTGGCGGACCAGCTGGTCGAGATCGGGACCGCGCTGTCGAC
>CAJXVA010000613.1 GCA_913061055.1 uncultured Pseudomonadota bacterium
ATCTACACTAGATCGCTCGTCGGCAGCGTCAGATGTGTATAAGAGACAGATCGAGCTCCGCGAGGCAGTCGGCGAAGTAGGTGGGTGTCTCGAGTGTGCAACGCCGAGCGCGGCCGCGATGGTTGTGGCACTGCCCAGTGTTGCCGGTGAGATCGGAAACGACCGTCACGGTCCCATCGCTGTGCACAAAGACATAGTCCTTCTCCGTCACAGCGCCCGGAATCACTTCGATGTACAGCTCGGCCCCGGTCCGGTCGCGCAACGCCGCGAGGGCGCATGCCCTTGCCTCCGGGTCGGCACCCGCGGAGTCCCAGCTGAGGGTGACGGGGTCGCAGGGCGTCTGGACTTCGCACGCCCGCACGCCCGCAGGACCTCGAGATCGACTCCATCGACAGACCCTCAGCCTCTGGGGCCAGAGAACACGAGTCCGGGCTTGCTGGTGCCGTGAGTCTGATGAGCGCGCAACCCTGTGGGCATTCGAGCTCGGACCCACCCTGGTGGACCATGCACGGGTCGCCATAGGGAGGGTTGTCGTTGGGTCCAAGCCCGTCGGTAATTCAGGGAACCAACCGGTTCCCGCCGGGTTTCCGATCGACGCTCCAGGCCGAGCTCCATGGAAGTGTGACGGAAGATGCTCGGAGGGAATGCAAGCGGCCGCTTGGGCGTCGAGAGAGCATGGGTCGTTGCACCGCCTCGTTCCTCGCGAGCCTACTGCTGGGCTGCGCTGCCGAAGGACCCACCGCGCTCGAGTTCGAAGTCGACGAGGCAGACCGGGAGCAGGCGATCGGGTGGGTCGTACCGGAGGCCGAGCCCGAGAGGGAGCCAGCGCCGGAGCCAGAGTCTCACTCCGATCCTGGGCCTCCATCACGCCCCGAAGCGTCTCCACTCCCCGCACCGGGACGGGTGCGACCCCGACTTGCATTCGTTTGGCAGTGGGGGGACTTCGCCCATGCCGACAGCTGCAACTTCGGAGTCGAGTTTGTCGGGGGCCCCGCGGTCAGCGAGGACGGGCGCTACGTCATCCACGACCGCCAGGATGACTTCTGGGAGAGCGACGGCGGCGAGGGCTGGGAGGACTATCATGATCAGGAGCCCGTAGAAGAGGGCGGTCTGGCGTTGGTCGACCTGCACACCGGCACGACCACGTGGCTGGGGTCCGTGTTGGAGAGCGAGCCCCCGCATCGTGCGAGCGGCCATCTCAACTGCCGAAAGCTCCGCCCTCTGCTCAAAGAGGGGATCGAGCGAGTCAACGCCGAGATCCCTGAGACGACATGGCGTCCGCTGGCAAAGGCCTCAGACCTTGGGGTGCGAGTGCTGGGCGATGCCAGCGCTCCGGCCGAGCTCGAGCGAACTGGCGCGGACCGGACACCGCTCGAGTTCATGTTGCGCGGCGAATCCCTCGTCCTTCGGCGTAAGGGAGTGGAGGTGCTTCACCGAGAAACCGTCGGGCCCCTCGAGGTCTGCAACATGCCGCTGGTCCTGACCGACGCGCGCATCGATCTCGAGACCGGCTTCGTGCTCGCCTCGGTGTCGAAGAGCTGCGTCTGCTTTGGGTCGGAGTCGTTGCTGCACTTCTCGTTCACGCTGCCCGAGCGAGCCCGAAACCGGATCGCTCGGCACGCACCGAGTGGACGGGCCGTACGCGATGCGGAACGCTGGTAGGCCGGAGTCCGCGATATCGATGCGGCTCCGCTTGAGCTGATCGCGCGTTCAGTATACGCTGGACGCCATGGCTTCGGCGCGCGATCGAACTGGCCCCGCCGACGCACCCAGGATCTGCTGCCTGGATCTCGACACGTTCTTCGTCTCGGTCGAGCGACTGCTCGACCCCACGCTCGAGGGCAAGCCCGTCATCGTTGGGGGGAAGCCAGGGGGGCGCGGAGTCGTGACCGCGGCAAGCTATGAGGTCCGCGAGTATGGCGTGCACGCAGGCATGTCGATCACGGAGGCGACGAAGCTCGCGCCCAAGCACACCGCCTGGTTGTCTGGGCGCGGGACGACCTACAGCGACTACGCCCAGCGCGTCCGTGACCTGGCCGAGCGGTACTCGCCGGTCATCGTGATCGCGAGCATCGACGAAATGTTCATCGACTTCACCGGATGCGAGCGTGTGTTCGCCTGCGACGACGACAGCGGCCCCGACGAGACGATCTATCGCACCGTCGCCGAGCTCTGCCAGGCGGTCCACGACGAGATCGGGCTTCCCTCCTCGGCCGGCATTGCCACCAGTAAGGTTGTCTCCAAGGTCGCCTCGGGCCTCGCAAAGCCGCGAGGGGTCCTGTTGGTGCCCAAGGGATCGGAGCGCGACTTCCTCGGTCCTCTTCCGGTTCGCAAGTTCCCCGGGATCGGGCCGGTCGGAGAGGCGAAGCTTCGTGCCGCGGGCATCGAGACCCTCGCTCAGGTCGCGGCCACGCCAAGCAACCAGCTCGAGAAGACCTTCGGCGCCTGGGGTTCCCACATCAAGCGCGGCGTCCTTGGGTTGGGCTCCGGCGACCTCGGTCGAGAGCGGCCCACGTTTCGAGAACACGACCCAGCCGGAACGACGGTGGGGAGCATCTCCAACGAGCGGACGTTCCGCGAGGACGTGAACGACCCGAGCTCGATCGAGTCGAAGCTCAGCTCGCTGTGCGAGCGCGTGTGCTGGCGGGCCCGCAAGCGCGGTGTCAAAGCTCGGACGATCACCCTCAAGCTGCGCTACACCGACTTCCTCACGCTCTCCCGATCCAAGACGCTCGCGCCCACCAACTCCGAGCTCGAGCTCTTCCCCGTCGTGCGCGATCTGTATGTGCAAGCGCGCACCCGCAAGACGCCGATTCGCCTGCTCGGGCTGGCGTTGTCCAACCTCGGGTTGTTCGGTCAGCTCGACCTGTTCGGCGCTTCAACCGAGACTCTGCACGACGTCGTCGATGACATCCGAACGCGGTACGGCTTCGAGACGATGCAGTGGGCGACCTCGCGCAAGCCGACCAAGAACGTGCGCACGTAGGCGCCCCGCGGGGGTCCAGGAGTCCCTGTTTCCACGGGTTGTCGCGGCACGCTTCTCGCTGACGCCGCGCGGTCGAATTTGCCCCGAGATAGCGCGGGCGCGCTCTTCTATTATATTTATCAAAAAAAGTGTAATCTAAAACACGTGTATTTCCTGTTCTGATTTGGTACCGGTACGAAGCAACATCAGAACGGCGTTCTTTCGTCGTCAGGCACAGGTACATGAAAGCCACAAAACTAACTCTCGCCTTCGCACTCCTCTCCTGTTTCGCATGCGGAGACGACATCCCCGCCGTCGGAGAGGGCACGGGCGGCGAAGCCGACGACGGGACGACAACCGCGCCGATGCCAGTGGACACGATGCCCGCCGGCTCCACCACCGAGAGCGACACGGCGGAAGACTCCGCAGAGAGTGGTGAGGCGGAGTCGAGCGGTGGCGACGAGCCCGTCTGTGGTGATGGTGTTGTTGATGAGGGCGAGGCCTGCGACGACGCGGGGGAGTCAGAGAGCTGCAACGACGACTGCAGTGCCGCCTCGTGCGGGGACGGGGCGATCAACGCGGCCGCTGGCGAAGAATGTGACGACGGGGGCGAGTCGGATTCTTGCGACGACGACTGCACTGCTGTCGTCTGTGGCGACGGGTCTGTCAACCAGCTCGCCGGAGAAGAGTGTGACACCTCGGGGCGGAGCCTCCGTTGCGACGCCGACTGCACGAACGTCAGTTGCGGCGACGGGTTCGTCAACACAGCGGCCGGTGAAAGCTGTGACGGTGCCGGCGAATCGGAGACCTGCAACATCGACTGCAGCGATGCGGCTTGTGGGGACGGCATCACCAACACGACTGCAGGGGAAGAGTGTGACGACAGCGCCGAGACGGAGACGTGCGACGTCGACTGCACCGGCGTGTCCTGCGGTGACGGTGTCGCCAACACGGTCGCCGGCGAGAGCTGCGACGATGGGGGCGAGTCGGCGGCGTGCAACATCGATTGCACGCCCGCCTCTTGTGGGGACGGCATCATCAACGCCACTGCCGGCGAAGACTGCGACGTTCTTGCGGAGACCGAAACGTGTGACGCCGATTGCACGGAGGTGACGTGTGGGGACGGCACACTCAACGAGACCGCTGGCGAGCTCTGCGACGATGGAGGCGAATCGGAGACCTGTGACGATGACTGCACGCCCGCGTCGTGTGGTGACGGGGTCATCAACGGTGCTGCCGGAGAGGCATGCGATGACTCGGGGGAGTCAGCCGAGTGCGATGTCGACTGCACGGTTCCAGTGTGTGGCGACAACGTGCTCAACGAGACCGCCGGCGAGCAGTGTGACGATGGAAACAACGATGACGACGACGGCTGCTCCGCGATCTGCGAATTCGAGGCACCGGAGGTGTGCCTCGATGGCAACGACGAGGGCAGTGCTCAAGAGTGGACCGTCTGCAGCGCGGACGCGGACGCGGCCTGGATCTCCCACACCAACGGCAACCTGGGCCAGTACCACCCGATCTTGATCTGCCAGAGCCTCGGCTACGACACCGTTGGTGCCTGGAATGGGACCTGCGGCAACGAGTGTGGCTATTGCGAGGGCACGACGAGCTGCGAGAGTCCCGGAAACCAAAACACCACGAATGTGTGGGAGGGGTCTGGCAACTGTGGAGAGGACGCGCTCGGACCGATCCTCTGCAACACGGTGATGTGGACTTGCGTCAACGAGTAGCCGAAAGCACTCACCACAGGGCGCCGCTGCGGGAAACCGTGGTGGCGCCCTCATGATTGGTTGAGGCTGGTGCTTCGAGGAGGCGGCTTGGAAGAAGTCGGCGGAGCACAGGGGGTACACTCCGCATCAGATGTCCGGAGGTCCCGACACGCCCGGCCTCGGGGCCCAAGAAACCCAGCCTGGTTCGCTCGATGCGGAGGCCGCGACGTTGCTGGGCCAAGCGTCGGAGTCGACGACGATGCCCGGCGGTGCGGAGCACACCGCTCCCGGAGGGGGCCCGAGCCAGGCCGGGCCTCCGGAGCCGCGCGCCGGTGAGAGCATCGGTCGCTTCGTGGTCGAACGCCCGCTCGGCGCGGGGGCCATGGGCGTTGTGTTGCTCGCCCATGACCCTGACCTCGAACGGCCCGTCGCGATCAAGCTGGTTCGAGTGCGGGGCGCAGGAACCCACGGCCGCGTTCGGCTGCTTCGCGAGGCGCAGTCGGTCGCGAAGATCCAACACCCCAACGTCATCGCGGTGCACGAGGTCGGCACCCACGACGACCAAGTCTACGTGGTGATGGAGTACGTCGACGGGGGGACGTTGCGCGAGTGGGTCCAGGCACAACCCCGCACATGGCAGGAGGTGCTCGAGGTCTATCGGCAGGCGGGTCGGGGGCTTGTCGCGGCCCACAGCGCCGGTCTGGTGCATCGCGACTTCAAGCCGGACAATGTGTTGATCGGGAGCGGTGGCCGAGTCCGGGTGACCGACTTCGGCATCGTTGGGGTCCTGGGGGAAGGCCCCGAGGTGGCGACGCTCGACGAGGAGGTCTCGCTCGACCATGGCTCGGCTCGGCTCACGCGCACCGGGGCCATGGTGGGGACGCCTGCCTACATGCCGCCAGAGCAGTATGGAGCCGGGACCATCGACGCGCGTTCGGATCTGTCTCTTATACACATCTCCGAGCCCACGAGACCTCTCTACATCTC
>CAJXVA010000614.1 GCA_913061055.1 uncultured Pseudomonadota bacterium
ACGAGATGTAGAGAGGTCTCGTGGGCTCGGAGATGTGTATAAGAGACAGACCCGGTACACAGCGCTGGAACGCGCCTGTCCGGACGGGACTCGATTCTCCCCCGTGGAGCCCGGAGTGCGGCCTTCGGGGCGAGCGTCGATCAGCTCGAGTGGGGCCAGCCCCATCTCCTCGCACGCGTTCGCCGGTGTGGACGTTCCGCTGTCGCCTCTGTTTCCGCAGGGGCTGGTCGACGACCCTGGGCTCGATGCGCACGGGAGCCCACGAGGGATTCTTCAGCGAAGAGACCTGCTGCTTGGGTCGACGTTTCGCTTTGAGCTGGAGCCGCCCCAGCGCCGGGGGGCGGGCATCGAGATCCCGATCACCATCGAGAACATCGGGGCGGGACACAAGGTCCCCGCTGGTTTCAGCCAGGAGCGCGAGATCTGGGTGCACCTGACGGTGACCGATCGCGATGGGCGGGTGGTCTACGAAGTGGGTCGCATCGACGACCCAGCGGAGAACCTGCGGGACAAGCGATTCATCCGGGTCAACGTGGACGATCGCAACGTCGACGGGCAGGGGCGTCCGCTGGGCATGTTTGGCGCGGACATCGTCGATGGTCCCGACGTGCCGCAGTGGCAGGAGGTCGGCCGAAACCGCTTCGCCGGGAGGGGCCTGGTGAACCTTCAAAATGGCTTTCAGCGTTGCGTGACCTGTATTGGGCGCATCGATGGCGCAGGGCGCTGCCAGCCGGGGCCCGGGCAGGGGCGGCATCGTGCCGACCGATTTGCCGACGGCGGGTATGATCTCGATACGGGCGAGTGCATCTCCAATCTGCGCGGTGAGGAGAAGTTCCTCGAGGTGTATTTCCCAGTGGGCGGTCTGGACTCGGAGCGTGGGCTCACCAAGGGACCCGATGCGATCATCGACGAGCGATCGGCGGTCGCAGGGGAGCCGCAGCAGTACACCTACGAGCTCAACGCGCCCCCGGGGCCGCTGAAGATCCGTGCGCGGCTGATGTTCCGAGCCTTTCCTCCGTTCTTGGTGGAGGCATTCGCGGACTATGAAGCGTTGCAAGCGAGACGAGGCCTCCGCCCCAGTGGTCCGCTGGTCTCCGCAGATACGCTGCAGCGTCTGGAGGCGGTGGAGTTGGCGGTGGCGGAGATGACCCTGCCGTGACGGCGGGGCCCTTTGATGCAGCGCCGCTGCGTGGGCTCGACCCTGTCTCCCGTCAGCGACTCGAGGCCGCCGGGACCACGACCGTGCTCCCGGACGGCGCCGCGCTGTACGAAGCCGGGGAGGATGCGGACACGCTCTACGTGGTCTTGCGCGGGAGGGTCCGTGTGTCCACAGACGCTGGC
The DNA here is from genome assembly GCA_913061055.1 of uncultured Pseudomonadota bacterium. GTDB lineage: Bacteria > Myxococcota_A > Polyangia > Nannocystales > Nannocystaceae > CAJXVA01. The sequence continues at coordinate 1,342 of CAJXVA010000614.1, forward strand.
GTACTGCGCGTGGCCGAGCCCGGACATACGCTGGGCGAGGAGGCGATGCTGGGGCTGCCCCGGCGCGCCCGTGCGGCGGCACAGGGGGAGGCCGAGGTGTTTGCCGTGGCGGCTGCGCTGCTCAACCGCGCGTGGACCCGTGCCGGGGGCCGTCCTGCGGCGGCGGCCGAACGTCGTCGGTTGGAGCGGGCGGTGGTCGGCGATCTGCTGCGCGGGATGCTTCCGCACCTCGAGGACCAAGCGCTGGAGTTGTTGCTCGATGGGGCCAGCCTGCGAACCATTGCGGCGGACAGTTTTGCGGCGCGCGCCGGGGACCCGGCGGCGGCGGGGGCGTTCGTTCTGGACGGAGTGCTGCACGTCCGGGCCGAGGGCACTCGAGTGGTCGAGCGCATCGCGCTGAGCCCAGACGTCCTCGGCGTGGAGGAGGCCCTCGCGGGCCGCCCGTGGGCGAAGGACGTGGTGGCGGCCGGACCCTGCCAACTCGTGTGGGTTCGCGCCGACGCCCTCCGCTCGGCTCTGGGAGCGTCGGCGACGTCGCTGGAAGTCGAGACCCGAGCCCGGGCGCAGGCACGCTCGGAAGTGCTGCTTCAGATGCAGGCTGGGCCTCGGCCGGAGGCCGTCGATGTTCACCGGCTGGCTCGGGCCCGGTCGCTCTTGGTGATCGACCAAGAGAGCTGTGTCCGCTGCGGAGAGTGCACCCGATCCTGCGCGTCCAACCACGCCGATGGACTGGCCCGAATGACTCGGCAAGGGCCGCGACTTCTCGCGCGGGTGGGGACGGCTTCGGCCCCCAGCGCCCCGTGGCTGCTCGCTCAGGCATGCCAGCACTGCTCGTCTCCGGCGTGTCTGCCCGACTGCCCCACGGCCGCAATCACCCGCGGTCGCGACGGGTCGGTTCAGATCGACCCCGCCCTGTGTACCGGGTGCGGTGCGTGTGCCAAGGCCTGTCCGTGGGATGCGATCGAGCTCGCCGGGCGGCCTGCGGGGACCCCCTCGCCCGATGGAGGTCCCTTCGAGTCCGTCGCGGTGAAGTGTGACCTCTGCGTGGGGTCCAGTGGGGGCCCGGCGTGTGTGCAGTCGTGTCCAACCCAGGCGTTGGTGCGCGTGGATGCGAGCACGGCGATGGTCGAGGCGGCTGCGGTGCTCGGGCGGCCAGTCCCGAGGGGCGCGGCGAAGGCTCGGGTGTGGCCGTGGCTGACTTCGGCCGGCATCGGTTTGTCGCTGGCGCTCGGGGCCTGGGGCTCGGCGAAACACGACGTCGGTTGGCTCGCGGGGGCCGGTCCGGGACTTCGGATGGGATGGGTTGCCGCGGCCGCGCTCCTGGGCGGGGTGGCGTATGCCGGTCTGAGGCGGAGGCGGTGGCCGATGGGCCGCGGCGCGCATGGCCTGGGCTTGCACGGGATTCTGGGGGCCTTGGCATGGGGCGCCGCGTGGGCCCACGGCGGCGGTCGGTTTGCCGGCGCGCCCGGGGTGCTCGCCGGCGTTCTGCTGCTGGCGGTCGGGCTGGGCCTCTTCGGGCTCGTGGTGTATCGCGTCCTCCCGTCCCGGCTGACCCGGCTGGAAGCCACGGCCCCGAGTGACGCACGGGACGGTGAGGCGCCAGACCCTGCGGACGCGCTGATGCGCGCGGTCGGGGGCCGCGGTGATGCCCTCAAGCGACTGACGGCGGCGGTGTTGCTCCCATACGTACGCCGACCCGGCGGTGGGTTGGTGCTGCTGCTCTCGGGACGCTCCCTGGCCCAGGAACAACAACGCCTTCGGACCCGGCTTGCGGTACAGCTAGGCTCCGATCGCGTGGATCGAATGGACGGGCTGGATGATGTTCTGGCCGCGGTCGTCGACGCTCGCGCGTCCACGCCCCGACGCCTGCTTCGGCTGCTGCTGCGCGGCTGGTTGGCCCCGCACATCGTGTGCTCCGCCCTGTCGGTGGTGCTTCTCGCGGTGCACGTCTACACGAAGGGGCCCTGGTGAGTCGGAGCTTGTGGACCGACGCCGGCGGCCCGAACCGCCGACATGCGCCCGCGGCGAGGGCTCGGCGAGACCAACGCATGCGTGCCGGGTTGCTGTGGGCCGCCGCGCTCGCGGCTGTCGTCGTCGGTGCGTTCGCGCTGTGGACGAGCTGGGACACCTCGACGCGGCATCCCATGGGGCGTCCGCATGTCCAGGCCGGGTTGAGTTGCGACAGTTGCCACGCCGCAGACTCCCAGCCGGCCGCCCAGTGCGTGCAGTGTCATGCGGGACACGCATCGACACGCTCGGGCCACCGCGCGCTGCAGCAGCGCGGCGCGTTGCGGTGCATCGACTGCCACCGCATCCACGAAGACTTTGGCGGGGTGAGTTGGGGACCGCAGGGGATCACCCGGTTCGGGGTCGGCGGCGAACGGTTGCTCGAGAACGACCCGCTGCGCCCCGAGCTCCGCGGAACGGTCCCCGTCGTCCCTGTGGCGGCCTGCGCCCGCTGCCACAAGCCCAGCAACCCGGCGGATCCGATCGGCCGGTGCCTGGATGCGTCGGGCTCGATGACCCTGTGTTTTGACGAACACCAGAAGGTCGAAGGCGCGACACTGGGCTTGGGCGGGACGCAGGATCGCCTGGCGCTGTGGACCCAGGCTCGAGAAGCGGTCGCGTCGTCACCGGATCCGCCGCAGCGCATCCCCGAAGATGCGGGGTGGCTGTGGGGGGTCGTGGCCGCATCGGGGTTCATCGTGTTGGTGGGCCGTGCCGTGTGGACGCGACCTCGCAGCTCAGGCCGACCCGCGGAGGCGGTCGACGTGCGCCCGCCCGAGCGGGTGCGCCTCCCGCAGATCGACGCGATGACCTGCCTGGGCTGTTCCGCGTGCGTCGATGCGTGTCCCTACGACGTGCTGGCGCTGGAAGCGTACGTCGCCAAGGTGGCGCGGCCCCAAGACTGCTGCGGGCTCACGACGTGCGAGGAGCGGTGTCCCAACGGGTCGCTGGTGGTGCATGACGGCGAGCCGATCGACGACCGGCCGGCAGTGACGGCGACGCTGGAGTCGGCCGATGTTCCCGGGCTGTACCTCGCGGGGGACCTGACCGGGATGCCGCTGATCCGCAACGCGATCAACCAGGGAGCGGTCGCGGTTCGCAGCGTGGTGGCCTCGGGTCGGGCGGCGCCCGGGGACATGCTCGACCTGGTGATCGTGGGAGCCGGCCCGGCGGGGCTCTCGGCCGCGTTGCAGGCCAAGAAGGATGGCCTGCGGTTCGTGATGGTGGATCAAGGGGACCTGGCGCAGAGCATCCAGAGTTTCCCGCGCGGCAAGCTGGTGTTCGACCAGCCCTTGAGCGTGCCGCTGGTTGGAGATCTCTGGCTCGCCGAGAGCACCAAGGAGGAGCTGCTCCGTCACTGGACCCGAATCGTGAGAGCGCAAGCGCTTCCGCTGCACACGCATCATCGGGTCTCCGGGATCGTCCGCGACCCCGGAGGCTTCTGGGTGTCGTGTGTCCGGTCCGACGAGAGCACGGTGCAGTTCCGTGCGGCTCAGGTTGTGCTGGCGATCGGCCGTCGGGGGACTCCCCGAACCCTGCCGGGGCCCATCGATCCGAGCATGGAGGACCGGGTGTTCTACAGCCTCGCCGACGCGCGCTCGTTCGCGCAACGTCGTTGTGTGGTCGTGGGTCTGGGCGATGTCGCGATGGAAGCTGCACTGGCGCTGTCGTATGCCCCGGGGACGACGGTTGCGGTGGTGGCCCGGGGGGACGACTTCAGGCGCGGAAAAGCGCGCAACATCGAGGCGATGCGGGCGGCCGAGGCCGCGGGCCGGCTCGAGATCCGCTGGAGGTCCACGGTCGAATCGGTCGAGCCCCAGAGCGTCGTCCTGCGCAGTGGCGAGGAGTCCTGCGCGGTGCCGACCGACGCCGTGTTCGTGCTCATCGGCTCGATCGCGCCGTGGGAGTTCCTGGCGTCGGTGGGCGTTCGCAAGGCCGGGGACCGGGCCGGTGGGAGCCTGGGACCGGAAAAATCACCCGGTGCAGACCCGTCCGGCACCTCGCGCGTTCAGCCCACTCACGCGGGTCCGGCTCCTGGCCGCCCCGAGGGGATCGCATGAAGCTCTCGACGTTTGCCGGACTTGCCGTGGCCTGCCTGCTCACCAGCTCTGCTGCCGGAATGGCGCTGGCCGGAAACCTGGGCAGCGCACCTCCGCCCCCTCCTATCGCGGCGTACACGCCGCCGGACACGGACCCCACCTCGAGCCTCCTGTCGGTCTTTCAGCCGGCACGGGCTGTCTCTTATACACATCTCCGAGCCCACGAGACATCTCTACATCTCGTATGCC
>CAJXVA010000615.1 GCA_913061055.1 uncultured Pseudomonadota bacterium
GGAGAGTGGCTCGCCCCCACGCTCCTGGGTGCGGGTGCCGCGATTGCGATCGCCGGCGGCGTCGTCCTGGTCCTGGGCCGAGGCCGGGTCGCGGACTCCCGCGGTGCACCGACGGAGCAGGCGTATTTCAGCGAGATCGACGCCGGACGGCAGATCTACTACGCGGGCGCGGCAACGCTCGGCGCCGGAGGACTCATCATGGTCGGAGGCGCGATTCGGTACGCGTTGGTGGCGCGGGGCAAGACCAAACCAAAGCCGAAAAAGACCCAAGCGTCGGCCGTGGTCACGCGAACCGGTTTCGGCCTAAGCTTGAGCGGACGGTTCTAGACGATGCGTAGCGCGTGGACATTGCTTCCGCTGGCCCTCGCCTTGGGCTGCCTGGAAGAGCCGGCATACCAATGCCAGTCAAACGACGCCTGCTTCTACAAGGGCTTCGCCGGTGTTTGCGACTTGGCGACCGCCTCGTGTGCCTACCAATCCGTCGACTGCCAAGGCCTGTCCTCGATCGAGGGCTGGGTCAACGCCCGCGGCCTCTGCGTGCCCGCGCCGAACAACGCGGAGCCGTCCTCGACGACCGGGGACAGCGGCGGCGGTGTCACCTCGGGCTCCACGTCCTCAGTGGGGACCTCCCAGCCCACGACAGCGGACCCGACCGACGACGCGGAGACGAGCAACGGAATCGTCACCGGAGCCGAATCCAGCAGCGGCCCGGTCGAGAGTGAATCCAGCAGTTCCGGCCAGACCTCCGGGAGCTCGGACGGGTGTGAAGGCCTGATGCAGAACGTCACAGACCAGGGCACCGTGACCGCCAGCACCGAGTTCAACGGATACCCGGCTGGGGACTCGGTGGACGGCTCGCTCGCGACATCGTGGTTCTCGACAGGCCCTGAAGGCGGCGGCGGCCCCAGCGTCTACAGTTGGAGCACCGTCACCGACCGATGCATCAACCGCATCGAGGTCGACGACAACGCGGGGAACAGCAACAACGACTTCCGCACCGGCTACGGGTTTGCCTCGGCGGTTGTTCGTGTCCTCCAAGACGACCTCGTCGTATTCGAAGAGACCGTGCAGCTGCCCGGGACTCCGGACGGCCCGTTCGCGGTGGAGACCGGCGGCCTGCTCGGCTCGCGCGTCCTGATCGAGCTTGTTGGCCACGAGAACGAAAGCTGCGGCGGGTTTTCGGAGCTCCGAGTCATCGGCGGACCCGCCGGCGGTTGATGTCGCTTCGCGACGTCAGAACCAGCCGAATGTCTGGCCGAGCACGACGGCCGACAGCACGAACACCAACAGCACCAGCACGACGATGATCGCCCGGTACGTGCCCTCGTGGGATGCGGATTCGGAGTCCGCACCCGAGGACGTCGTCATACCGGCGTCGACCTGCTCGAACGCGTCGGCCATCTCGCCCGCGGAAGAGAATCGAGCCTCGCGACTCTTCTCCAGGGCCCGCAGGATGACGACCTCGACGCCGCGGCTGATGTCGAGGTTGGGCGACACCTTGCGGGGGGGAACCGGCGCGGCGTTGAGCTGCTGATCGAGGACCTTCGTGTAGTGGTCTCCGGAATACGGAACGCACCCGGTCACCAGCTCGTAGGCGAGGACACCAAGCGCGTAGACGTCGGTGCGCGCGTCGAGATCGAGACCTCGAATCCGCTCCGGCGACATGTATTCCGGCGTTCCCATGATGCCGCCGCCTTTGGCGGAGAGGGAGACATCGAGGCCGGGTTCGGCCATCAGCATCTTGGCGAGCCCGAAATCCAGCACCTTCACGAAATTCGGATTGTCCGTCCGAGAGATCCGCATGCAGTTCTCCGGCTTCACGTCGCGATGCAGGATGCCCTGTTCGTGCGCTGCACACAGCGCCGTAGCGATGGCGTGCACGAGACGAACCGACACTTCCGCGTGGCTGCGTCCGTGCAATTGCTCGCCGATGCGACCGTCGCCAACGCCACTATCGCCAACGCCTGCAGACTCGTGCAGTTCTTCGCGAAGCGCCGTCGCCAACGAACGGCCGTCGCATTGCTGCGCATCCTGCCCTCGCAGACGCAGCAGCACATCGTGCAGGGCTGCACCATCGATGCGTTCCATCGCGTGGAACGGCACGCCGTCCACCAATCCAGCATCAAACACCGGCACGATGTGCGCGTGGCGCAAGCGTGCCAACAATTCGCTCTCCCGGCGAAAGCGCGCCACCGCTTGCGGGTGATGCTGCAGATCCTCGGCGAGCATCTTGACCGCGACCCGCCTGCCGAGCGGTTGCTGCAAGGCCTCGTAGACCACGCCGACACCACCGCGGCCAATCTCGTCGCGCAACCGGTAGCTGCCAAAGATCCGTTCCGTGGCAGCGCCCGCAACAGACGCATCACACGGTGGCAGATCGCGGAGTGCGTCGCCGGGCACCTCATCCTGCTCCGCGGCCTCAACCAACGGGTCCAAGACCTCACGAAGTTCGGGATGCCGGGCCAGCAGCTCCTCGCCCGAACACGTTGGCGAGCTGCGGTGCCGCAGCCACACCGCCATGGCCCGGGTCAGTCGTTCGGCTGGTTCGGACCCCGTCATGCTCAGCCGTCAACCTGTTCGACCGGCTGTCCGCCGAAGCCGCCGCAGCGCACCTGTTCGAGCTGGGCGGCGAGCTTGGGCAGCGCGCGCCGATAGCGCATGCGGGCCGCGTCCTCACGAATGCCGATCTGCTCGCCAATCGCCGCGAACTCCAGCCCTTGCCATTCGCGCAGCAGGATCACCTGACGATCTTCGCGCTCGAGCATCTCGATCGCGAGCCGCACCCACAGCGCCTCCTCGCGCTGCTCCGCCTTGCTGCTCGGCTGGGTCACGGTTTCCTGCGGGCGATCGAGGTCGAGCACCGAGTCGCTGGGCACCGGCCGTTCGCGCAAGGGCGTGCGACGCTGCGCTGCGTGGTGGTCGTGGGCGTCGCGCAGATGGTTTTCGATCATGCGGGCGAGCAACGAACGGAAGCCGGCCCGGTTGCCAGTCACGAATCGCGGCACGTAGCCCAGCACATCCAACAAAGCGTCGTGCACGTAGTCAGCAGTCTCGCCGCGGCCGCGCAAAAACGGCCCAAGCCGCGTCTTCACGTAGCGCGCGATCCACGGCAGGTCGCGCGCGACCAACGCATCAATCGCGCCGCGTTCGCCCGCATGCCAACGCTGCAGAAGCTCTCGGGTTTGCTCGTCCGACATCGCAAGGATCCAACTCGCAGACACCGGAGGCGTTGCGGGAATCCAGTCATGATCGACGAGCTTCATCTAGCTGGCAAGCCGTGCAACCGAATGGACTCGCATAGGCAGCAGCGGACGAGGCGCTGTGCTTTCGCAGCAGGTGCCGTTCGCGCAATCGCGATGGCACCGCGCCGATTGCCCCTGCACGACCCCGGAATCATCTGGCCTCGAGTGCATGGCATTCATGCCCACGACAGCGGATGCGCTAGCAGCCAGCGAACACTCGGCACGAGATTTCTCTGCCACGCCCCCCCATCAACGTCCGTCAAGCCAGCGGCGCTTCGCCGAGATCCAGCATCTCCGATTCGGGCTCATCCGACGCCGGCTTCCGGATGCGATCTTGCGGGCGCGGATGTCGGTTGGGCGTAGGCACGCGCCGCCCCTTCGATACGGTCGACCGATACTGGTCAGATGGAGCGTTGGCAGATCGCCAGCATCAACTAGGGTGTGGTTGCTCGCCCTGCGGCATTCTTACTGCCGCCCCCACCACTCCCTATGCGAATCATCCATTCGATCCTAATGGCCACCGTCGTGGTCGGATCCGTTGCCTCCCAAGGCGTCAACTGTGTCTTGCTCGGCACGTTCAACAACCACGGCTCATTCAACGACGTTTGGGGATACACCGCCCCCAACGGCGACGAATACGCGTTGCTCGGAACGACTACCGGTACGGTTGTCGTTGATGTTACGAACCCGGCCAACCCGGTCGAGCGCGGCTGGTTTCCGTTCGGGTCGTCGCCGTGGCGCGACATCCGTACCTACGGCACCTTCGCCTACGTAGTGACCGAGGCGACGTCGGGCTTTCAGATTCTCGATCTGAGCAACCCGAACAGCCCGACAGCGGTTGGCACGTTTGGCACCAGTGTCAGCGACAGCGCCCACAACGTCTGCGTCGATGAGGCCACCGGGCGGCTCTACCTGGTTGGCAGCAATGCCGGCACGCCGGTTTGGGACCTGACGGCCAACCCGGCCAACCCGACCTACTTGGGGCTCGCTGGCGGCAGCGGCCAAAACAACTACTTCCACGACCTGTGCGTCGAGAACGGCTACGGCTACGGCTCGATGGTCTACAACGGCGTCGCTCGCATTTGGGACATGAGTACGTTCCCGCCGACGACGTTGAGCAGCAGCGCGACGCCAGACAACTTCACGCACAACGCGTGGCCCAACGCCGCTGGCACCCTGATGGTCACGACGGATGAGAAGGCCGGTGGCGTCATCAAGATGTTCGACATCACGAACAAATCGAGCCCGGTTGCACTCGGTCAGTTCACACCAAACTCCAACTCGACCCCGCACAACGCGTTCATCCTTGGCGACAAGGTGCACTGCAGTTGGTACACGGAGGGTTACCGCTGTATCGACATCAGTGACCCGAACAACCCGGTCGAAGTCGCTTCCTACGACACGTGGCCCGGTTCTTCGGGTGGCTTTAACGGCTGCTGGGGTTGCTACCCGTTCTTGCCGTCGGGCAACATCCTCGTGTCGGATCGCACGACGGGCCTCTACATCGTGCGGCCGAGCAGCGCTTCGTTCACGAAGTATGGTCAGGGTTGCGCTGGTTCCGTCACCGCGGGATGCCCCGAGTCGAACCCGGCCGGCGGCACCCTTGAGGGCGACACCCGCGACAACGATTACTGCTACCGCGCCGAAGCGACGACTTCGATCAGCGTGACCTCGATTGACTTCTTCACGCAGACGACCGGCGGCACGATCACCCGTCCAGCGCACATCTACCCGAGTGTCGGCGGCTCGCCCGGCGCGACGGCGATCGCAAGCACAACGGTCACGGTCGGTCCAAATGCTCTGTTCTATACCGCGACCTTCGCCTCGCCGGTCAACGTCAGCGGCGAGTTCTTTGTCGGTGTGGATGTCAGCTCCAACGACGTGGTCATCAGCTCGCTAACGAGCGGTGCGTCAGGCTCTGGTTTCTTCCGCGACCTTGTCAGTGGCCCAACCAACTGGACCGGGTCAAGCCTGACGGACCGACCGTGCTACCGCGTCCACTGCACTAGCGGCGTGCTGACGCCGTCTCTCGGCAACGTTGGTTTGCCGATCCTGAACTCGAGCTACGACGTCACGCTGGCCGACGCGATCCCTACCGCATTCGCCGTCATGGTCTCGGGCCTGTCGGACACGGTCTACAACGGCGGGCCGTTGCCGCTCGCCTTGCCGGGCGCTCCCGGCTGCAGCCTCTACACTGCACCTGAGGTGCTGGACCTATTCGTGACGAGTGCGACCGGGACGGCGAGCGCGACGTTCAACATCCCAGCGAACCCGGCGAACGTTGGTATCAGCCTGTTCCACCAATGGGCCGTGCTCGATGCCGTCAACCCGCTCGGTATCGTGGTGCTGTCTCTTATACACATCTGACGCTGCCGACGAGCGATCTAG
>CAJXVA010000616.1 GCA_913061055.1 uncultured Pseudomonadota bacterium
GGTTGGCGGTCCGCTTGCTTTCGGGGGCACCCGCGGCCATCGACACACCGACCGCAGCGGCGATTTCCGACCCCGTGCCCGAACCCGTGCCCGAACCCGTGGCCGGTACGCGGGCCCGGATCGAGGTCTCCGACGACCCACCGGCTCCGGCATCCTCTGGGCCCCGCATGCCCCTGGGCATGCCGCGACGGCTCGTGGTGGGGGTCGCCATCGGTGCGGCGACCCTGCTCGGTTTGCTCGCCGCCCGCGCCATGTGGAGTTCGACAACGTCGTCCGATCCGCTTCAGGCAGTCGTCGCCCTCCCGGCACCTCCAAGCCGCGCTGGCGCCTCCGTGCTAGCCGCCATCGACGCCAAGCTCGAGGTCGAGGCCCGGGCCAAGGCACGCGCTCTCGTGGCGCCCCTTCTCGAGGCATTTCCCGACGACCCCGCGGTCGTGTGGCGAGCCGCGCTCGCGGAGGGCAAACGGGGACGCTACTCGCAAACCCGCGCCGAACTCCTGCTGCGGACCCTTCAGCTCGATCCTTCGCGCATCGAGGACCCGAGCGTCCAAGCGTTCATCCTGACGGAACTGGAGCGTTCGGTGGTCCCCGATGCGCTTCTCGGGTTGGTGCTCGAGCACGGCGATCCGATGCTCGAGGATTGGACGCGCGCGCTGCTGGGGAGCCGGCGAATCGCCCTTCCCCACGATCAGCGCCAACGCCTGATCTCGGCCCTGCGGGACTCGGACGAGGCCGCCGGGACGTGGGACCCGATCGAGCACCGCTGCCTGGACCTGTGGCAGGCGGGCGCCACCGAACGACCGTGTGCGCTGTATGCATCGACGCTCGATGCCATGGAGGCGAACCCGTCCGCGTCGTACCGGAAGACCGTCGCCGCGGCGGAGATCCCCGCAGCCGGAGCCGAAGAGTCCGAAGCCGAGTGCGCCGACCTGGAGACCCGCCGCGACGTGGTCCTGCAGGCGCTGGCGGATGCGGAGGATGGCGACGCGGACTTTGTCCCGCGTGGCTACACCGGGCGGGCCAAAGCAGCCAAACGGAAATCCAAGAAGCGGTTCCGATTTGGCGGTCTGTTCCGCTAGTGTCGTTGAACGGATTCCTCTTCGACGACGCTAGCAGGCTTCAGCGAACCTTCAGCCAGAAGCGGTCGAGCGGGAACCAGATGACGTCCGCGCGCCCCTTCACGTTGCCCATCGGCACGAAGGGCTGAGGGCGGCGCGCGTCCGGATCGATGAAGTTGTCCGGGTCCTGTGCCTCGTCGGCTGCTCGGCGGGCGATGGCCAGGGCGACATCCGCCTCTTCACACAGACCCTTGCGGCAGCGAATACGGACGACCGAGTCGGATCCCGCGATCCCGAAGACGTGGTGGAACGCTTCGTCGTCCTCGCCCGCCTGCCCATGCTGACCGACCGCATCCGAGCTGGACAGATCGAGCGGCCCCGCGATGGCGGCCACTTTGGCAGCCAGACCTTCCTCGGGCTGATGCCAGACCTCGAGCTCCAGACCGTGATCCTTGCCTTGGACGGTGGCCTCCAGCCGCGTCCGGTCAAACGGGTTGCGAGGCGGCTGAAGTACCTTGAGATCCTTGACCTCGCCGCCTGCCATCGCGGACAGGTCTTCCTCCCGGAGCATCTTGCGGAGCTGGCGACGGTCGCTCGAGGCCTTGGGGACTCGGTCCAAAACGACCTTCCCCAGCGCCTCTGCGGCTTTCTCCGTGGCGCACAACGCTTTGCCGCAGTCGAGCACGACCACCATGTCGCGAACGTCATCGGTGGTGACCAACGTGAACGCATCCTCCCCGCTCACGACCCAAGCTCGCTCCCCAAGCTCGGGTGCGAGGGGGGCCTCCGCCGCCGAGGTGCCGACGGCCCGAAGCGCGGCGTCCTGGAGGACGTCGAGGCTCTGCTTGGGCTTGCGGAACACCCGCAGGCGGACTTGGCCGCGTGGCCCTTCGGTGTCCGTGCGCTGGAACTGGCGCTCGTAGTAGTGGTCGCGGACGTCGCTGCGCCCGGTCCAGCGGGTACCGTATTCGACGCCGCGCGGTTCGGACAGCAGTTCGCGGGTCGCCTTTTCCGGGCTGGACTGAAATGCCTCGACGGCCTCGGTCAGCCTCGCGGCGAGCCGCCCGCTGTTCTTGCAGACCTTGCGGCCGCATTGCAGGTGCAGGACCGCGTCGGCCTCCTCGAGGAACGCCACCGCGCTCCAGCCTTCTTCGCTTCGCCCCACGACCAGGCGGTCGATCGATGCCCCGACCGTGAGCGCCGTCTTGAGCGCGTCGCCGGTGGGGACTGGTTTTCCATCGACAAGCGCGGCAACCGTCGTGTCCTGCGCACCATCGACCCGGGCGGCCAGTGCGGACCAGGTCGCCTCCGCCCCGAGTTGGGGCGAGCGCCACACCGACAGCGAGATGTCATGCGCCCGGCTGCGATGCGTCGCCAGCCACACAACGTGGTCGTGGCTGGGATCCGAAATGTCGTCGGTCTTGGGGCGGGTCTGCGTGAAGAGCTTCTCGTCCGTGAGGTCCCGAAGGTCTTTGTCGGAGATGACCGCCGCAGCGTCGACCGCAGCAACCTCGACCGTCCACTGGGTGCTGTCGGCCGACTCGTTGCGGTTGTCGCCCATGACCAGCACGTGTCCCTCGGGGACGGTGAACGTCTTCGCCTTGGGCAAGAAGTCGTTTCGCTCCGACATCGAGGTCAGGTAGCGAACGACGTAGGTCTTGTCGTCGATCGTCTCCTCGAACAGCTGGCATCCGGCGCGCGTGCGACCGTTGGCATCGTTGACGCATTTCTGCTCGAGCGGGGTCCGCTGCAGAACCTCGAAATCATCGTCGGAGGCCCGCTTGATGGACACCACACGGCCCATGACGCGGACCTGGTCTCCGGGGATCCCGATCACGCGCTTGATGTAGTCATCCTTGGGGTCGAGCGGAAACCGGAACACGATGACGTCACCGCGTTCGATGTCTCCAAGAAACGAGGCGACGACGGTGCTGGTGAACGGGATCTGGACGCCGTAGCTGAACTTCTTGACGAAGATGTGGTCGCCGATTCGCAGCGTCGGCAGCATCGACTCGCTGGGGATCTTGAACGGCTCGTACACACACGAGCGCAGCCCCAGCGCGACGAGGACGGCGATGCCGATGTTCTCGAGGGTTTCCCGAAGCGCGCTCTTGCGGGCAAACGAGGCGTGCTGATGCAACAGATCATCGAGACGCTCGGCCTCGGTCTCGAGATCGCCAAGCCACTTGGGATTGGTCGTGTCGTTCTCTTCGCGGAGCCGGTTGAGCTCGGCGAGGCTCTCGCGCATCGCGTTCGCGGGCGCCTCGGCGATGCGGGAGGCGTGCTTGCCAAGGATGGCCTTGGCTTCCTTGGCAAGAATCTTCGCGGCGGACCGCACGTGCCGGCCGGAGCGAGGCTTGTCCGGTTTCGTCGGCCCCTTGGGCGCGGCCGTGTACGGATTTTCGGGCTGGGACGCGTCGGACAAGGGTGGGTCCTATTCTAGCCGATTCGCAGCGGCTTCAATCGAGCGTGAGGACCGCGTGGAACGCGGATTGAGGGATCTCGACATTGCCGATGGCCTTGAGACGCTTCTTTCCCTTCTTTTGTTTCTCGAGAAGTTTGCGCTTCCGGGAGATGTCGCCGCCGTAGCACTTGGCGGTGACGTTCTTCCGCATGGCTTTGACGGTGGTCCGGGCGATCACCCGGGTGCCGATCGCGGCCTGAATGGCCACCTCGAACTGCTGACGCGGCACGAGTTCCTTCATCTTCACGCACAGATCGCGGCCTCGGAAGAAGGAGGTCGAGCGGTGGGTGATTAGGCTGAGCGCGTCGACGTGCTCGCCGTTGACAAGCAGGTCCAGGCGCACGAGGTCGGCACGCCGGTAGCCGCCAGGCTCGTAGTCCAAGCTCGCGTAGCCCCGGCTGCGGCTCTTGAGTTGGTCAAAGAAGCCGAACACCACCTCGGCCAGCGGCAGCTCATAGGTGAGCTGAATCCGGGTCTCGGTGAGGTAGCTGAGGTCTTTTTGGATGCCGCGGCGCTCCTCGCAGAGCTTGATCACGGTGCCAACGTGCTCCTCGGGGACTTGGATCCGCCCTTCGATCACGGGCTCCTCGATGTAGTCGTAGCCGCCCAGTTCGGGGAACTGCGCCGGGTTGTCGACCTCGATCATCGTGCCGTCCTTCAAGTACACCTGGTACATGACGCTGGGCGCGGTGGTGATCAGGTCGAGGTTGTACTCCCGCTCCAGTCGCTCCTGCACGATTTCCATGTGCAGCAGGCCCAAAAAGCCCAACCGGAAGCCGAACCCGAGGGCTTCGGAGGTCTCGGGTTCGTAGGTGACCGCGGCATCGTTGAGCGTCAGCTTGCCCAGCGCGTCCCGCAGCGCGGGGTAGTCCGCGTTGTCGGTGGTGAACACGCCTGCGAACACCATCGGCATGACGTCCTGAAAGCCCTCGAGCGCTTCGGGATTCTCTTCCGCCGCGTCGACGACCGTGTCTCCGACCTTCGCGTCCCGGACGTCTTTGAGGCCGCAGATCAGGTAGCCGACCTCGCCCGCGGCGATCTCCGTCAGCTCGGTCATGTCCGGCGCAAACACGCCGACGCCCAGCGTTTCGTAGGCCTTGCCGCTGGACATCATCCGCAGCTTGCTCCCGGGGGTGAGGCGGCCAGAGAACACCCGGACGATCGAAATGACCCCGCGGTAGGAGTCCCACCAGCTGTCCACGATCAGGGCGCGCAGGGGCCCTTCTCGGTCGTCGGTCGGAGCTGGGACTTGCGCCACAACCGCCTTGAGCACCTCCTCGATACCGATGCCGCTCTTGGCGCTGCAGTGGATCGCGTCGGTCGCATCGAGTCCGACCATCTGCTCGATCTCCTCGGCCACGCGATCGGGATCCGCCGAGGGCAGGTCGATCTTGTTGATCACCGGGATGATCTCGAGGTCGTTGTCCAAAGCGAGGTAGACGTTGGCGAGCGTCTGGGCCTCGACCCCCTGGGCTGCATCGACGACCAGCAGTGCTCCCTCACACGCCTTGAGGCTGCGGGAGACCTCGTACCCGAAGTCGACGTGTCCGGGCGTGTCGATGAGGTTGAGTTCGTAGACCGTCCCATCGTCGGCCGTGTAGGCCATGCGGACGGTTTGGGCCTTGATGGTGATGCCCCGCTCCCGCTCGATGTCCATGCGGTCGAGGTACTGGGCCTGCTTGTCGCGCTCGCCCAGCAGGCCGGTGTGCTCCATCAGGCGGTCGGCCAGGGTGCTCTTGCCGTGATCGATGTGCGCGATGATGCAGAACGTCCGGATCAGCCGGCTCTCGGGGGCGGTGGGAACCGCCGGGGTCTTGGCAGGAGCGTTCATGGCGTCGGATGGTGACCAAAAAGGGCCACGCACGGCCCCCTACCATAGTCCCCGTCGCTTGCCGACGCTTCTCGACGCATCTACTCTCAGAGCGTGCGGTTCCGCCGGTTTTCGACCCCGTCCCCTGCCCGTCCCGCCCGGACGCGGCTCGGCTTCGCCCTAGCGGTCCTGTCCGCTGTCGTCGCGGTCGCACCAGGATGCGCGGGGAAAAAGGAGGCGGACGGCGACGGGAAGTCGAAGTCCTGTCTCTTATACACATCTGACGCTGCCGACG
>CAJXVA010000617.1 GCA_913061055.1 uncultured Pseudomonadota bacterium
GGGCGGGGTAGGTTCGGAGCCGGGACCCAGCGTCCACACCAGCAGCGCGGCAGCGGCGACCGCCAGGCCTCCGGCGACCGCCCACACCGGCCACGTGAAGCCCCGGTTGGGTTCGGGTTCCAGCGCATCGAGTCGAGCTTGAATCCGCCGGGCGATGACCTCGGGTGGATGGGCGTCGAGGATGGCGGCGTTGGAGGCCTCGAGCCGCTCCAAGCGAGGGTCCGCGTCGGCCTCCAGGCGCGCGCGAACCGACCGCGCCTGCGGTTCGGAGAGCTCGCCCAGCGCGAGCTGTTCGACGAGAAGGTCGGGGACGCGGGTCATGGTGCTGTCGCCTCCAACGCACCGAGGCTCGACTTGAGTTTGCGCAGTCGCTTTCGGACGCCGGATACGGACATACCCACCGCATCCGCGGTCTGCTCGAGGGTGAGTCCGTCATGCAGATGAAGGGCCGCGATGGTGGCGGTGGACTCGGGCTCGTCTCGGAACAAGCGTCCAAGCAGGGAGCGGGCGTGGCTCTGGTCCACCTCCTCGGCAGCGTCGGCGATCTGCGTCAGCCGATCCGTCGCGGGGTCTTGCGGACGTCGCCGGCGTGAGCGCAGCCGGTTGAGGCACACCCGTGTGGCCGTCGTGTAGAGCAGGGAGGACACCCCGCGGTCGTCCAGCTGTTCCGCCCGTCGTACGATCTGAACGAACACGTCTTGCATGGCATCCAACGCTTCTTCCTCATCTTTCAGGATCGTCTTGCAACGGCGGAGCACCATCGGTCCGTACTTTCGGTAGAGGGATGTGACGTCCAGGGCCACGCCCGCTGATTACAACACCGAGCGGCCTGCGAAGTGTCCCCAGTTTTTCAGGTGACACCTGCCACGGCTCGCGGTGTTGAAGAGGAACGATGGCTCATCGCCCTGCGGCATTCATCTTGGAGGCGGTCCTCCTGTGCCTTGCGCTCATTGCGCTGGGAGAGCCGTGTCGCTGCCTCTCGGATTCGGAGACCCTCGCCCGCCGGCCCACCCGTGGCTTGGTCCCGCACCTCGAGATCGCCCGCAGCACCGCCGATACCGTCGACCGGCTCGAGACTGGAGCCCGCGTGGGTCCCGGGGACGTCGTACAGGTGAGCTACGTCGCGGCCGGCAATCGTTTCGGGGTCGTGGTCTCGGTGGACGGACGCGGCGAAGTCACGCTCCACCACCCTGGAGCCGCGCACGAGGTGCCTCGGATCAAGGCGAGGGGGGAGACCCCGCTGCCCAACGCGTTCGAGCTCGACGACGCGCCGGGGTTCGAACGGTTCTTCTTTGTGACCGGTGCGCGTGTTTCACTCGATCCGACCTCGGTGTTGGAGGCTGCGCACGCGCTGGCCGAAGACGGACTCGTTGCGGCACGGTATGAGCCGCTACCCTTACCCGCGGAGCTGGGCCAGTCCTCGTTCCTGCTTCGAAAGGCCCGATGATGTCCGCTTCTTTGTACCGCTTCGGGGCCTGGGTCACGGCGGTGTTGTGGACGGTCGCGCTCGTCGTGATCTGCTCCTGGCCGGCGTCGGTGCTTGCGGCAAAGAACACCGAGGTCGCGCAGGTCGCCGAGGTTCGGCGGTTCGCACTCGTCGTGGGTGCCAACGATGGGGGGGCCGAGCGGGTCGTGCTGCGGTACGCCGTCGACGACGCCAACGCGGTCGCGAAGGTTCTGGTCGAGATTGGGGGCCTGCGGGACGGGGATCGCAGCCTGTTGCGTGACCCGACGCCCGCGGAATTGCTTGCCGAGGTCCAGCGCCTCTCCAAGCGGATCCGGGCGGCACGCAGCAGCGGTGCCAACGTGCAGTTCTTCTTCTATTACTCGGGGCACTCCGACGACCGAGGGTTGTTGCTGGGCTCGGAGCGGGTCGAGTACCGCGCCCTTCGAAAGGCGATCGATGCGGTGCCGGCCGATGTTCGGCTGGCGATTCTCGATTCGTGCGCGTCGGGGGCGTTCACGCGTCTCAAGGGCGGCAAGAAGCGGGCGCCCTTCCTCGTCGGTGCCTCGGCGGATGTCAAAGGCCACGCGTTCTTGACCTCCAGCTCCGCGGACGAGACCGCACAAGAGTCCGACCGTGTCGGGGGCTCGTACTTTACGCACTTCTTCACCACCGGGCTGCGCGGAGCGGCGGATGCAGACGGGGACAAACAGGTCACGCTGAACGAGGCGTACGAGTTCGCGTTCGACGAGACGCTCGCGCAGACCGAAGCCAGCCGCGGGGGGGCGCAGCACGCCGCATACGACATCAACCTCACCGGGTCCGGTGACCTGGTGCTCACCGACCTTCGTCACAACACCGCCCGGCTCGAGCTTTCGTCGGAGATCGGCGGCCGGGTGTTCGTACGTCGAGCCGGGGGCGAACTCGCCGCGGAGCTGTACAAGCCGTCGGGCAGCGCAGCGGTCTTGTTGGCGCTGGAGCCTGGCCTGTATCAGGTGACCGTCGACGATGGCACCACGCTGCGCCGCGCCAACAAGGATGTGCGGGCCCGCGGGCGTGTGGTGCTGGCCGCCTCGGACATGCGGGAGATCGAGCGCGAAACGACGACGGCACGCGGCGCCACCAAGTACGAGGAGGTCATCTTCGACGTCGGGCTGTTTCCGCCGTTGTCGATCAACGGGCAGTTCGCGAAGGAAAAGAAGATCCGGGACACGGAGATTCGCAACACAGCGTCGTTCTCCCTGCTATGGGGCCGCAGCGGCGCGGTGGACGGGGTCGCGATGTCGGTGGGCGGCTCCTACGTCCGTGACCGGGTGGAGGGTGCTCAGCTGTCGCTGCTGACCAACATCACGCCCGGCAAGGTCGACGGGGCACAGCTGAGCTACGGAGCCAACGTCGCGGGATCGGTCCGTGGCGCCCAACTCTCGATCTACAACCACGCCAACGCGATTGCCGGTGGACAGATCGGCGGCGTGAACTTTGGCCGTGACGTCCGCGGGGCTCAGGTTGGGCTGGTCAACATCGGCCGTCAGGTTCATGGCGTTCAGCTGGGGCTGCTGGCGTTTGCGGACTCGGCCGACGCCCAGATCGCGCTGTTCTCGGGGACCCGAGAGCACGGAGTCCACCCCAGCGTCTCCACCACCGAGACGGGCCTGCTCGAGGTTGCGCTTCGCTTCCCTGCGAACCGGACCTACTCGGAGATGATCATGGGGCTGCATCCCATGGGCGCCGGCGAAGCATGGACGTTCGGCTTGGCGTTCGGGGTCCACAACCCGCTCGCGCATCACCTGTTCCTCGATGTGGACCTGGCCACGCTTGGTGTCGCCAACGGCGTCGGGTTTCGGGTCCCGCTTGGGTACATGTCCAAGCTCCGCGTCATGGTCGGTTGGCAGCCCTACGAGCGGCTCGCGGTCTTCGGTGGTCCCACCGTTTCGTTCATGGCGGACCGGGTCGATGGCACGACTCGGGACACGGTGCGCCCCGGGTACGCCTGGTCCAACACCGTCTACGAGGGCAGTTTTCGTGCCCGGATGTGGCCGGGGTTCATCGCCGGGCTGCGTTTCTGAGCGCGGTGGTGACACCGCACCGCCGCAGCGGTGTTGAACTCCACGATGGCCAACGCGACTCTCCTTCTTGCTTCGTTCCTCGCCGCTCCCGCTGCGCCGGCTCCGGCGCCTGAGGTGCCCGCAGCCGCGCCCGCGCCAGCGCCCGCCGCCGCCCCGGAGGTGACGCCCCCGGAAGCCGCACCCGAGGTCGTTGCTGAACCGAGTGCCCCCGAGGTGGCCGCGGACGCACAGACCCCCGAACTCGAGCCCACGCCCGAGGCGGCCGAGGAACCAGCGGAGGCTCCACCGGTCGAGGATGAGGCGGTCACGGCGGCGGCAGAGGCGACCGCCGAGTCATCCGCGCCCGAGGAGCCCACCTACAAAGATGTCCCCTTCAACATCGGGTTGTTTCCCTCGGTCTCGCTCAACGCAAAGCACAAAGGCGAGCGGGTTCGGAACAACGTGTCGTTCGGCCTGCTGTGGACCCGAGCCGCTCGTGTCGAAGGGCTGACGATGGCTGGCGGCATCACCGTTGTGACCGAGTCGATGGAAGGCGTCGCCGCCGGTCACTTCGGGAACATCAACCGCGGCGAGATGGAGGGCATCCAAGCGGCGGTGCTGTTCAACACCGCGCAGGACCTCCGCGGAGTGCAGGTGAGCCAGGGCTACAACTGGGCGCAAGAGGTCCGGGGCGCGCAGTTCGGCCTGGTCAACGCGGCCGGGACGGTCCACGGCGTGCAGTTCGGCCTCGTCAACGTCGCCGACGAAGCCGACGCATCCATCGCGCTGATCCCCGTGACCCGAAAGGGTGGCTTTCACCCCGAGGTGTTCACGAGCGACACTGCGATGGTCAACCTCGGCTTCCGACTGCCGGCCAAGTACACGTACATGTTTGCCTCGGTGGGCATGCAGCCCTTGGGTCGACTCGAGGACGGCCGTATGTCGACCTCCGACGGGGCGGGCCGAGCCTGGGAGGCCGGCCTGGGCTGGGGCGGTCACATTCCCATGGGCAAACGCCTCTCGATGGACCTCGACCTGGGCGGCTACGTCGTCACGGACTCCCTGCAGTGGAGCGGCCCCGTGGGCAGCATGAGCCGCTTTCGGATGTTGCTGAACTACAGCTTCGCCGACCGGTTCACCGTCTGGGGCGGCCCCACGCTCACCGCCCTGGTCGACGAGCCGAGCCGCGGCATCGATCGCCCGGGCTACGCCTGGGTCTCCGGCCGATACGAAAACCACGACGTCCGCGTCCGGATGTGGCCCGGCTTCGCCGCCGGCCTACGGTTCTAGGACCTCAAGCGGCTATTCCTCGTCGTCGGGCTCTTCGCCGCGGCGGGGAAGGGGGGCGAGCAGGGTTTCGACGTCCTCTTCGGAGAGGCTGAACCCGGTGCGTCCGGCGGTCCGACCCGCGTCGGCCTGAACCGCCTGGGCGAGCGCCCGCTTGTGTTCCTGCAGGGACAGGATCCGTTCCTCGACGCTGCCTTCGCAGACCAGCCGATAGACGGTGACCGGTCGTTCTTGGCCGATGCGGTGGGTTCGGTCGATCGCTTGCTGTTCGACCGCGGGGTTCCACCAGGGGTCGTAGAGGATGACCGTGTCGGCGGCGGTGAGGTTGAGCCCAGTGCCGCCTGCCTTGAGGGACACGAGCATGAGGGGGACCTCTTTGGCTTGGAAGCGGTCGACCAGGGGCTGGCGCTTGCGGGTTCGGCCGGTCAGCATCAGGTAGGGCTGAGACTTGGCGTCCAGGCGCGCGGCGATGAGGTCGAGCATCTTGGTGAACTGCGAGAACACCAGGACCCGGTGACCCGACGCGAGCAGTGGCTCGAGCAGGGACATGAGCTCTTCGATCTTGGAGCCCTGCTCCGGTGGATCGTCGATGCGCGGGGCCAGGCGGGCGTCGCAGCAGATCTGGCGCAGACGCAGCAGGGCCTCCAGGACCACGATGCGGCTCAGGCCCAGACCCTTGGCGCGAAGCGCTTGGCGGACCTCGTCGCTGACCACGCGCCGCACGGACTCGTAGATCTCGCGCTCGCGTGGGCTGAGGATCACGCTGCGGACCACCTCGGTCTTCGGCGGCAGCTCCTCGAGCACGGCGTCCTTGGCTGTCTCTTATACACATCTGACGCTGCCGACGAG
>CAJXVA010000618.1 GCA_913061055.1 uncultured Pseudomonadota bacterium
ACGAGATGTAGAGAGGTCTCGTGGGCTCGGAGATGTGTATAAGAGACAGGAACCGGAGAGATCCTTCGCACGTTTGGCGAGTCCGAAGTCGGTCACCTTGGCGACGTCGGGGGTGACCAATACGTTGGCCGGCTTGAAGTCGCGGTGGAGGATGCCGGCCCTGTGCGCCGCAGCGAGGCCGTGCCCGGCACCGATGAACGGCTTGAGCACGTCCTGCCACGGGCGCGAGGTCTGCTTGGACCACGCGCGGAGCGTCGGTCCGTCCACGTACTCCATGACGAGCACGATCTGTCCGTCGTCGAGGGCCTCGACGTCGTAGACACTGACGACGTTGGGATGGGAGAGGCTGGCCATGGCGCGCGCCTCCTGTTCGAAGCGCGCGCGTCCCTCCTCGCCGAGCGACCGCGCCCGGAGCTGCTTGAGTGCGACCTCGCGTTGCAGCTTGGGGTCGTAGGCCCGGTACACCGAGCCCATACCGCCGCGGCCGATCTCCTCGAGGACAACATGACGGCCGATTCTCTGGGCCATCGGCGGCTCTTCGACGACGGCCTCCTCGCTGCTCGCGAGCGCGACCGTTGCCGAGTCTGCGCTCGCCTCGCTGTCACCGTGGACGCGGAGGTCGGGACCCTCTTGCGGGCCTTTGGGAGGTCGGCGGCTCAACGGTAGCTCTCGCCATAGTACGGGCAGTCGCGGGGTTGCTGAATCCCGAACAGCGCGCAGGGCGTTTTTCCCGGCGTGGAGGCGTGCCCAGACTCGTGGGGACCACGCCTGCTCGAAACAGGGCGGTCGTCAGTCGGGGACCGTTCGACACACGCCGACATCTTCGTAACCCGTGGGTGCGTTCCCCTCGCCGTAGAACGGCGCGCAGGTTTGGCCTTCAAGGCAGTCGAGGTCGGGTTCCGCCGCCGATGTATCGCATGTGCTCGCGCAGCAGCCCGGCGAGTCCGGTGGACACGCGGCGTCGGGGGCAATGCACACCGACTCCGCTGCGCATGCGTTCTCGAACTCACAGGAGCCTCCGGGCGGTATGTCCCCTTCGGTCATGCAGCCCCACCCGTCGGACCCGGGCAGGCATGCTTCCCCATCGGCGCAGTCGCCCACGAGCGGATCGCACAGCGGGCCGCACAGCGGAATGACACCGTCAACGCCGAGGCAGGTGGCGCTCGGTGTTGCATCGCAGACCGGAGTGGCCGGAGAACCCCCACACAGCTCCACGCAGACGCCCTCGAGCGTCTCTTCGTCGGAGCCAATGCAGACAGCTCCAACCTCGCAGCTGTCAAAGCCCGAGACGTAGCTCTCCTGTGCCGTACATGGCTCCCCGACGTCCCGCGGATCATCGTCCAACAGGACACATCTCGCGGCGTTCCACACCGAGCCGCCGTCGTTGGCCCATGGCATGCACTTTTCGCCGTCGGCGCAGTCCTGGTCCCACACGCTGCATTCGATGGAAATTCCGCCGCCGTCGGGGTCCTCAATGGGTCCGCCGTAGATGGCGCTGGAGTTCGCCGTGGTGCTGCTGGCGTCATCCCCGGTCTCGGTCTGGCCGGCGAACGTGGTTGATCCGGTTGTCAGCGTCGTCGTACTGCCGGGGTCCCCAGGGGGAGACGATGTCGCGTCGCCGTCCGAGGAAGTGGTGGAGATACTCGACGCGGAACCCTCACTCCCGGTGGACGTGACCGGGCCGCAGCCCAGCGCCAAGCCCATCAGCGCGATGACGGCGTGCACGGCCCTGTGGCGCTGACCGCAAAAGGGGCAGGTCGCGTCGCCGCCACGCACGAGCCTTCCACAATCAGAGCAGGGCACCATAAATCGACGATACCAAACAAACCTATGACAGAGTAGGAGGGCTTGACCAAGAAGAACCAGAAGCTCGAGCGGGTCCGGCGAAGCCTGCCGGTCGTCGATTCGCTACCGCCGTCCAAAACGCGCGCCTTCCTCGAGGGGCCCGTGCCTCGCCGTCCGTCCCCGACCCTGGCCGTCTGGGCGTTCACCCAGGCTTGCGATCAGCAGTGTGTCGCCTGCGGCCCTCGGTCCGGTCAGTCGCTTCGCAACGAGCTGACCACCGAAGAGTCGCTGCGCTTGGTCGAAGAGCTCGCCGAGATTGGCGTCGGAGAGGTTGTGCTGATCGGTGGTGAGGCCTATCTGCGCCCAGACTTCTTGCTCGTGATCCGAGCGATTCGGGAGCACGGCATGAAGGCCAGCATGACGACCGGCGGCTACGGCTTCACGCGGCAGCATATCGAAGCGGCGGTCGAGGCCGGGCTGCAGCTGGTGTCGTTCTCGATCGACGGTCTCGGCGAAACCCACGACGCGCTTCGCCGCCGTGACGGGAGTTGGGCTCGCGCGTTCGAGGGGATCGCCCACGTCAGGAGGGCCGGAGCCACGGCCTGCGCGAACACCCAGATCAATCGCCGAACGCTGGGGCAGATCGTCGAGCTGGCGGATCTTCTCGGCGAGGCCGGGATCGCCAGCTGGCAGATGTTCCTCACCATTCCCCATGGCGGGGCCGCGGACCACCCGGACCTGATCCTGCAGCCGTACATGATGCTGGAGGTCTTCGAGGAGATCGAGCGGATGATCGCGCGGTGCCGAGAACACGGAATCACGGTGTGGCCGGGGAACAATCTCGGCTACTTCGGCCCGCTCGAGACAGCGCTACGTCGAGCGATGAGCGATACGGCGTACTACTCCGGCTGTCAGGCGGGGCTGAGTGGCCTGGGCATCGAGGCCGACGGTTCGATCAAGTCTTGCCCGTCCCTCGGGGGCCCCGCCAACACCGGGGGCTCATGGCGGGAGCACTCTTTGAAGACGATCTGGGAGCGCGCACCCGAAATGCGTCGCATCGAACGGCGGACCCGAGAAGACCTGTGGGGGTTTTGCCACGACTGCTACTACGCCGAGCCTTGCATGGGAGGGTGCACGGCGACGAGCGAGCCGATCTTTGGCAAGCCGGGCAACAACCCGTTTTGTCACCACCGTGCGCTCGAGCTCGACAAGCAGGGACTTCGCGAGCGACTCGTGCAAGTCCAGGCCGCGCCGGGCACCCCGTTCGACCACGGCCGCTTCGAGCTGGTGTGCGAGCCCAAGCCCTGAGCACCTCGCGACATCGTGCCTGTGACGCGCATTCTCCGGCGTGCGGCGCTCACGCAAGAGCCATGAGGGCGTGGTCCTCGATATCGCGCGGGAATCCCCGCTTGACGGTCCCCACACCCGGCCGGATGCTCGCCGCCATGCTGAGTGCGGCGACGTTGCAGGTCGGGGAGTCAGGCGTCGTCAAAGACGTCGGGGGCACCGACGCGACCGCCCTTCGGTTGCTCGAGATGGGATTGGTCGAGGGCACGGTGGTCACGTTGCTCAAGAGGGCGCCGACTGGCGACCCGCTGCAGTTTCGGGTTCGTGGATTTCATCTGTCGTTGCGCAGCGCTGAGGCTGGTCGAATCGAGCTTGCGGGGTCCGGCGAATGAACATCGCGGTTGCGGGCAATCCCAACGTTGGCAAGACCAGCCTGTTCAACGTGCTCACGGGCTCGCGCCATAGCGTGGGCAACTATCCCGGGATGACGGTCGAGCGTCGCGATGGGGTGCTCGCCTCGCGGTGGGGCGGCGCCGAGCGAAAGTTCGTCGACCTGCCTGGAACGTACTCGCTGTCGGCGGTGTCCGAAGACGAGGCCGTCGCGTTCCGGTGCCTGCGAGGGATCGACGCGTCCCCGCCTGACGCCGTCCTTCTGGTCCTCGACGGGACGAACCTCGCCCGGAACCTCTACTTCGCGCTGCAGGTACTCGAGCTCGAGTTGCCGACCGTGGTCGCGCTCAACATGGTCGATGCGGCTCGGGACGCTGGCATCGGCATTGATGCTTCGGCACTCGAAGATGCGCTCGGTGTGCGGGTGGTGGAGACCAACGGCCGTACCGGCGATGGTGTCGAAGCGCTGATCAAGGCATTCGACGACGTTCGTGCCGCACCTGCACGTGAGTACGTGGAGGAGCACGAGCCCGAGGTTCGCCCGGCCCTCGCCAAGCTCGAGGACGCGGGCACGAGCCGTGCTCAGGCTCGCTGGTTGCTCTGTTGTCAAGCGGCCGACACCGTGGGACTCACCGGCGCCACCGCCGATCAACGAGCCGCGCTTGCGGAGGTTGGCCGTGACACGTGCTGGACGGTCGCCCGGCGGCTCGTCTCCGCTCGCTATCGGGCGGTCGACTCCATTCTCGCCACGCTGGGCGTGGGCGACCGCATTCACGATGCGCCCGCGATGAAGACCTCGGAGCGGGTCGACGCGGTGCTCACCCACCCCGTGCTCGGCCTGCTCGGGTTCGTTGCGACCATGGCCCTGGTCTTTGTCTCGATCTACTGGTGGGCAGACCCGTTGGTCGGTCTGATCGAGGATGGGTTCGGGGCATTGAGCGAGGCCATCGCGAGCGCACTGGGTCCGGGCCTTCTCACCGATCTGATCACCGAAGGGCTCATCGCCGGCGTGGGCAACGTCTTGGTATTCGTCCCCCAGATCGCGATGCTGTTCCTGTTCTTGGGGTTGCTCGAGGACTCCGGCTACCTCGCACGTGCCGCGTTCCTGCTCGACAAGCTGATGTCGAATCTCGGGCTGCACGGGCGCGCCTTCATTCCCCTGCTCAGCGGCTACGCGTGCGCGATCCCAGCGATCATGGGGACGCGGACGATCTCCAGCTGGAAGGACCGGGTCGTCACCATGCTGATGATCCCGTACATGAGCTGCTCCGCTCGCCTGCCGATTTATGCGCTCGTGATCGGGGCGCTGTTCGTCAGCACGCCCGAGGAAGCGGTCATCAGTCCGGCTGTCGACCGCGGGTTGCTTCTGCTCTCGATGTATCTGCTCTCCACAGTCTCGGCGCTGGCGGTCGGATACCTCTACAAACGCACCATCCTCGCCAGCCCGACGCCGCCCCTGGTGCTCGAGCTTCCGCCGTATCGAATCCCGCGCATCGCCAACACGCTGGCCGTCGTGTGGGACAAGACGCTGGCGTTCATCAAGGGCGCCGGCACGGTGATCCTCGCGTTCACGATCGTGCTGTGGGCGTTCTTGTCGTTCCCGCGGGAAGACACCGGAGCCGGTGGGGACGGGCCGACGCGGATCGAGGCCAGCTACGGTGGCCGCGTCGCCAAATCGCTCGAGCCCATGGTCGAACCCATCGGGCAGGACTGGCGGGTGGGGATCGGCATCTTGGGAAGCTTCGCGGCGCGTGAAGTCCTGGTGAGCACGCTGGGTCTCGCCTACGGAATGGAGGCCGACGATGACGACCCGGTGCAACTTCGCGAGGCGATGCGCACGGATGTCGACGAGGCGGGAAAGCCCGTGCACACCAAACTCAGCGGTCTCGCGCTGATGGTGTTCTTCGTCTACGCCTGCCAGTGCATGTCGACGGTCGCCGTGGTCAAGCGGGAGACGCGAGGCTGGAAGTGGCCGCTGTTCATGCTGGTGTCGATGACCGTGATTGCGTACGTCGCGGCGCTGATCGTGTTCCAGGGCGGCCGGCTGCTCGGCTACGGGTAGCAGGAGAGGCCGTCCTGCGGCGCCTTGGAATGCGGCCCGCGAGGTCAAGCGTTTGTGGTGCATCTGTCTCTTATACACATCTCCGAGCCCACGAGACCT
>CAJXVA010000619.1 GCA_913061055.1 uncultured Pseudomonadota bacterium
GCTCGTCGGCAGCGTCAGATGTGTATAAGAGACAGTCATCGTGAAGCCGAATGGGCGGACCGAACCGCACAACGTGGTGATCGAGGACGACCGGCACCTGCCGATGCTCAAGCGCTGGGCCGATGCCGCGCAGGCGCATGGCTCCAAGCTGTTCATGCAGATCAACCACGCGGGTCGACAGACGATGCGCGCGGTCACGTGGGAGCCCGTTGCGCCGTCCGCCGTCGCCGTGAAGCGTCCGGGGGTGTTCAGCGTGCCGCGGCCGCTCGAAGACGCGGAGATCGAAGACCTCATCCAGCGCTACGCGTTCGTCGCGTCGCAGGCCTACGAGGCCGGCTTTGCGGGCGTGCAGATCCACGGCGCGCACGGCTACTTGGTCAGTCAGTTCCTCTCACCGCTCACCAACCTGCGGACCGATCGCTGGGGAGGGTCGCTCGACAACCGGATGCGTTTTCCGATCGAGATCGCCAAGGCGATGCGCAAGGCGACGAGCCCCACGTTTGCGATCTCGGCCAAGCTCAACTCGGCTGACTTTCAGCGCGGCGGGTTTTCGCCCGAAGACTCGGTCCTGGTCGCGCAAGCGCTCGAGGCCGAGGGACTCGACCTGCTGGAAATCTCGGGCGGAAGCTACGAAAAGCCCGCGATGATGGGGGCCGCGCGAGAGAGCACCCGCAAACGCGAGGCGTACTTCGTCGAGTACGCCGAGACGATGCGCGAGACCGTGAAGATGCCGTTGATGGTCACCGGTGGGTTTCGCACCCGGGCCGGCATGCTCGAGGCGCGCTCGACCGGCGCCGTCGATGTCATCGGTATCGCGCGTCCTTTTGCGGTGGACCCGGACTTGGCGCAGAGAATTTTGGACGGCGACGAGACGCCGCTGGATCACGGGGACACCAAGGTCGGCGTGCGGCTGTTCGACGACCTCATGCAGCTGTGGTGGTACCAGGAGCAGATGAAGCGGATGTCACTGGGCCAAGAGCCCGTCGCGAACATCGGCAAGCTCGGCACGCTGATGCGGAACCTCGGCGGGGTGTCGAAGCACGTGATCGCGCGCCGGTTCTCTCCGACACCATCGTGAGCACGCTGCGCGGCTACTCGTGTCTCAGCGCTTCGATCGGATCCAATCGTGCGGCCTTCCGCGCCGGGATGAAGCCGAACACCACCCCGATGACGACGGAGAAGCCGAACGCGAGCGCGATCACATCGGGAGAGAGCACGAACTCCATCTCCAGTTGACGTACGGCGAGCCAGCTCCCAATCACCCCAACGATCACGCCGAGCACGCCTCCGAGACCCGAGACTGCGACGGCCTCGACCATGAACTGCATCAGCACTTCGCGGCCGCGGGCTCCGATCGCCAGCCAACGAGTCTTCGATGTCCGAAGTCGACGGCGGAATGACCTTCGCGCCAGTGGCGTCGAACGTGCGAGCGGACGTGGCGGTCACGCGTCGTACATGGAACCTCGCAGAGCCCGACGGCCGGCAAAGCATGCGTATGGATCCGGCCGCGCAGTTCTTGCCGCGGTGTCGGTTTCGGCGGCGCGGTGGAGGTCGCGTTCGCACTCCGTCCGACACCTGACGGGCCGACGCGAGCGAGCTTTTCGATCCGAGCGTAGCCACGCCAACGCGATGTTCGTGCCGGGCGGCCGAACGTTCGATCTTCGTCGAGAACCACCCGACAGGGGCGAATTGCCCTGCTACGGTTTAAGCACGGGTCGCACGAACCCTCGTGTTTGGTTCCTTTCGGTCGTGCGCTCCCATCTTGAGTTTGGGCTTGGGCTTGGGTTGAGTTGTGCAGCCACGGGAGTGCAATCGGCAGATGCGAGGCGACAGGCGATCATGGAAACCCAAACAAACTCGGCCCAACTTCAAGCTCTGATCCCCATTGTTGACCGGCGTGAACACGCGCGTGTTTGCAGCAACATCCGCTGCGTGGTCAAGACGCGGGGCGGCATCGGCGAGTACGGGGTCGCCGATCTTTCGACCTCCGGCGCCCTGCTCACCGGCGGGCCGCGACTGCGAAACCGATGTCCGGTGATCGTGCTGCTGCGAGTCCCGCTGTACCCCGAAGTGCGGATCCCAGCCCGGGTCGTCCGGACCGGAGTCGACGACGACGGACGTCCGGCCATTGGCATCGAGTTCGTGCACAGCAGCGACGTGACGGAGGACCACATCCAGTCCGCGTTGCTCTCGGAGTTGGAGCGCAGCCGCAGCGATGGCCGCATCGCCGACGTGCTGCACTCCTGAGACTGTCTCCCGGGCGCCCTCATGCCGGCTGCCTCGGTGGTAGCCTCGCGCCATGTTGCCGGTCGAAGCCCGGTCGTGGATTGCGACCCAGCGCGGAGACCTCGCAGAAGTCTGCGCGCTGCGATCGAGTCAGGGCGAAGTGTGGCGGGTGACGCTGACCGATGCTGCGCAGGTGGCGGTCAAGCGGGCTTCACGGGCGGCGATCGACCGGGAATGTTGGGGGCTAGCGCTGGCTCGAACCATGGGATCGGTCCCGACCCTGTTGTCCCGCCCCGCACCCGAGCTCGTGGTGCTGACGTGGCACGACGGAGTTCCGAGCGTTGGTGCACAGACGGTGCGGCTTGCGGGTGTCTGGCTGCGAGCGCTGCACGAGTGCGAAGGAACGTTTTGCGACCCGTTGCCCGTCCCGGACGCGATCGGCCGCCGTCGTGATGCCTGGCTCGAGCGCGCCCGTCCACATCTGAGCGCGCCGGTACGAGCAAGACTCCTCGAGACGATCGAACCCGGCGTGTTCACCGGCCTGAAGCGCACCGCCTGCCATCGCGACTTCACGCCGTCGAACTGGCTGTGGAGCGATGCCCTCACCGTGATCGACTTCGGGCAGGCCCGGCCCGATCTCCCGTTGTGGGACCTCGTGAAACTCGAAGCGGAGACGTTCCACGAGCATCCCGATCTCCGCTCGACGTTCTTCGAAGGCTATGGTTCGCTGGACGCACAGGACGAGGTCCGGCTCGGGCAGCTGGTGCTGCTGCACGGTCTACAGACGGCGGTCTGGGGCGACAGCCACGGTGACGCGGCGTTCTCGAGCTTGGGCCGCCAGATCCTCGAGCGGAGGCTGACGTGATCAGCGAGGGTCCACGCGCGCTGTACAACGTACTCGACCTCGCTCGGGCACGGGTTTCACGGAACAAGCTCGGCATGTACGTGATGGGAGACCCCGGGACCGGTGGCTACATCGTCGCGTTCGAAGCCATCCTTCGTGACGGTGCGTCGGCGATCGAGTACGGGTTCGACTTGACCGAGAACCTGGGGTGGGGAGTCAACTGGAAGACTGCGCCCAACGACGGGTTCCGGTGGTTTCGTGTCCTGACGTCCTCGATTTCGCTACTCCTTCGCGAGAGGGATTCGAGGATGCCGGTGCAGCACTGCTTGGTGATGCTGCTGGTCGATCTGTTCGCGATGCGACCCTCTCCTGTGGAGCTGCGCGATGTTCTCCTGTCGTTGTGCCAAGAGTTGCCGTCGTCCCTCGAGGACCCGCGTGAGGCAGGGTTTTGTCACCTCGGGGAGCTGATCCTGCACGGCGCGCAGCCGGTCGTTGGGAGCGACAAGCGCATGGGGGCATGTTGCATCGCCCTCGAAGAGATCGAAGCGCGATGCGAGCCCTACTACATCCACGACGGCGAGGAGTGGGCTCCCAACCCATTCTTCAACCAGAACCGGGCCTTCGTATGGGGTTGGACCCGGGACCGCGAGCTTCACCCGATCTGGCTCGACCTCGTCCAGCGGCACGTCCCAACGAGCCCGGAGCCGGTCGCCAGGCTCCGGCAGCGATTGCTGGACGAAGGCGCCCACTGGTTCGGCAAGCGGCAGCGCCTGTCGTGACTCACCCCGCCGGGACGCAGATCGTCTTCGACGTCGCCTTGTTCGACTCGTTGCATTCGTTGATCGCACCGGGTGTGTCCACCTCGGCTTCGACCACGAACGAGCTCAGCGGCGTCTCGAGCACCAGCTCCACCGTTTCGCGACCGCCGGGTGCCAACTGGGCGGTCGTCATCACCTCGCCGACCTCGACATCGTCGATGAAGAACCGGACGGGCACGCCCGCACCCACGCCCAAACACCCAACGTTTGCGACCTCCGCTCGCACGGTACCCGAAGCGCATCCGGTCTCGTCGGCGCCGACGTCGAACAGCTCGAGGTCCGGCGCGCAGAAGCTCGACTGGCCTTGCGCGTTGCGGCGGTAGCTGTTGAAGCCGGAACTCCACGCGTCGGGTTCCGTGACAGGGATCGTGCCATCCACCTCGACGTTGGTGACGTGATAGGTGTGCTGATTCCAGATCGGGCGGGTGCCGACCCAGTTATCGAGTGCGTCCTCCCAGACCTCGATGCCGCCATCGATCCCCCAGGAGATGTCGTTGTTGGCGGGGAAGACCAGCTCGGCTTTGAAGTCACCATCGACGTCCGCGACGACCGGGTACTCGGTCCGGGTGCGGGAGGTGTTGGGATCCTGAAAGATCACCTCGTCGTCGGTCATGATGCCGTCGCAGCCCGGGCCGTCGGGGCAGTCGGGTTCCACACCGGGGTAGATGCGCAGGAAGTGCTCGTCGTTGTAGATGACCTCGTTGCGGCCGTCGCCGTCGAAGTCGAACACCGACGACCCGGTCTGCCGGGAGGAGTCGTCCTCGGTGGGAGCACGCCACAGCTCCTCGAACCCGTCTCCGTCGAAACGTACGACGACGTACCAGTTGGCCCCCGCGGTTCCAATGTCGGGCGTGCCGTCGCCGTCGAAGTCGGCGATGTTCGGTGCGCCGCCGACCTCGGACGCGTGCTCGGTGGGGATGTCGAAGGTGCCTAGGGACGCGCCGGTCTGTCCGTTGAGCGCGTGGATCGTCCCGGCGCGGACCTGGATGACCTCCGGGGCGCCGTCGTTGTCGAAGTCGGCGACGCCGCAGCGAGCGTTGGGAAGCTCGGAGGTCCACAGCACGCTGCCTGTGAAATCTCCGCCGGCTACGGTGCCACTGGTGGTGTAGGCCGCGGTGCCTCCGACGATGTCCGGGCGTCCGTCGCCGCTCACATCGGCGATGCAGGTCATGGGGCCGAGGCTGTACCGGGTCTCGTCGCCTTCCCAGAGCAACGAGCCGTTGGCGTCGAAGACCGCGCTGCCCAGCACGATCTCGGGCGCGCCGTGGTTGTCCATGTTGGCGATCGAAACCGATCCGCTGCGCACCGTGTTGTTGACCATCGCGTCGGAGGTCCACAGCAACGAGCCGTCGTCGTCGATCGCGATCAGGTTGCGGTTTGGGTTGGGGCTCTCGGGGTCACCAAAGGCGGTGTGCACGATGACCTCCGGCAGGCCATCGCCGTCGATGTCCCCGACGGCGGGGTTGGCCGTTGCGTCGATGTTGATGTCGCTGTGGCGGTCGCTCAACTCGGCCCACGACGTCGACCAGACCGGCTCGCCGGTGTCACCGCGAATCGCTCGGATGACCCCGAAGTCTTGGAAGGACGCCGTGTCCAGGTACGAGTTGAAGATGATCTCGGGAACGCAATCCGCATCGAGATCGGCGACGACCGGAGTCGAGGACACGTTGCTGTCTCTTATACACATCTCCGAGCCCACGAGACCTCTCTACATCTCG
>CAJXVA010000620.1 GCA_913061055.1 uncultured Pseudomonadota bacterium
GACAGTCCAGCCCCCCGACGGTTCGGCGGTGACGAGCGCATCCACTTGAAGCTCCCCAAGCCCCCCGGCGGCGTCGATTTGCGCCTGGACCGTCTCGGCGGACGGACACTGCTCCGCGGGCGCCTGCCATCGCAGCCCGCCCCCGGTCAGGGTCAGCATCGTCAACGCCCACGCAAGCATGCCTAGCTTGCCTTACGCAACTGGGCTGCTTCCCACAACCCTCTTCGTGGGTGAACCCCCTCCGCGGCCGTAAACTCGCTGCGATTTCGGACAGATCGTCGATCGAACTCGTAAATCGTCGATGGGGCGACGACAGTGGAGCCGACCTTCCGTCTTCCAGGGTCGACATGCTGCGCGCCAAGCAAATCCTCTGCACCGCCACGGGTCTCTCGTTCCTCCTGCTGGGCGCATGCGACACCGACGGCAGCGAGAAGGAGGGCGCAGTGGCAGCAGCCTCGGTCAAGCCGGCGCCCAAGAAGCCGGTTTCGGAGCTGTTCCCTGGGACAAACGTGGAACTTCCTCCCCCGCTTGCGGCACTGGAGTTCGGAAGTTCGGAGGCGGAGGCCGAAAAGGTCCTCGCCGGCATCACCACCAAGCTGGTCGACCTCGAGGCGTATGAGGGCGAGGTGATGGTGGGCTCGTTCACGACGCAACGCGGACCGGCGAAGGTCCTCGTCAACGTTCGCCTCACCGTCCCCAGCCAAGGAGACGAGCTCCGTACGGCGCTCACGAGTTCTTGGGGGGAGCCGCGCGAGATCAAGGAGCTCAGCGCCAACGTCTACACGTGGTTCAACCCGGAGAACGGCCTCCGCGCAACGTTGAAGGATGGGTTCGGTGACGACAAGAAGGACATCGAGTACTCGGCCTACCTTCCGTTCGAATCCCTGATCGGCACCGACGCGAAGGCATTCGGGTTCGAGACGCAGCCTCTGCTCGGATTGGACCTCGCCGGGCTGAGCGAGCACTACGGCGACGTGTTGCAGAAGCTGACCAAGGAGCAGGCCGAAAAAAAGCGCGCCGAGATGCGCAAGATGTTCGGGGACAGCATCGACAAGCTTGGCGGTGCGCAGGCGAGCACCGACATCCACCTCCTGCCCACCGAGCTCGAGTCCTACACCACCACCG
Source organism: uncultured Pseudomonadota bacterium (assembly GCA_913061055.1). Lineage (GTDB taxonomy): Bacteria > Myxococcota_A > Polyangia > Nannocystales > Nannocystaceae > CAJXVA01. Next base: position 1,126 of record CAJXVA010000620.1, read on the forward strand.
TGTGGCCAACGTTCGACAAGGCCACCGGAAAGATCGTGGCCGTGCGGTTCACGGTCCCCTTCGAGGGCGAAGTCGGCGCGGACAAACGGCTGATGGACGCCATGAAGAAAGCCTGGGGCGAGCCCAAGGAGGAGGAGAAGTACGGCAAGAAACGCTACGTGTTCTCCGAAGAGCCGTTCCTCGTGGTCGAGGACAGCATCGGCCGCGCGTGGGAGATCGAGAAGAAGGCCAAGCGCGACTAGAGTCTAGTCTGTAAGGGAAACCTCTCGGTTTCCCTCGCTGAGGTTGCGGGATACGCTCCATTCTGCGTGCAGGGTGCGCGTTCCGCCCGCGCAGGAGCGGATCCGGTACACTGGCGTGGAGATGCGAGTCTCGGTCGGCATCGCTGCAGGGATGCTCCTCGCGGCGACCCCTGGTTGCCGCGAACCGGCTGGGTTCGCGTGCTCGAGCGACGAGCAGTGCATGAACCTGGGCGGAAACACCGGGCGGTGTTTTCCGGTGAGCGCTTGTGGATACCTCGACCCGGCATGTGCCAGCGGGTATCGCTACAGCGAGCACGCGCCCGAACCGTGGGCGGATGAATGTGTCGCGCCGCAGGACCCGGTGACCACCACGCTCGGAGTGGGTAGTTCGTCGACTGGCGATCCGACCGCGACGTCCGGCTCCACATCCGAGAGCCCTGGCACGACCACCGACGAGCCACTCGCGGTCTGCGGCAACGGCGACGTGGAAGCCGACGAGTTGTGCGACGACGGTGACGACATCGAGGGCAACGGATGCAACCCCGACTGCCGCCCGTCCGGAGTGCAGTTGGTCAGCTTCACGTCGCAGCTCGACGGACCCGACGAGGCGCAAAGCGTGATGCTGACCGACGACGGGGGTGTTGTGGTCGGCGGGATTTCCGGTGAGAGCCCGGACCGTGATGGGTTCGTCGCCCGGTACAGCATCGAGGGCGTCGAGGCCTGGCGAGAACCGCTGCTCGGATCAGCGGAAAGCACCGACGCTGTGTTTCAGGTCAAACGAGCGCCGTCGGGAAACGTCCGTGCATTGGGGCAGGTGATCAACCTCGTCGCCACGAAGGGCGTCACCCCTCGTGAGGACTTCTGGATGGCCGAGTTCGACATCGAGACCGGTGCGACGAACTGGGCGTTCATTCGCGGTGAGATCGCACCTGACGCGGAGCGCGGATACGGACTCGCGGTCCTGCCCGACGGAGACATGGTGGTCGCGGGGCGCGTCGGCGGAGCGACCAACTCGGACTTCGGTGTTACCCGCTTCAGCCCCGTCACGGACAAGAAGGGCGGGTTCCAGCTGGAGACCATCTGGGCGCATGCGATCGACGGTGGGATTGATGCACGCGACTTCGCGAACGCCGTGGTGTGGGACGAGGCCGGCCGCATTGTCATCGGTGGCGCCCTCGAACTGATCGAGGGCGACATCGACCGCCACCTTCGGGCGTTGGACGACAACGGCTCGCCCCTTCAGCCTCCATGCGAGGACCCCGGCGGAGACGCCCCCCTCGAGGCCGATGACCGGATCCACGCCCTCGCCGTGGGGCCCTCGGGCGAGGTCGTCGCCGCGGGTCGGGCGACCCGAGAGACCGAAGAAGGACTCGACGCGTGGCTCGGTTACTACGCGCCTGGCACGTGCACGCTGACGTGGGTCGAGACCGAACCGGGCCCAGCACAGGGCAGCGACGTCTTCACCTCGGTCGCGATCGACGAGCTTGGCAACATCGTCGCGGGCGGTTTCCTCAGCACCGGAAATACCGAGGACGCGTGGCTCGCCAAGTACGACCCAACCGGGCAACGACTGTGGGCGATCGAGCCCATCGACGGCTCCGGCAACGGGGCAGACCGGATCCAGAGTATCGTCATCGGGGCAGACCGAGAGATCACGATCGCCGGCCGATTGACCCGCCCGGGCGACGACGACCTCTGGGTTGCTCGCTACAGCCCGTGAGTTTCGGGGGCGCGCGCGACTCACGGGGAGCCCCCGACGCGGGTTCGAAAGGTCGCACCGCTGCCGGTCTCGCGTCATACTTGTCCGAGCTGTGAATCCTGACGACCTCGTGCTCCTGTCCGCATGGAAGGCCGGCGACGCCACAGCCGGCGGCGCACTGGTGCAGAGGTACTACCCGAACGTTCGGCGGTTCTTCGACGTGAAGGTTCCGCGGGCGGCGGAGGACCTCACGCAGCGGACATTCCTGGCGTGCCAAGAAAACCTCGGCTCGTTTCGCGGCGACGCAACGTTCAAGTCCTACCTGTTCGGCATCGCCCGCAACCACCTCCTGCGCCACCTGCGTTCGTCCGCCCGGGCCCAAGCGTTCGAGCGCAAGGTCGCGTTCGGCGGGCCCTCTCACCGGACGTCCCTATCGATGATCGTCGCGAACCGACAGGAGCATCATCTGATCCTCCTGGCGTACGCGCAGCTCAAGCCCGACCAGCAAATCGCGGTCGAGCTGTTCTACTGGGAGGACATGTCCACGTCGGAGATCGCGGCGGTGCTGGAGATTCCGGTCAGTACGGTCACGACTCGTCTTTCGCGCGCACGTAGTGTGCTTCACGACAAGATCATCGAACTCACCCAGCCCGGAGCCGTCCGAGACCGCGTCCTGGACCAACTCGACGCATGGACGCGTTCGTTGGTGCCCCGGCCGGGAGCCTGAGCGGTACACTGTGGGTGTGTCGATGGGGCACATCGGGCGGTACGATCTCCTGCAACGTCTCGGGCGCGGCGGCATGGCGGAGGTGTACCTGGCGCGCCCGCAAGGCGATCCTCGGAGCGTCGTCTACGCGCTGAAGTGCATCCTCCCGCACTTCGCCGACGATCCTCGCTTCGTGCAGATGTTCCACCGCGAACTGAAGATCGCCAGCGGCCTGTGCCATCCCAACCTGGTCTCGGTGTTGGATCACGGCCGAGATGCCGACCGCCACTTCATGGTGATGGAGTACGTGCATGGCCCCGACTTGGCCAAGCTCCTGCGTGCCTCCGGCGAGCAGAGTGTTCGTCCTCCGTTGGGTGCGGCCTTGTCCGTCGTGATCGCGGCGGCACGCGGACTCCACCACCTGCACGACTGGCCGGGTCCGCACGGTGGCGCCCCGGGGTTTGTTCACCGCGACGTCTCTCCGTCCAACGTGCTGGTCGGCTACGATGGCGCGGTCAAGGTCACCGACTTCGGGGTCGCGACCGCGACCGCCCACACCCGCACGACCGATGCTGGGGGTGTGAAAGGAAAGATGGGCTACCTCTCGCCCGAGCAATGTCGCTCCGAGGCCATGGACCGGCGCAGCGACGTGTTCGCGCTCGGCGTCCTTCTCTACGAGACCACCCTCGGCGAGCGCCTCTTCTACGCGGAGAACGACTACGCGGTGATGCATCAGATCGTCAGCGGCGAATTCGATCGTCCCTCCGAGCGAGACCCTCAGTATTCTTCGACGCTCGAGTCCATCGTCCTCACCGCACTCGCCCCACAACGCGAAGATCGCTTCGACACGGCGGCCGCGCTCGCCGACGCCCTGGAATCGTTTGCGGACCGGCATCAGATCGTCGTCGGCACCGAGACGCTCGCAGCATGGGTCGCGTCGCTCATCCCCTGGGAGCCCTACCCCGCCTTCATCCCACCGGTCGCGGCGATCCCAACGCCAACATCGACGCCGGCAACCGTGCCGCCGCCGGCTGCCCGCCCTCCCAACCGAGTCCCTTGGATCGCGGCTGCGGTTGGCATCCCGCTTGCGCTCGCAGGCGTGATCACGGCGTCGCTGCTCGCGGGCGGGTCCGTCGAAGTCGAGGAGAAGACTCCGCCTGCGGTCGCCGCCCCGGCCGTCGCGTCACCCGCTCCCGTACAGACGGCTCCGGTCGCCGAGGCCCCACCGGTCGCGGACGCCCCGCCTCCCGTGGCTCCCGTTGCCGATCCCAAGGGCGCGATCGACCCGGTCGAGGTCGTCGACGACGGCCCACAGGACGCGGAGGTTCTTGCGCCACAAGACACGCCAGCTCCCCGACGTCGGAAGAGCCGACGCCGCAAGAAGGCAAAATCCGGGGCGCCGAAGTACGATCTCGACGCGCCACGACCTCCGCAATGACGCCTTCCTTCGCACTCGTGGTGGCCCTGCTCGGTCCGGCCTCCGCGGAAGACGCTGCACAGCGGGCCGTCGATCTGTACACGCGTGGTGATTTCGCCGAGGCCAGCGCCGCCTATGCGGCCGCGTACGAAGCCGACGCAAACCCCGACCACCTCTACGGATGGGCGCAGTCGGAACGACGCGCTGGCAACTGTGCTCGTGCCGTGACGCTCTACCGCGAGTACGCCGCGCTTCCGGTTTCGGAGGCGGCGAAGGAAGCCGCGGCGAAGAACGCCCTACGATGCGGGGAAGACATCGCACAGACCGACCAACCACCTCCGCCGGCTGCGGTGGACCCGGAACCCACCCCCGAGCC
>CAJXVA010000621.1 GCA_913061055.1 uncultured Pseudomonadota bacterium
ATGGGGGGCGGGGGCTCCTCGGCGGGGAGGTTGGAGCATGCCGTCGCCACCAACGTCAGCAGCGCCATCCGCCGGAGCGTCGTCCATGGGCACAGCTTCACGTTCCCCACCGGCTCATCGTAGCAACCCGGAAGCCTTCGAGTGGCGCCGTCGATGGCTCGCGAGCCGGACCTGAAGCTCTGCGTTGGCCGGCGTGACCGCACCGCTCACAGACCGAGTGTTCGGCACCGACTTCAAACAGCACTGAGGTCTCTCGGATCGCTCTTCGGCGACCGCCGGAGTCGCACCGTGCAAAAACCACCGGAGCATCAGTCACCCCGGTGGGAACTTCCGACGCTTGCTGCGGTCTTGTACGTGGTGACCCGGTCGTTCGTCGTCTGCCTCGGTGTCCTGTTCGCTCTCGCGCCCACCGATAGCAGAGCCGACGAACTCACGACGGCCAGGCAGCAAGACCTGGTAGAAATCTCCCACCAGGTGGACGTCTCGATCGACGAGGGGATCGCGACCTATCGCGTCCGCCGGACGTTCTCCAACCACGGGGAGCGTGCCGAGGAGGTGCGGCTCTTCCTCGATCTGCCCGGTGGCGCAGCGGCGACAGGGCTGCGAATCCGGGCGCGAAAACGTTGGTATTCGGGGGACCTTCTGGAGGCGGAGGAGGCGGCGACCCGGTACGAGGAGCTGACCAGCATGGGCGCGTGGCAGCCCAAGGACCCGGCGCTGTTGCAATGGGAGTGGGCGGACCGCCTGGCGTTGCGGGTCTTCCCAGTGCTGGCCGGAGCCACGAGCACGGTCGAGTACACGCTCACGGCACCCGTTCAATATCGCGATGGCAAGTACCTGTTGTCCTATCCGCACGCCAGTGACGACGGCGACCCCACCACGGCACAGCTGGCCCAGCCGGTCGTCGCGGTCGACCCGGGGCACGGTGATTGGCGATCGGGGGTCTGGGTTGACGGGCGCCGCGTCGCCCCGGGGACTCCGCTGGTCTTGCGGCCCAAACCCGAAGCGCCATGGGTTGGCGACGGCGAGCGTCCCGCAGGACACAGTGCGGTCTTCAGCCAAGTCACGAGCAAGCAGGAGGGCGAAGCCCGTTGGGCGCGCGTCCACGTGGAAATCGACCACACCTATCGCAGCGACCTTCAGCTCGCGCTGGTGGATCCCCTTGGGCAGCACCACCACATCGAGACCCCTTCGGGCTCGGACAACGACATTCGTGGGACGTTCGTCCTCGAGGTGCCCCGGCAACCCGCCGGCGGCGCGTGGCACCTGTTGGTGTCCGATACCGCAGGCCTGGACGTGGGGAACCTCGAGTCCTGGGAGGTTGCGCTCAGCGACGCCGAGACGCCGGCCGAGGACTGGAAGGTCGGCCGCGGGGGACCTGGCGCGTGGCTGCCGGGCGATGTTCCGCTCCACATCCCCGATGCGCCGGCCCACGACGGAGATGGTGGGGTCGCCCTGATCGAGGTGACTGCGCCGTCCATCCGGACGGTCGCGTCGCGGCTGGGCCGTGTCGTGGCTTCCGACACGATCGAGTTCTCACGCCTGGCCTTGGAGGTCGCCCCCGAGCTTCGCAAGCTGCCCAAGCGTGCGTCCGTGGTGTTCGTTGTGGACGGTTCGCGCTCGCGTGACGCGCTGGATTCCGACCTCGCCACGATCGCCGCGTACCTGTCCCACGTGCCCGATGCTACGGCCGAGGTCGTCGTGTATCGACGCACTGCCACGCCGTTGTTCGGAGAGTTCGTCTCGGCGGGCGCGGTCCCAGAGCGGCTCGCCACGGCGCAGTCGTCGGGCGCCCTGGAGCTTGGAAACGGCAGCGCCTTGGAGGCGGGGCTGCGACTGGCCGCCAAGACGCTCAAAGCGCGACGCGACGAGGCCGCCGGTCCCGGGCGCATCGTCGTGCTCACCGACCGTCGCCTACGCTCGAGGTTCAACAACCCCATGGCGTTTCGGGCGCTCCGCGGTGCGCCCCATGGGACAGTTGCGCATGTTGTGACGCCGCTGCCAGGGGGAGTTGCCGGCGTGTCGCGCCACGACAGCTGGCCACTGGCTGCGATCGCCGAACGCACCGGTGGCGTCGCGTTCGAGGTACGCGGGACCGCGGAGCCGCTCAAGGCTCTCGCCGCCCCGGTGCTTGCTTTGGTCCGCCCGGTCAGCATCGACGGGGTGACGATGTCCGCGGCCGGGATCGACCCCGATGCGCTTCCCGAGGCGCCTGCCCGCCTGCTCGAAGGCCAAGCGTTCGCGTACATGCAACAGGTGGCCGATGCCCCGGCTCGGGTGGTCTTCCGCGGCCGGATCTGGTCCAAGCCCTGGACGCACACCGTCAAGACCTCGGCCGCCTACGATCGGGCGACCGCGGCGTTCGTCTTCTCCGAGGACGAGTACAGCGAGTTGTCGAACGCCGAGCAGTTGAAGGTGGCAAGGTTGGGGCGGGTCGTCTCCCCGGTCACTTCGTACCTTGCCATCGAACCCGGGGTGCGCCCTTCGACGGAAGGGTTCGGGCGCGGCGCCGGGGCGGGGTTTGGCGGCCGAGGCCATCGGATGCCGCGGATTCGTGCGGGCCGGGCGGCTGTGTCGCCGCCACCGTTGCCCAGCATCGCCAGCTTGATGACCGACGGGATCAAGCGATGTACCGACCAGCACGGGCCCGCCGCGGGGTGGAGCATCGAGCTGGATGTCGAGACCACGGGCGTCGAGATCGTCGATGTGATCGCCCGCGGCACGGCATCGGCGCTGCGTTCGTGTCTGGTGGAGGAAGCCTGGGGACTCGAGTTGCCCGCCGAGTTCTCGCGGGACGTTCGCGAGCTCCGGCACGTCGTGCTCGGCTGACAACCCGTTGCGGACGGCGGGCTTCGCGATCGAGGCCCGAGCGAGCCTTCGCCCCGGGCCCATGCGTGCCGCTGCGCGACGGATGTTACGGTTCGGCTCTTGGCGCAAGAAGACTCTACCGTTCACGCGTTCTGCGATGACGTCCTCGGGGACCGAGATGGGGTCGCGTTGGCGGAGTCGATCGCACGCAAGGAGCTGTCCCCGGGCGAGGTCATCCGGGCGTCCATTGCCCGCGCCAAGCTTGTCGATCCACGCCTCAACGCCATCGAGTCGGAGCGCTTCGAGCACGTGGCTGCCGCGACGCAGAAAACCGGGAACGGATTCTTCGCGGGCATCCCCACCTTCATCAAGGACAACGCGGACGTCCAAGGGCTTCCGACCAACCATGGCTCGCGTGCGTTGCGTTCCTCCGCCGCCCGCGAGACGGACCCCTACGTTCGGCAGTATCTCGACCAGGGCTTCGTGTGCCTGGGCAAGAGCGCGTTGTCCGAGTTCGGGCTCAACGCATCGAACGAACCGGTGGGTCTCGAGCCCACCCGGAACCCCTGGAATCTGGACTACACCACCGGTGCATCCTCGAGCGGGTCGGCGGCCCTCGTCGCGGCAGGCGTCGTCCCGCTCGCCCACGCCAACGACGGTGGCGGGTCGATCCGTATCCCCGCCGCGTGCTGCGGCCTCGTCGGACTCAAGCCGACCCGGGGGCGGCACGTCGTGTCCAACATGGCGCGTTCCTTGCCCCTGAACCTCATCAGTCAGGGCGTCGTCACCCGAAGCGTCCGCGATACCGCCTACTTTCACGCCGAGGCCGAAGCCACCTACCGAAACCGGTCGTTGCCCGCCATCGGACTGGTCGAACGACCCGGTCGGCGCAGGCTTCGGATCGGGTTCGCGGTGGACTCCGTCACCGGGCAGGCGACCGACGGCGACACCCGACGCGCGGTCGAGGAGGCGGCCGACCTGCTGCGATCTGTCGGCCACGACGTTCGTCTCGCACCCCTTCCGGTTCCGAAACACTTCGCCGATGACTTCCTGCTGTACTGGCAGGCGCTCGCCTTTGCGATCGCCATGGGCGGCAAGAAGATGTTCGACGCGAGTTTCGACCGTTCGAAACTCGAGGGGCTGACCCGGGGCTTGGGAAACAAGTTTGCGCGTCGGTTCTATCGGCTTCCCTTCGCGCTGCGCCGGCTGAAGAAATCGCAGGCCAGCTACGGACGGTTCTTCGAGGGCTACGATGCGTTCCTGAGTCCCGTGTTGGCCTCGACGCCACCGAAGATCGGCCACCTCAGCCCCGAACTCCCGTACGAATTGCTGCTCGATCGTCTCGTGGGATTCGCGTCGTTCACCCCGTTGGCCAACGCAACTGGCGCGCCTGCGATTTCGGTGCCGTGGTCATCGACGGATGATGGCGTGCCCGTTGCCGTGCACTTGTCCGCGAGCCACGGAGACGAGCGGACGCTGTTGGAGTTGGCCTACGAGATCGAGGCCGCGCATCCGTGGCCGACGATGGGTTCGTAGGCCACCGACGAAGCCGGGCGCAGACGGACCGTTCTTGGGGGTGCGTCCAAAAAAGGCGAGTAACCGGATCTGGGCGGTCCGACTACAACTCGGCAGACCCAACGATGCGACACACCTGGACCACCATTCTCGCCCTTGCTTCCACGCTTACCCTCGGCTGCGATTCCGACGGCAACGAGACCGGTGATGCCTCGTCCGGCGCGGAGCGGGCAGCGCACTGGGAGATCGACGGATTGGAGCCGCTCGAGGGGGGCTACGTCTACGAGGGGTGGTTGATCATCGACGGCGCACCGGTCTCGACGGGCCGGTTCAACGCCACAATTGGTGAGACGTCGGCAGGGACGAGCGAAGACATCGAGGGTGCGGACGGAGCGACCAGCTTCGTCCTGACAATCGAGCCGGGCGAGGGCGATGACCCAGCGCCGTCGGCGTCCAAGCTGTTGGCCGGCGATTTCGACGGGGGTGCGGGGACGCTGAGCGTGGCTCATGCCGCTGCGCTCGGTGATGACTTCTCCGCTGCCGCCGGGCAGTTCTTGGTCGAGACGCCCACATCCGAACCCGCCGAGGACTACGCGAATGGCATCTGGTACCTCGACGCGAGTGCAGGCACCGCTAGTCTCGAGCTACCCGCGCTTCCACAGGGGTGGCAGTACGAAGGTTGGGTCGTTGGGGATGAGGGCCCGGTGAGTACTGGCCGATTTGACTCCGCAGTGGGCGCGGATGCCGACGGTGCGGGCCCTACCGCCGGCCCGCTTGGATTCCCAGCGTTTCCCGGACAGGACTTCATCGAGCCGCCGGTGTCGCTCGTCGGCGCCTCCGCGGTGATCTCCATCGAGCCCCAGCCCGACGACTCGGCTGCGCCTTTCCTGCTCAAGCCGCTGGTCGCCGCTGCGATCGAAGACGTTCCGGACAAGGGCCTGCAGTCGATGGACAACAACGCTGCAGGCACCAACCCTACCGGCAGCTTCCGTTTGCAATAGGCTCCATCGGCACTGGCCCGCATTCCTCCGCTGGTCCCTTCACCCCGCCACCGCCTATGCCACTCTTGCTGGCGGTGGTTCGTTTTGCGTTGGGGCTGGTGGCGGTACTCGGGGTGTCTGGCTGTGTCGCGGGCGACGACAATCGTTCCGAAGAAACCATGGAAGCGGGGGCGACAACGCAGGCCACGAGTTCCACAAGCGCGGGTGCAACGACGGCGCAGAGCACCGGTT
>CAJXVA010000622.1 GCA_913061055.1 uncultured Pseudomonadota bacterium
CTACACTAGATCGCTCGTCGGCAGCGTCAGATGTGTATAAGAGACAGGAACAGGCAGTAGAGCTTGGTCAGCGCGGCCTCGGGCGTCATATCGACCCCACTGACCACCCCAGCGTCGGCCAGGGCCCGCGAGCTCGCGTAGGTCGCTTGGTCGACCACACCGCCGTGGCACTGACTCACGTTCACCACCACTGTCGGCTGTGCCGCTGAAGTCGCTCGGCGAATCGACTCGAGCAGCGCTCCGCCTCGGTGCGGGAACGTGCCGGCTCCGTAGGTCTCGAGGACGACGCCATCCGCCCCCTCGAGGACGGTGTCGAGCAGCACCCGACTCAACCCGGGAAAGACGCGGAGTGCGACGACCTGGGGCTCACGCTCGAACTTCAGTGAGATCGGCAGTCCAGCGCCGGGTTTCCGAATCAAGTGGTCGGCCACATCGATGCGGGCGCCGACGGTCGCCAGAGGCGCGAGGTTGCCGGAGTCGAAGGCGAGGAAGTGGGTGTTGTGGATCTTCTGCGCGCGGTTGCCTCGCAAGAGTCGGTCCGCAAAGTAGATGCAGACCTCGGGGATCTTCGTGGTTCCCGCGAGGATGATCGACGTCACGATGTGCTCGCGGCCGTCGGTCCGCACATGCTCGAGGCTCAGCTGAGCCCCGGTCAGAATCACCGGCTTGCGGAGCCCTCGGAGCAGGAAGCTGAGCGCGGACGCGGTGTGCGTCATCGTGTCGGTGCCGTGCAGCACGACAAAACCGTCAAACTCGGCATCGCGAGCGACGATGGCCTTGGCGATGCGCAGCCAATCGGCAGGCGCCATGTCTGCGCTGTCGAGCAGGGGCTCGAGCAACTCGACGTGGTGCTTGGGCACGTCTGGGCGCTGAAGCTCCGGCATCGAAGCGAGGTAGCGCTCCAGCACTTCGCGCTGCGGCACGAGACCGTCTGGCGAGGCGGCCATGCCGATCGTGCCTCCGACGTGGAGAACGCAGACCCGGGACATGGGGGGACGGTAACAGGGCCGCGGAAAACCGCGTAGGCTCCTGCGCAATGTTCCTGGTCTCGGGCACGAAGCGAAGCGGAACGTCGATGTGGATGCAGGTGCTGCGGAGCGCGGGCGTTCCTGTGCTCGGCTCCGCGTTTCCGCGCAACTGGGAGAAATCGTCGCTCAAGGACGCCAACCCCGACGGCTTCTACGAAAGTATCCTTCGCCAGGGGATCTACTTCCGGACCAACCCCCATCCGACCACCGGCGCGTACTTCATGCCGGACGACGTGAAGGGCTTCGTCGTGAAGGTCTTCGTGCCCGGAGTCGTTCGGAGCGAGCGAGCGTACATCGACCTGCTCGTGGCCAACGTTCGCAAGTGGCGGGAGTACGAGGCATCGATCAACCGGCTGTACGCGCTCGAGGACAAGGACCGCCTCGCCAAGAACCCCGATGCCGAGCCGCCGTTCCATTTTCCGCCCGCGTTCGAGTGGTGGATGGAGAACTTCGCGTTGATGCGGGACATCAGCCTGCGTGGGTATGACTACCAACTGCAGACCTACGACGAGGTGCTCTCCGAGCCTGCGCGCGTGATTCCAGAAGTGCTCGGGCGGATGGGCATCGCCGATGCGAACATCGAAGCCGCGGTCGCGGCGGTCAAGCCAGACAACCGAACCCAAAACGAAGACACCGCCCCGCTCGAGTCTGAGAGCGTTCCCGAAGATCTCGCGGGCATGTTCGACGAGTTGTACGAGGTTGTTCGCGACCGCCGACCGGTGAGTGGCGCCTTCCTTCGACGACTCAACGACACCAACCGTCGGCTTCTGCCCAAGCTGGGCGAGCTGCAGACCAAGGTGGTGCAATCGATGTCGAAGATTCAGCGACAAGCGGGCGCAAAGCCCACGCCGATGGGCATCGAAGGCCTGCCCAAGTCCTGATTTCGGCGCCCACGCCGGCTTTCAGACCGGTGGCACGAGGTGCAACCCAGCCTGCTAAGATACCCCGCACCGGATGGAAGACGCCGTCATCGCTCGCGCTCACGAACTCACGGGCAATGTGCTCGGAGGTCGATATGAGGTGCTCGGCAAGCTCGGCGTCGGCGGCATGGCCTCCGTCTACGAAGGTCGGCGGGTCGGCCTACACAATCGGGTCGCGATTAAGGTGCTTCGCGCAGATCTTTGCGAGGACCCCAGCAACGTCAAGCGCTTCCTAAGAGAAGCCCGGGCGTCGTCGGTCATCGAGCACGAGAACATCGTCGACATCATCGACTTCGGGCCGACCGAGACCCTTCCGGTCTACTTCGTCATGGAGTTCCTCGAGGGGAAGGACCTTCGGCAGGAGCTCAAGGCGATCGGCCACATGGGCTGGAGCCGCACGCGAAGGATCCTCCTTCAGGTCGTGGGTGCGCTCGGGGCTGCCCACGACAAGGCCATCGTCCACCGCGACGTGAAGCCGGCGAACATCTTCCTCATCCGCCGGCAAAACGGAGAGGAGGTCGCCAAGGTCCTGGACTTCGGCATCGCCAAGGTCGTCGAAGAACAGTTGGGTGGCCTCACGCAGGCCAACACGATGACCAACGGCTTGCTTGGCACCGTGTCCTATATGGCGCCCGAGCAAGCTCGTGGGGGTACCATCGACGCCCGGACCGACGTCTACGCCGCGGGAGTCGTCGCCTACAAGATGCTCACCGGCGAGGCTCCATTCAAGGGGAACAACCCCTACGTGGTCCTCGAGCAGCATGTCTCGGAACCCCCTCGGCCACCTCGAGAACTGGTGCCGGACATCCCTCCCGAAGCGGAAGCGATCGTGCTTCGGTGCTTGGAGAAGGCGCCTGAGAGACGCTTTCAGTCGATGCACGAGTTGGCCGAAGCGCTCGCGCACGGAAGCACGCTCGAGTACGGGAAGGGAACCAACTCACCTCAAGCGCCGGGCTGGAATGCACCTCACCCGGCAGCCGTCGAGGTCCCGGCCGGGCCGGCGCAGCATCACGCGACCGAGTCTCTGGGAAGCGGTTCGAGCCCCGGGCCGCAGGCCATCGTGTCCTCGTCCTATCCGACGGTCGGCTCGACCGAGGTCGTAGACCCCGCTCCCATGCAGGCGACCCAGGCGAGCTATTCTGCGCACCGGGCAGAGAACACGCTGCCCTCGCCGCCGCTCCGCGCGGTCGCGACGACGGCTACTGCCGAAACCTTCGAGGGCCACCGCCGGCGCAGTCCGCTGATGCTGCCCGTGTTGCTCGGTCTTGGCGTCGGGCTGGGGCTCCTGCTGTCGTTTGGGATCGTCTTCCTGCTCGAACCGCGAGCAACCACCACCACGGACGCGGCCGTGCCCTCGGTCGCGGCCGAGGCTCCTGAGAAAACCGTCCCGGCGCCGCAAGAGCCGCCTCCTGCCGAGCCAGACGTTGTCGTCGCAGAGCCCAAGCCCAAGCCGACTCCTGTTCCAGCCGAGCCGACCGCGGTGGTCAACGATGCCCCCGAGTCCGCGCCTCCGGTCGAGCCGGCAACAAAGCCTCGGCGGCCGCGGAAGCCTCGGAGGCCCAAGTCCGGTGTCGTCCCGGCGAGCGCCTCAGACTCGAAGCCGGATTCGAAACCAGATCCGAAGCCAGATCCGAAGCCAGATCCGAAGCCGGATCCAGAAGACTCACTTCACCCCGATCTGCGCAACCCCTACGGCTGACGCGCCCAGCGGCGGGCTTCGATCGAGTCGAGCGCAAAGTCGGCCTCGATCGCGATCTCGATGTCGATTCGGTCCTGGATCTTGAGCGCCCCGGCCAGTCCGCGGTACGGCTTGATGCCCCATCTTGTGGGCTCGATGGTCAGCTTCGCGACGAACCGGTCTGCCATCGGAATGACCTGAATCGGGTCGAGCGCGCGACGACGGCCGAGCAGGGTCAGCGAACCGCGGAGTTCTCCCGTATCCCCACGGGGCTCGAGGTTGGCTTCGAACACGGCCTCCGGGAACTTGTTGGCCCGCAAGACTTCGCCCCGAACGGTCTTCTCGATCTTGGCGCGGTCCTTTGCGGACAGGCCGTCTGGATCGAGCGAATCGCCCTTCATCGCCCCGTCGACCCGTATCGATGTCGTGTTGAAGCGCCCTACGAGCGTGCCCGTCTCGAGCGTGATCTCGAACGCGTCCAGGGACAGGCGCAGGTCGTGGCCAAGCCGCGACAGCAGCCCTTCCTTGAATACGAACAGCCGCAGGCAAGGCAACTCGCTCATCTGCAAATATCATCGGCCACGCGGCGCGCAATCCGGAGGAAATTGACGGGTCAAAGTTCCGTTGTCACCGCGAGGGACCACGAACCGACCTTAATCGAGACGCTTTGTGGAGCGACTGTATCGACGAGCGACAGTACTCCGGCGCAGGAGTTCAGGTGCTCGGCGACGGCGGGCGCGACTTCGTCCGTCCGGGCAATCTCCAAGCGTCGGTTGGTCGCAATGCTCGAGAGCCGGATGACCGCCGCGAGCTCAGCCCCGGGCTTCAGATCCACCACCGTCCACAGCACAGTCCGGCTCGTGCTCACTGACACCAGCGCATCGAGGCCAGAGAGTGGAAGCGTATCGGGGCCCGCGATGACAATCTCGAGACCGGCGTCGGGCCAGCGTGCCTTCAACTCGCGCGCGACCTCTGCCGGCGGAAGCTCGGGCTTCGTGGAAGTTCCGAGAATCACCAACACCTCGCTGTCGGGAACGGTCACCCGCTCGACCACGGATGCGCATGTCCGCGAGAACCGTGATAGCGCCCCCAGCCCGTCCTCTGCAGAGAGGACGCCTCGTTCCGGCGTCCACGCCGACGCGTCTGAAACCCACGCGTTCATGGCCGAAGCTCCAGCTGCCATCCGCTTGGTTTCGCCCGCACAGACACGCGCTCCGGATCGACTCCCCCGGGCGCGCACGGCAGTCCCAGTTCGACGATCGCGGCGCCGACGACAACCGCGGTGATCATCGCGTGCGGGTCGACGTCGATACCCAGCTCGGATCGGGACGTCGAGTCGGGGCTCAGGGCGACCGGGGCATCGCCGGTCCGCTCCACGAGGAACTCTGCTCCCTGCGCCCGGACCCAAACAGCATCGGCGCCCCCGCGCTCGAGAAGTTCCCAAGCCGATCGGAGCGCTCCCATGTCCGCGTGTGGACCCAGCTTGGCGTAGCAAAACCCGACCGTCTCAGTGGGTAGGTCATGCGTCCACGACGTGCCCGCGGTGAGGCACGCCACCCGGGCGAGGCCCCACCGGTGCCTTGCGTCGGACAGCGCGCGCGGCAGTCCGACCGCGGACTCGACCGGTCCTGCAAACCGGCTGTGGAGCGACGTCCAATCCGAGATATCGCCCGCTCCTGCGTAGGCCCAACCGCTGATCGGACGCAGGACCATGGCACCCTACCGACGCCGCGTCGACTTCTTGGCGGCCTTCTTTTTGGCCGGGGCCCTCTTGGCGGGAGCCTTTTTGGCGACCTTCTTTTTGGCCGGGGCCCTCTTGGCGGGAGCCTTTTTGGCGACCTTTTTCTTGGTCACGGTCTTCCTTTTGGCGGGAGCCTTTTTGGCGACCTTTTTCTTGGTCACGGTCTTCCTTTTGGCGG
>CAJXVA010000623.1 GCA_913061055.1 uncultured Pseudomonadota bacterium
GGGCTCACTGGTCTTCGACGCCCCGACGACACTGCTCATGCGCGACGACGGCTTGGTGGGATCGTCGAGCCTCGTCGAAGGCGAGTCGGTCACCGTCACCCCCAACCAGCCCACACTCGCCGCCCCGCCGCCGGTCGAGCCCGCGATGCGCGAGGCCCAGAAGTGGCTCTCGACGATCTTGCTGAGGTTGTTTGCACCGCCACCGCTCGAAGAAGGTGGAGAACGTTCGCTCATCGAAGGCATGCGCGTCGACGTGCCGCGTCGGAGCTTTCGACTGGAGCTTCTGCCCGCGCGTGGCTCGGTGGTGCGAAAGACCTTTCGGTCGGTCACCGTTCACCTCGACCCGGTCGTCGGGACCGTGAACCAGATCCTGATCGCGCAAACGCAGGGTGATCGGTTGCGGCTGCGGATCACGGATCACCGGCAGAACGTCGAGCAGTCGGATGTCGATGCCGTGCTGGATACGGTTCGTGGCAAGGACCATCCGGCGAAGAGTGGTCCGACCCCGTAGCGGCCCGAACGACTACGGCGTCCGCGGATATCCAATCTCGCTGAGTTCCGCCTCGGCCTCGCCGAAGTCGGCCTCAGGGTTGAGCCGGGCCACCAACTCGGGCGTCAGCGTTCGATGTGCGTAGATGGCTTCGACGTCGGCGATCTCGATCTCGAGCTCGAAGTACTCCGCCGCGTAGGCCACGTAGTCCCGCGGCTCGCCTTCGAGGATCTTCAGGAACTCCTGCGCACCATCATCGGCGGGCAGGTCTCGGCCCGCGTGCCATCGGTCGTCCTCCAACAACCGCCAGATACAGAACGTGGCGTCCGACGTCTCGAAGGCGGGCTCGTGGAGCAGGTTGGCGTGGAAGACCTCCGGCAGCTCGGCGAAGATCCCCGGGTGCGGCTGTCCCCGCACATACCCAGGGGCCTCGTGCGCCAGTCCGACCAACGCCATCCCCTCCGCGCAAAGGATCGCGTGCCAGTGGTCTCCGCAGCCATTGCGCATCGACGCCGATCGTTCGCCGTCCCCCCAAGCGCCATCGAACATGTAGTAGCGCGACTCCCACTGTGGACACAGCACCGCATCGAGCACGGCCAACGACTGCAGCAGCTTCCGTGTCCCGGGCAGGTCCCGCAGCGCGCTGAGGTCTCGGGTCGAGCTCATCGGGGTCAGGATCCTTGCTCCCCGCCCGTGCTGCAACCTCAACCACCACACCGGGCGATCGGCGTCGGCGTGCCAGCAGGCAGGCACAGTCCGAGCGCAGGCAGGGTCGGCATGCTGAGCACGGCTCACCGTTCTGACACGTCGTGGCAGCCTTGGGATCGCATTGCTCGACTCGAGGTTTCTGCGCTGGTTGTCTGCAGCGTAGCCATCGCGGAGAGTCGTCCGAATCACCCGCGGCTGCGTGACCGCTCAGGCAAACAGCTCGGGGATCACGCCGCTCACCTCGCCCAACGTATCTCCCGCCCCCACCGCGGACATCGCCGAGGTCAACACGCGTGCCGGGTGCTCACCCGGAGCGACGATGTGTCGTCCTCCACTGGCGTTGAGGCCACCGGCTCCCCCAGCGATCAGCGCCGACATGTTCTCCGTCGAGTGCACGCTGTACGCGGCTGCTTCGGGATCCCAACCGTGTCCCCCCTCGAACATCAGCGTGATGGCGGTGTTGTCGAGCACCGATCGGCCATCGATGTCGGGCGTGTTCTTGAGCATGTCGACCAGCCGCGCCCAGTGTTTGACGTTCCACGCGATGCCATCGCTCAGCGCCTCCAGCGGACTCGCATCGGATCCCGAGCCACTGTGGCCCAGTTCGTGAAGGTCGTTGGTGTGACCGGTCACCGGGAACATGTTCAACCAACAGTGGGCGTAGGTGTACTGGAGCGCGACCGAGCGGGTCAGCTCGCACGTCAGCGCCATGTGGATGAGATCGGTGAGCCGAAGCGCTCGCGTCTCTTCGTCGCTCCACGCTGCGGTCGTGTCGTATTCGTCGGGACTCGAGGTGGTGGTCGAGTTACCGATCGGCGGGTCGTCCCCCGGATCCATGGGAAGCACGCATTCGCTTCCTCCGCCGCCCTCCTGCCCCAGGGCATCCTCGAACTCTGAGATCGCCGTCAAATGACGCTCCATCCGACGCCGGTCTTCGCCACCGAGTCGCGCGATCAACCGATCGGCATCCCCCTTGACCAGATCGACGACCTTACTGGTCCGACGCGCCTGGTACTCGAGCTCGGCCAGCTGGGCCGGGTCGGCGCCAGGCGGAACGAACCCACTAAACAGCGACTCGAACAGCTGCCGCGGACTGTTGATCGGAGACACCCGCTGAATGCCGCCATCCTCCCGGTACGAGAGCGTGCCGTTGGCACCGCCGGAGCTTCCGTTGCTACCGCGATACGAGGCGGCCTGCACACACACGGGCAACACCCGGTGCGCCGAGTCCTGCCCGATCGCATCGCCGACGATCTGGTCGGACGTCGGACCCTTGCAGTCGTTGTCGCCCGTGTCCGCGCCACCGCGCATCCCGCTGAGGATCGGAGACAGAGCGCTCTCATGAAACTGCACCCGCCGCCCAGCGGCCGGGACGCCGCTCCCTTCGTCCCACGGGATGTGTAGACCCGAGACGATCGACACATCTTCGACAATCCCAAAGTCGGACAGCGGCGTGACCGCCCGTTTGACATCGTAGTTGGCTCCCAGAGCGTCGGGCACGACCAGGTCCGCGGTCGGCTGCTCGTCGGTGGTGTAGTTACCGTCGCGGCGCCCTGTCGATGCGCCGCAGAAGCCGATGAGGTATCGCGTCGCGGCGGAACCTCCCGCACGCGCAGAGCGAGCCGGCATCATGATCTCGAGGGCGGGCAGCGCGACCGCAATGCCGCCGGCACCACGCAGGAACGTTCGTCGATTCAAGACTCGAATGGCCACGATCAGATCTCCTTGGTGCGGCGGTAGAGGAAGGCGTCCGAGGCCACGAGTTCCTCGAGCAGCGTGTCGAAGCGGAAGTCCTCGTCGCCGATTTTTTCCGTCAGAATGTCGACCAGCTCCAAGTCGACATCGTCGAGTTCGTATCGGCCCATGGCGAAGCGATACAGCTGCGTCGAGACACAGCGGTTGACCGCGCCCGACTCGAGCAGGCGGTCGGCGAGTTCGCCGGGGCCGCTGAAGTCGCCCGCTTCGGACACATTGCCCTCGGTGTGCAGCTCGCACTCGGGCTTTCCCGGCTCGTGGGTTCGGAGCTCGCCCAAGGGGCCGTAGGCCTCCAAGCCAAAGCCAATCGGGTCGAACAACGCGTGGCACGACTCGCAGGAGCTGCCCTCAGCACGGTGCGCGGCGTAGCGCTCCCACTTGCAGTCGTTCTCCGGGTCTCCAGGGGGCTCGTCGACGTCGACGTTGAGGTCCGGTGCCGGAGGAGGGACGTCCATGCAGAACAGGCGTGTGCGTACGAGCAACCCGCGTTGCGTGGGGCTGGTGTCCCCGAACTTCTGGCCGATCGACAAGAAGCTCCCGCCCGAAAGCAGGCCCTTGCGACCGGTATCGCCGTACGAGGTCCACTGCGGTGTCTCGCTCCCCGGGAGCGGGATTCCATAGTGCGCAGCCAAAGCGTCGGACGCGTAGGTTTCCTCGAGCCGCAGCACGTCCTGCCACGGACCCTGCTCGTCGAAGATCACGCGCTCCATCAGCGCGCGGTTCTCCGTCTCCATCGCCGTGACGAGTTCATAGTCGCCGGGCAGCCGCTCGTATCCCAGCCACAGGGCGTGGAACCGGGTCACCCGGTCGAGGGCACGCTCATCCTCCATCATCCAACCGACCGTGGCCGCAACCCCGTCCGGAGATGCGAGCCGGCCCGCGTCGGCTTCGTCGAGGAGTTCATCGCTGGGGGTGGTGCCCCAAAGGAAGTACGACAGCCGGGTGGCGACCTCGTAGTCCCCCAGCGCAAACACGCCAGCGGCTCCGTCGACCGGCTCACCGATCTCGACTCGATACAGGAACGATGGCGCCGACAGCATCGCGCGAAGCGCTGCTTCCACGCCTTCGTTGAAGTCGTCGCGCTCGACCGCGAACGCGGCCATTTCCATGTACTGCTGGACCTCGTCCTCGCTCAGTGGCCGGCGGAACGCACGACGTCCGAACGTCCGGACGAACGACTCGAAGCAAGCGGCGTCGTCCGGCCCGGAGGGCTCACAACCCACGACTTCGCCCAGCCTCGGTGCATCCGCGACCAAGCGGGCCGCCGCATCCGAAGCGAGAAGGTCAGCCCCCGAGATGAGCGACTGCGCCGGCGTTTGGGTGGTGTAGTCGTTGTCGAACGGGGTGCGTGGGTCCTCAGGGAGGAACAACACACTGTCCCCGAGCTCGTCCCCGATGAGGTCGCGCAAGGTCGCGTCGTGCTCGGCGGCGGTGAGACGACGCAGCCCCGCAAACGGGACCAACGACGCGTCCTCTGGCTCCGGCGACGTGTCCTCGCCCCCGCTGCTGCCCGAGGAGCCGCTGGAGTCCAGCCCGGTGTCGGGGTCCTCGGCGCCGGGCGCCACATCCAGGTCCACGCCCTGGTAACAGCCCATGGAAAGGCTCAGAAGCGCGATGCTTGTGATGGATCTGGGGTTCACCCGAAGTCTCCTCTCCCGGAATTGTCGCCACGCGCGACCGCCGGGTAAGACTCGTTGGCGCCCGGAGGCAAAACGTTCCGCAAAAAATCCCGCGCCGGGTCTCCGTGCGCGGCGTGCGATCTGGCCTACGCTCGCGGCAAGAAACGGGTGCCTCCCGTGATACGGTCCGGGCGTTGGACACGCTCGGCGACGCCCAACTGCTCGAGGCCTGGCGAAGCGGTGACCGCACCTGCGGCGAGCTGCTGATGCGTCGGCACTACACCGTCGTTCTGCGTTACTTCGAGCTCAACGCGACCTGGGCGGCCGAGGACCTCGCGCAGCGCACGTTCATGGTGCTGATCGAAAACCCCGAGCGCCTACGAGATCCCGGCTCCTTCCGGCCCTACCTGCTCGGTATCGCTCGCCGGCAGCTGGTGATGCACAAGCGCAAGATGGCCCGCAGCCGCGAGCTTGGGAGCTTCGACGACACCGCCCAACCCGCACCCCAGACCCGCATGTCCACCCTGATGGTGCGGACGCAGGAACAGGTGATCTTGCTCCGGGCCCTCGCAGCGCTGCCCTCCGCGCCCCAGCTCCTGCTCGTCCTCTATTATTGGCAGGGCATCGCCACGCCGGCGCTCTCCCAGCACTTTGGCGTCAACCCGATCACCATTCGCACTCGCATGACCCGCGCTCGCGACAGACTTCGCTCTGCCTTCACTCGGATGTCGGGTCGCGGGGAGCACCAGGTGTCGATGGAGCAGCTGGAGTCTCTGATGCGGCTCGTCGTCGGTCAGACGCCATCATGATCGCGGCCCAAGGCATCACTCCGACCCACAGCGCCGCGGTCGGCGGGCTCCCACCGGGAACGAAGCTTGGTCGGTACCAAGTCCTCCAGCGAATCGCGCTCGGCGGCATGGCCGAGCTGTACCT
>CAJXVA010000624.1 GCA_913061055.1 uncultured Pseudomonadota bacterium
CAGATGTGTATAAGAGACAGCCTCCGGTGGAATGTCGGGCAGCGGCACGGCCGGCACAGCAGCCAACGTCGTGTTCTCGCTGGTCCTCACCGTTCAGTAGGGATCACTTCGCAGCCCCACCGAGCCCCGCTCGCGCCTCGGCGCGGCGGGGCTTTTTCAATTTCGGGTGGCTCCGAACGCGCATATCCACCTACATCCTGCGCGAAGACTCACATTCGCGGCACTCCCGCGTCTGTGGTAACCGAGATGGAAAGCTGTTAACTCAAGCTGACCGGTCGGTCAGTCAGTCCGCCAGCTTTCCGGAAAACTTTGCCATGACCACACGTACGTCCGTCCTCACGCTCTCCCTGCTTGCTCTCCCGGTGGCCCTCGCTGGCTGCCCTGCCGACGACGTTGGTGGAGACGCGACCGAGTCCGATACCGAGGCCACAACCTCCTCCGCCTCCACCACCACCTCCGGAACCGACCCGACCACCGGTCCGACCACGGTTGCCGAGTCCGGCAGCTCGAGCGCCGCCGACACCAGCACCGGCGAGGACGTTGAGCTTCCCGAGGGCTGCGACTACTTCGTGTCCGCGGACTCGGCCAATGTTCAAGAGGACATGCTCACCGCGCTTGTCGACGTGCAGCCGATGGAGGTCGTCTGTGTCGGCGAAGGTACGTTCACCTTCACCCGACAGCTGACGATGCCCACCGACGACGTGACCCTGCGCGGCGCCGGTCAAGACACCACGATCTTCGACTTCAGCGGCCAGAAGTCCGGCGGCAACGGAATCCTCATCGAGGGTGACCGCAACACCATCGAGGCGCTCACCGTTGTCGAGACGCCTGGAGACGGAATCCGTGCCAACGACGTCGACGGTGTCGTGTTCCGCAATGTCACCGTCGGCTGGGCCGCTGAAGCCGACCCGACCAACGGCGCCTACGCGCTGTACCCCGTCCAGTCCCAGAACGTCGTCATCGATGGCTGCGTCGTCTACGGCGCTGCCGATGCTGGGGTCTACCTCGGGCAATCGGGCAAGTCGCTGATCGAGAACTCCGAGGCGTACGGCAACGTCATCGGCATCGAGGTCGAGAACTCCACCGACGTCGTCGTGCGCAACAACAATGCCCACGACAACACCAACGGCATCCTCATCATCACGCTGCCCGGACTCGACACGCTCGACGGCAAGCGGGCCAACGTGCACGGCAACCGGATCGTCGACAACAACACCGTCAACTTCGGTGACCCGGGGACGACAGTCGGAATCCTGCCGCCGGGTGCAGGGGTTCTGCTGGTCGCGACCGATACCAACGAGGTCTGGGACAACGAGATCACGGGCAACGACAGCTTCGGCGTCGCCGTGGTGGGCTTCCTGCCCTCGTTGTTCGGCGATCCCAACGACCCCGAGTTCGACATCTACTCCGAGGGCAACTACGTCCACGACAACGTCATCTCCGGCAACGCGACCGCGCCGGACCAGCTCGTTCTGGTCCTCAACGGCAACCAGACGCCGGGCCCCGAGATCATCGCCGGTGGCTGCTTCAACGCAGAGCTGGACCAGGACGACCCCGCGCTTGCCAACTGCCTGACCGTGGACGCCGAGCAGTTCTTCATGGCCGACGGTTGTCAGCAGCAGGGCGGCACGAACACGGACCTCGCTCCGTTCACGTGCACGCAGCCGGCTCTTCCCACCGAATCCCCGGTCGACTGAAAGGACGCTCGCCCATGCGAACTCGCCACGGATTGTTGTTTCTTTCGGCGCTGAGTCTCGTCACCGCGTGCGGTGATGATGGCCCTGGTGCCGACGCCGATACGGATGCGTCGTCTCAAGGGACGTCGGCCACCTCCGGCACCACGGGGTCGTCGGAGACCACCGCGTCCTCCGATACGGATGCCGACACCGACACGGATACCGAGGGGGAGGTCCCCGTCGATCCGGTCAACCTCGACATCGACGAGTACCCGTACGAGACGTTGTCGGAGTACAACTTCTTCCGAGGCGAGCTGGCGGACCTCATTCCCAACGATGGGGTCATCCCGTACACGGTCGCCGCTCCGTTGTGGGCGGACGCGGCAGAGAAGGGGCGCTACTTCGTCATTCCCGAGGGCTCGAGCATCGGCTTCACCGAGCAGAACGAGTGGGACTTCCCGACGGGCTCGGTGTTCATCAAGCACTTCTACTTCGACCAAGATCGGGGAGAAGCCGAAGACCTGCGAGTCGTGGAAACACGGTTGCTGGTGCTCGAGGCCGACGGCAACTGGCAGAGCTACGGCTACATCTGGAACGACGAGCAGACCGAAGCGGACCAGACCAAGGCCGGGGCGGACGTCTACATCGACTACCTCGACGAGGCGGGTGACCCGCAGTCGCAGCTGTACTTGGTGCCGGACCAGAACGTCTGCGAGAGCTGCCACCAGCGCGATGACCAGACGCTCATCCTGGGCCCCACGACCCGGCAGATGAACACCACCTGGGACATCGGTGGTGAGGGCGAGGTCAACCAGATCGAGTGGCTGGTCGACAACGGCTTCTTTGGCGGGGACGTGCCGGCTGCCGCCGAGCTCCCAGCGCTCGCGAATCCGGCCGGAGACGCGTCGGTCGATGCGAGAGCGCGGGCGTACCTGCATGGCAACTGCGCGCACTGCCATCGCCCGGGTGGGGCGGGCGGCTCGAGTGGGCTGAAGTTCGCGGTTTGGGTCGAGGACCCGGCCGAGTACGGGGTCTGCAAGCTACCGGCAGCCGCTGGACCTGGCGCTGGAGGCCGTAGCTACGACATCGTTCCGGGGAGTCCGGAGATGAGCATTCTTCCGTACCGGATGGCGAGCGAGGATCCAGAGGTCAAGATGCCTGAGCTGCCCAGCCTGTTGGCGGACGACTTTGGAGTCGAACTCATCGAAGAGTGGATCACCCAGCTCCCTGGCGACCCCTGCGAGTAGGACGTTCCAGCCGGCGGTCAGAGCCCCGTGAGCGCGCGAAGCAAGCGTGCCTCGGGGCTGAGTCGTGGAACGCCATCGGGGTGGGGCTCGGCGAGCTCCTGTGCGAGGGCCGCGACCGAGGGGGGCGTGGCATGAACCGCCATCGCGGTTGCGATGCGCGGGACGCCGAATCGCGTCCCGATCTCCGCGAGGTGGGGCCTGGAGGCTTCGGGCAGCAGCAGGCGCAAGCGTCCCGCGACCGCACGAACCTCGGGCGGAGCATCGTCGGCGAACTCGACGGCCGCGCCGTGGGCCCAAGCGTTGGCGACGTCGAACGAGATTTGACCGTTCTGCACCATCGTCTTTGCGTCGGCGATGGACAGCACGGTCGCCCCTGGAGGCATCCGCGGATCGAGGCCTGGCACGAAGGCGATCCAGATCGCCGGCAGGCGTTGCACCCAGACCGGGATCACGCCGCTGCCTCCCGGCGCTGGCTGGCTTTGCGCAGGGCCTGCCCCACGGGACCCCGGTCGAGCCGCGCCCGGCCGAGTCGATTGGAGTCACCGTACTTCAGGAGGTGGTCGATGGCGCGCCGTGCCGGGGGTAGACCCACCCATGCGTCTCGCCAAACCTGCCGCCACGCCTTGAGGGTGCTCGCGGCCGGGTCCGCTTCGGCATTCGAGACGGGGCTCGCTCCCAGGCAGCCGCCGTTGTCGTAGCCGATTTCGTGGACGGCGAGTCCGTCGCCGGCGGAGTGGAGGTGGGACTCCAATCCGTTCTGCTGCAGCAGGTACCACGCGGCATGAGTCAGGACCGCGTCGAGGTGAAGCGGCCGTTTGGCGCCGGACATGGTGAGAATGTGCGGTCCCGGCAGGGCGGCGAGGGGGATCGGACCCTGCGGTCGCAAGAGGACCTGCCGCACCCCCGTGCGCGCCGCGAGAACGGCGGTCCCGAAGTCTGAGGTGAGGACTGCGCCGCACCGCTTGATCAACGCGGCGGTGTGCCGCAGGGGCCAGCGCGCCACGTCGGCCCCCGTACGGTCGGAGATGCGCTCGACGAGTTCTTCTTCCCCCTTGGGGGCGACAAGCATGACCGGTCGACCTCCGCTGTGCGCGAGCGAGGAAACCAGTGCTTCCCAGCCGAACCCCAGCCAGGCCTCGGACGCGCGGGTGGGTGCAACGAGGACCGGGGTCGGGCCCGCGCCGCAGCCGTGTTCGACCAGGGTGTCCGCGACGGGGTCCGGTGCGATCAAGCCCGCCTCGTCTGTGCGGACGAGTGCACCCGCTGACCAGACATCTTGGAGCGCAAACACGTTGAGCGCTGGATCGATGCCCCACGTTGCGAGGTATTCGAACGCGGGGTGCGAGGCTCTCCACTGACCGGTTTCGTCCACGAACGGTCCCACGACACAATGCGGGTCCCGCGTGAACATGGGCGCCAGGTGACCGGCGAGTCCTCCATACGTCATGTTCAGGACCGCATCGAACGACTGCCCGGCCAAGATGCCTTCGATCGCGCCTTTGAGTGCGATCGCGGCGGCGAGGGGGTGGCGCTGGGCACGAATGCGGAGCCCCGACAGCGGGAGATCGTGGACGACCGAGGCGCCGGGAAGCAGGGCGCACGCGTCGTGGGTGAGGTCCCAACCAACGACTTCGACGCTTTCCACATCCCGCCGGGCGCCCCAGGCCGCGGTGATGCGCGCCGCGTTCCAAACGTCGGTTTCGGTTCCGAGCGAGAGCACCATGACTCGCTTGTGCCGACCCTTCACCTTCCGTTTGTGCCGTGTGCTGGGGCCACCGCAAGGGCTGAGCCGCTGGTGGTGCGGCCCATCGTGGGTCCTCCTTGGAGCCGGTGGTGCTCGGTCGGGTCGGTGTGCGGCCTGCCCGTGATACCGTCGACACCGATGGTTGGCTTGAAGTGGAGTTTTGGGGCCGTGGCGCTGCTTCTGGTGGGTTGTAGCGATGACGGCACCGTGGCTGCGGGGGGATCCTCTGGTGGGTTCGCATCCACAGCACCGGGATCAGGATCGGCCGACTCCGCCGGCGCCTCGGCGGGTTCCTCCAGCGGACTGACGGACTCCGGTGGGGGGTCGACCGACGGCGAGTCGACCGGGGGCGGAATCGATCCGGCGGGTTCCGGCGGCACCGACGACGCAGAGACCGGTGGAGCGCCGGAGCTTCCGTGGCAGCCGGCGCCCGGCACCAGCTGGCAGTGGCAGCTCGTCGAGGACATCGACACGTCCGTCGATGTCGAGGTGTACGACATCGACCTCTTCGATGTGCCGCAGGGGACGATCGACACCCTCCACGCCGACGGTCGCATTGTGATCTGCTACTTCAGCGCGGGGAGCTACGAGGAGTGGCGCGACGACGCGGGCGACCTACCGTCCGCGGCGATCGGGGACCCGCTGGACGGCTGGCCTGGGGAGGCCTGGCTCGACCACCGCGACGAGGGGGTGCGCGCGGTGATGGCTGCGCGGCTCGACCTCGCGGTGTCGAAGGGCTGCGATGCCTGTCTCTTATACACATCAGACGCTGCCGACGAGCGATCTAGTGTAG
>CAJXVA010000625.1 GCA_913061055.1 uncultured Pseudomonadota bacterium
GGGCTGCTAGGTCGTCACGAACGAGTTCTCGCAGGCCATCGTTGAGCGGTAGTCGGAACTCGGCACTGGCCCCTGCGCCGACGACGAATGTGGTTTGAAACGGCTCTCCCATGCCTTCGATGCTCGTGCCGACTAGCGAGGTTTGAGTGCGCGGATCGTCACCTGGATTCGCTGAACGGCTTCGCTTGCTTCGCTCTTCTTGATGTCGCCACTGATTACCTTGATACCAGCCTTGCCACTCTTCTCGTTGGACTCGGTTACCGTCGTCGAAACGTCGAACACGATGTCGCCGAGTCGTTCGCTGAACTGATGCTTGATCGCTTGCTCGACGGTTGCCCCGTGAGGGAGTTTCGACTCGAGGTCCTGACCGTCTGCATGCTTGTGCAGGTGGTCGGCGAGGGCCCCGCTGACGTCGTCGAGAGCCTGGGTGATGTATTCGCGCAGGTTCATGCTGCTAGTTTGCGTCTTCCTCTTCGCGGAGTTCGTCGGCGCGACTGAGAATCTGTTCGGTTGTGGGAGGCTTTCGGATATCGCCGAGCGCTACCAGCTCAAATGCGGCGCCCATCAAGTGGTCTGAGATTTTGTGGTCGGGCTCGTCGCTGCCTGGATCAACGTCGAGTGCTCGAACATGGTCCGTATCGACGAACTCGGGAGTGTGTTCGACAAGCCATTGCATGGTCGCCATGAATCGACTCGCCTTGTAGGCGACCTCGCGACGATCCTTGTATTGCTGTGCGAAGTAGTCGATGACCCGGAAGGCCGTCGACTCAAACGATTGCTCGGTGCCGATATGTGCTTTGAACGGCTTCTCGCCGTAGTGGTTGCGGACGTCTGTGTAGGTCCGGACCGTCCCCATCGCTGCCATCTGACTGCGAAACTCGTCGAACGTGTATGGCTGAGGCGTCCACTGCTCGTCGTCGTACTGTTGCTCGTGATCTGTCATCCTTCTGGTTGCATCGTAGTAGGGGCGAGTGCGAATCCGACCAAGTTTTGGTGGCGCGGCACCGATGCCCGGCCTTCTTCAGCTCGCCATGGATGCTCGGTTAGCCCCAGCTCGAGTTCTCGGTTGCCATGCGCACGATCAGTTCGCTTATGGACTGCATGAGTCTAGGCCGGCCAGCGCGCTTCTTGTGCGGGTAGGTGTGATGCCCCGCGATCAGCTTGCGGTGCCATCTCAGGATGGTGTCCGGTGGGAGGCGTTGTCGGGATTCAGGATGCCAAGTCGTAGGTCGGTTTGATCGTTGGTTTGGGTTGCGGCTTTCGGCTCACGCGAAGTAGAATCAAAAGGGTCTCATATTGCTTCCCGCTTAGGCGATGACGTAGGACATGGCTCACGATTCCAAAAACTCGGCTGCTCGACCTGTCTCAATGACGAAGGCTGGGCCTGTGAGCTTGATTTTATTGATGTCACTAGGTTCGTCTGTGCTGAAGCTGACTGAGGACCAGGAGGCGCTGCGCGCTGATCCGCACCAGGCCGGCGGAGCAGTCGTGAATCGCGCTGGTAGCTTGCTGAGAAGCATTCGTGATCTGCCTGATTGGGTCGGTGGTAGCGAAGCCGCCGGGTGGGCAATCAGGATTTTGCCGCTAGGTCTACTCGTGCTGGTGGCAATTCTCGCGATGTGCCGTAAGGATCAAGCGAAGCCTAGTGCCGAGTAAAACCTCGCAATACCCGGAGAGTGTGTCGAAGCGTTGGTGCACGAATCGCGGGGGCGCTAACCCCGCAGTATCCGGAAACTTAATAGCCGACGCTGCTGTGCGTCGAATTGGCCAGTTCCGACTCGTCGATGACCAATGACTGATCGGTGGTTTCGGCCGAGCAGGCAGACCGGTGGCTCGGTTCGAGGTCGGCAACCAGCCTGTCAACGAGGAGCCAGGCTGTCAGGACGTGCGACGGTAGCTGCGAAGCAGCCCGCCGAGTCGCTCATCCTCCATGTCAGATGCTACAGGTAAGAACGAAACCGCTGCGCGGTAGGCAGGGCGATGGAAGCGGCTACGCCAATCTAGGCTGAGAGGGTACGTACGATTTCCTGCCCGCAACCGGACTACAGGTAGTCACGTCGATGTTGATCCGGGCGATAGGGTGAGGTCGGTCGGTAGGGAGGATCTCTCACTGCAAGGAGATCGCGATGACACCGCTCCGCTCTCGGATGCTCGAGGATCTCAGGATCCGCAACTTCTCGCCGCACACGCAGAAGGCGTACATTCGCTACGTCGCTCGTTTCGCGCGCCACTTCGGCCGCCCGCCGGATCAGCTTGGGCCCGAGCACATCCGGGCATTCCAAGCTCACCTCGCGAATGCGGGAGCGTGCTACTCGACCCTCACCCAGGTCGCTTCGGCGTTGCGGTTCTTGTACCGCAACACGCTTCAGAAGGACTGGGTCGTCGAACGGATTCCGTACCCGAAGCCCGAGCGCCGCCTACCTGTTGTCCTCAGTCGGGAAGACGTGCTCAAGCTCCTGAGCAGCCTGCGCAACATCAAGCATCGCGCGATCTTGACCACATGCTACGCCGCTGGGATGCGTGTCTCCGAGGCGACTCACTTGCGCGTCGCTGACCTCGACAGCAAGCGGATGGTCATTCGTATTCATCAGGGCAAGGGCAAGAAGGACCGGATGGTTCCACTTTCTCCGATGTTGCTCGAACTCCTTCGCGAGTACTGGCGCATCGCACGGCCCCGCGACTGGCTCTTCCCCGGCAAGCAGGGCCAGCCGATCACCATGCGATCCGTGCAACGCGTTTGCGTGCGGGCGAGAAAGGCCGCGGGGCTGGACGACAGGGTCACGGCGCACACGTTGCGCCACAGCTTCGCGACGCATCTCCTGGAGGCTGGAACCAACGTCCGCACGATCCAGCTCTTGCTTGGCCATGCGAGCCTCACCACCACGGCAACGTAGACCCAAGTTGCGACGGGAGATGTGCTGTCGACGACGAGCCCCCTGGATCTGGCTGTCGAGTCGTCCTGACCAGAGCCGACCATGGGGCGTCAGGCACTGGAAGTGGCCGACGTAGTTCGTGACCACGGAGCGGCCTTTGCTGCTTCACGATCCGGCCGAGTGTCGGGCGCGGAGAGGCGTGTACTGCACGCCGTGACAGCCTGTCGTACAGCGGCACTCGGTGCCCACGTCGACGCCTGCGACGAGTGCGGCCACGAGGTCATCACTTACAACTCGTGCCGGAACCGGCATTGCCCCAAGTGCCAGGCCGCGGCGACCGCCACATGGCTCGCCGCTCGACAGTCCGAGCTCCTCCCGGTCGAGTACTTCCACGTCGTCTTCACCGTGCCACACGAAGTCGCTGCGATCGCGATGCAGAACAAGGTAGCCGTCTACAATATCCTGTTCCGCGCAGCGTCCGAGACGCTGAAGGAGATCGCCGCCGATCCCAAGCATCTCGGCGCACGAGTTGGCGTGCTGTCGATACTGCACACTTGGGGACAGAGTCTCGAGTACCATCCGCATGTCCACTGTGTCGTCACGGGTGGCGGGATCTCGCTTGACGACACGCGATGGATGGCCTGCAAGCCGGGATTCTTCCTGCCGGTCCGAGTCCTCTCTCGGATGTTTCGAGCCAAACTCCTCGACGAGATCAGGCGGTCTTTCGATGCGGGGGGCCTGGAATTCCACGGCAGCCTTGCCCCCCTCGAAGACCCGTCGAACTTCCGGTCCTACTTGAGGCCGTTGTACGGCAAGGGCTGGATGGTCTACGCCAAACCACCATTCGGGAGTCCGGACTGCGTGCTCAAGTACCTCGCCCGCTACACGCACCGCGTAGCGATCTCGAACCGTCGACTACTTCGCATGGAAAACGGCAAGGTGACCTTCGCGTGGAAAGACTACGCGCACGGCTCCCGTCGCGGAGCCATGACCCTCAACGCAGTCGAGTTCATTCGGCGGTTTCTGCTCCATGTGCTTCCGAAGGGATTCGTGCGCATTCGCCACCAGGGTTTCCTGGCCAACAGACACCGGAAGAAGAACATCGCAAGGTGTCGGGAGTTGCTCGCGGCATCGCCGCCCACTACATCGCCTTGCCCGCAACACGACGCAACTGACGAAGCCTCGGCGCCACCGTGCCCGGTTTGCAAGAAGGGGCAGATGATTCACACCCGGAAGCTGAGCGCGCGACAGTTGGCCCTCACCCTGGTCACCAAGGCGGAGGACACGTCATGAACCACAGCCGCCTTCATTCCGTCTGCGCAGAAGTCGTCATCCTCCAAACCGAGGATCAGGTGCCCGCTGGCCAATGCCCGGTCAGCTCCCAATCCAGGCCCTCGTTTCACTTCCCTTCGCACGCCTTGGACTGCTCAACTGCCAGCCTCGGTGACCTTTCGGCCTGCCAGTCGTTGTCTGCCGCCCTTGCCCTACCGCAATCCAACACCCGATCCCCGATTCAATCTCCATACCGGCGTTGAGCCGCGGCTCCGTCTTACCTGATTGTATCCGCAACGCAGATCACGCTCGCCGACATGGCGCGGAGCGGCGGATCACAGACCTTCGCGTCCAAGTCGTCCCTGAGGCGCTGCGGATACAACACTCAGGTAATGCGACGGTGAGTTCGGTGTGCCTGGCGGGCGGCCAATAGGTATCAACGATCCGAGGATCGCTGCTCGCGCTCCCATGCAAGGCGTAGCTGAATTCCGCGCCACAAGAGGAGCGCACCGGCGATCGTGGGGCCAGCCGCCGCGAACAGCATTAAGCCGCTTTGGTCTGCGTGTCGGTCGTCCTCGATTGCCAGGAACACAACCGTTGCGCCAAGTGCCAGCAGCAGGACGCCAGCCCAGACGAAGGTACTCCGCTGCAGAGACTCCATGCGTGTCGAGAGTCTACCAACTCGTGCGCCGTCGCCTCAACAGCCCCGCAGCACGGTCAGCCACTTGACGGCGATGACAACCAAACCAACCGCCACTGGCTCGGTCGCGCGTGCCGGCCTCGGCTTCGACGCCGTGCTAGCGATCACCATTTCTTGGTCACTGTACAAGCCGATCCTGTGGGCGATCCTGCATGGCGTTGGCTCGTGGCTCTACGTGATCTACTACGCCGTTGTGTGAGTGCACCGGCTATCGGCCAGCAACCCGAATCAGCTCGGCCAGTGACTCGTCGGACTGCTCCGTGGTCGCCACCCGATCGTAGTCCGCCATCACCTCGCTCACGTCCTCGCCCGCGAAGTGCCGCATCAGCGCATCCATCTCACCTTCGACAAGCACGGACTCTCGAACCAATTCGTCCTCCGGCAACTCGCCGTACGACAGCCAGTTCTCGAACGCGTCCTGGAGCGATCTCATCCATCGCTTGTCGTCGCGTGGGATGCGTTCTCGCAGCTCCGCGGCCCGCTTGAACAACCGCTTGGCTTGCCTCGTGTAGGGAGCCTTCGCCAGCCGTTCAGGGAACCCAAGCAGATGCTGTCTCTTATACACATCTGACGCTGCCGACGAGCGATCTAGTGTAG
>CAJXVA010000626.1 GCA_913061055.1 uncultured Pseudomonadota bacterium
ATCTACACTAGATCGCTCGTCGGCAGCGTCAGATGTGTATAAGAGACAGGACCAGACGGTCCATCGGCTGCGGGCGGGTCATGTCGCGGTGAACCGCGTCGATGGCGTCCTGCTGGTCGGGCGTCTCTTCGAACGGGAAGGTGGCCTCGAACGCCGAGGTCTCCGCCATCTCCGGGTACGCGTGGCCTTGCAGGGCTTCTCGTTGGGCGTAGATCTGCAGCAGTTCTTCGGCGATCTGACGGACCTCGGCCTTGACCTTCGCGGTCTTCGTCGCGAACGACGTCCCCCCCATTTTGTCGAGCTTGGGCGGCTTGGCGTCCGCGCTGACGTAGCGGTCGATCTCGCTGAGGCGGTGAACGGGGAGGTAGAGCTTGTCCCCGCCGGCGTACTCGACGAGCACGAAGTCCGCCGGGACCCCGCCCATCGCCAGCTTTGTCAGGCCGGTGTAGCGACCGACCCCGTGCACGATATGCACGATGAAGTCGCCCTCTTGCAGCTGGGTGAGACTGCCCAGACCGGCTTTTCGTTTTCGGGTCCGCGCCTTCTTCGTGACTCTGCCGAAGATGTCCGCTTCGGACAGAAGCAAGAAGCGCTCGTCGGGGGACTCGTATCCCGTCGAGAGCTCGCCCGCGACAACCTGCACCGTCGAGCGTAGCTGGTCGGTCGCGCTGAGGGTCAGCAGGTGTCCTTCGGGTCCTCGAGGCGGATCCATCGGCAACCCGTAGCCGCGCAACAAGCTGGTCAGGCGCTCGGCGTGGGTGACGTTGGGCGCGGAGATGATGACCCTCCACGCTGGGCCGGGCGTGTCATCGTCGGGCCCTCGAGTGTGTCGCCGGATGTGGTCGACGACCGGCCGCAGGATCTCGCCGTCCTTGCGGCCTCGGGCGGATTCCAACTCCAAGCGCAGTCGCGCCGAACGCTCCGAGGTGATCGTGATCGTGGGACGATCATCCGAGCCATCGCCGGCCGTCTCAACCCGCGACGCCACCACCGGTTGGGCAGCGAGCATCTCCGCCAGCGACTGCGGCGGCACGAAGAACGCGTCGACGTCGGCGGCCAAGTTGTGGTTCGCCCGCGCCCGCTCGTAGGCCTCGCAGTGCACCTGCGCCTGTTTGTCGGCCACTCCGACCAACGCGGACTGCTCCTCGACGAGCCAAGAGGCATCCTCCAGATACGTCCACAGCGGATCCATGCGGTCATGAAAAGCCGGCGCGAGCGCATCGATGCCAAAGAAGTCGACGCCCTTATCGACGTTGTCGCAGACCAGCCGGGTCTTGCTCGAGGGTGCCGTGACATGGTCGGCGATCTCCAAGAGCGCGCCACGGACCCCACCGCTGCGGGTGACGATCGTCTCGCGCACCGGGTCGATGGTGACGGACTCGACGTCACGCAGGCTCCGCTGCGAGTCCGCGTCGAACATCCGCATCCGCTCGATCTCGTCCCCGAACCACTCGATGCGAAGTGGAAAGTGGTACCGGGGCACGAACACGTCCATGACCCCGCCGCGCACCGCGAAGGTTCCGGGATCCTCGACAACGTCGACCCGGGTGTATCCAGCGGCGAAGAGCGCAGCCGCAGCCACGTCGCGGTCGACCTCGTCGTGTGTGGACCACCGCTGGCAAACTCGGGCGAACGCATCCTTGGGAATGACCCGCCGGACCAGTGACCGAACGCTGGTCACGACGAGCTTCGGCGGATCATCGCTGAGCAGGCGTCCGAGGGCAGCCAGTCTGGCTCCAACCACACGAGGATCGGCCGAGACATCCGCGTACGGGGAGACGTCGAGTTCCGGGATGTAGAGGATCTCGCCGTCTTGATGACGGTCGTCGCTGGCCAGGCCCAAGAAGAACGCGACGTCCTTCACGATCGCGCGACCCGTCACGTCGTCGGGCGCCAACATCACGACCGGGGCATCGCCCAAAGGGTGCCGGGCAGCACGCGCAAGGCACAGAGCGCGGACCGGTCCGTCGGCTCCGAGGAGCCGCATTCGTTGCCCACCGACGAGCGCTTCAGCCACACGCTCGGCGGCGCGATCGGGGGGGAGTCGCAACATCGGCCGCAGAGGCTACATGAAGTCGCTGCAAGCGGCTGGGACTGTCCGCGTCACAGCCAATGGAACGAGCGAAAGCCAGCCCACGCGGTCTACATCGGTCCGTTTTTTCGCCAGAAACCGGCGGACGACGCCGCTGAAAGTGTGACCTTGAGGTGGTGCCGGGGGAATTCGTCAACAAGCGACGCGAGCGCGCCGCGGTCCGGGCCGGGGTCGCGGGGTGTCTGGCCCTGGGTCTTGCCGGCGGCTGCTACGAGGGCGCGCAGATCTCTGCGAGCGGTGACTCCAGCGGCGGCGCCGCGGGCACCGACCCGGGTGAGGACGAGTCAGGGGATGAAAGTGGCGGCCCCGAAGTCCCAACCTGCCTCGAAGAACACGATGGCGGCGTGACCCTGCGGCGCCTGACCCGGTTCGAATACAACAACACCGTCCGCGACCTCCTGGGCACCGAGAGTTTTCCCGCCGACGGATTCCCCAGCGAGGAGTTGGCCAACGGGTTTGGAAACGACGCCGGCGCGCAGTCGGTCTCCAGTCTTCTTGCCGAGGAGTACAACGTCGCGGCCGAGGCCCTCGCGCTCGAGGCCACCGCCACCCCCGAAGCCCTCGCCCGGATCGCGCCATGCTCGAGCGGCCTGGATTCGGGCGACCCCGACGCGACCGATGCGTGCGCGCGAAGCTTCATCGAGGACTTCGGTGCGCTGACCTACCGGCGCCCCCTCGCCGACGACGAGATCGACGCGTTGGCCGGGTTCGAACAGATGCTTCGGGCCGACGCCGACTTCACGACCAGCGTCGCGGGGGTGGTCGAGGTCCTGCTTCAGTCACCCGACTTCCTCTACCGGGTCGAGCACGGGTTCACCGACGCGCAGGGACGCCGGCGACCGACGAGCCACGAGATGGCGAGCCGTCTGTCGTACTTCCTGTGGGGAACGATGCCCGATGATGCGCTGCGCGAAGCCGCCGCCGCCGATGCCCTTGTCACCGCGCCCCAGGTGCTCGAACACGCCGAGCGCATGTTGGCCGCCCCCCAGGCTCGTGCGGTCGTTCGCTTCTTCTTCGACAACGCCCTGCCGATCAGCGGGCTGCAGTATCTCGAGCGCGCCGCCGACCGCTATCCGAGCTACGACGCGCAGGTCGGCGCAGCGATGCGCGAGGAGGTGCAGACGTTCCTTGCCCACGAGATCTTCGAGGGCCCTGGAACCTGGGACGCGGCGCTGACGGCCCCCTACACTTTCGTCAACGAGACGCTCGCGGACTTCTATGGCATCGAGGGGGTCAGTGGTGACGCCTTCGTTCGCGTCGAGCACGACCCCTCCCAGCGCCGCGGCTTGCTGACGCAGGCCGGTATGCTCGCCGGAACGATCCACTCCAACGAGACCAACCCGGTCACCCGCGGCGCGTTCATCACCAAGGCACTGATGTGCACCGAGATCCCCTTCCCCACCGGCGACATCGCCGACGAGGTGAAGCCCCCCGACCCAGACTCCGGCGCCACGGCCCGCGAGCGATTCTCCAGGCACAGCGAGGACTCCGCCTGCTCGGGTTGTCACGCGTTCATGGACCCGCTGGGGCTCACGTTTGAGAACTACGACGCGGTCGGACTGTGGCGGGACGAGGAGAACGGCGTGAGCATCGATGCCAGCGGGGCCCTGCCCGGGGTCGGCGACGTCGCAGGCCCGCTGGAGCTGATCGACGGCATCGCCGCCTCCGAGGCGACACACGCCTGCTTCGTCACCCACTGGTCCAACTTCGCCTACGGACGCACCGCGGGCGACGCAGACGCATGCACGCAGCAGCGGCTCATCGAGCAGTTCGACGCCTCGGGACATGACGTTCAGCAGCTGCTCATCGACCTGACGCAGACCGACGACTTCCTCTACATGGCGCCCGCAGACGGGAACGGACAGTAGCAATGACGAAAAGACTCTCTCGTCGGGCCGTGATGCAAGGTGCCGGTGGTTTGGCCAT
This sequence comes from uncultured Pseudomonadota bacterium, assembly GCA_913061055.1. Classification (GTDB taxonomy): domain Bacteria; phylum Myxococcota_A; class Polyangia; order Nannocystales; family Nannocystaceae; genus CAJXVA01. The sequence continues at coordinate 4,019 of CAJXVA010000626.1, forward strand.
CGCCCTGCCCTGGCTCGAGATCATGGGCACGGCTGCCACCGCCCACGCCAAAGAAGGCTGCGCCAAGCGCTTCGTCACCGTGTACACGCCTGGCGGCAACGTCACCGACGACGGTCAGGGCGAAAACCGCTGGCGACCCACTGGCACCGAGGACGACTTCACGCTCAGCTCGATTCTGGCCCCCCTCGAGGCGGTTCGGGACAAGCTCCTGGTCATGGACGGCCTCGCCATGCGCAGCGCTATCGGCGAGCAACACCAAGCGGGCATCATCGCCTGGCTGTGCGGAACGCCTCAGGGAGGCGACGGCTACGCCCAGGGACCCTCGGTCGATCAGGCGATCGCCAGCCTCATCAGCAAGGGCTTCCCGCGCAAGAGCCTGCAGATGGCGGTGCGGTGGGGGACCGGCAAGTCCCACGGACTGCTGCACCCGATCAACACGGTCAACTTCGAAGACAACGAGAACTTCGATCCCATCCCGCCTCGGTTGGACCCGCAAGCGATGTTCGACAGCCTGTTCGGCGCGCTCGATCCCGACAGCGGTCAAGACTTCGAGGCCCGCCTGGCCCGCAAGAAGTCGATCCTCGATTTCGTCGATCGCCGCTTCGAATCCCTGGCACCGGGCATGGGAAGCGCCGATCGACAGAAGCTGGAGCAGCACCTGGAGAAGATTCGCGAGCTCGAGACTTCGATCGGCGACTTGCCGATCCCCACCGACATCTGCCAGATCCCCGAGCGCATCGACACCTCGGACTACGACCCGCAGACCGGCCTGAACTCGACCGACAACGGCTCCACGGTCGATGCCACCACGGACGAGGCCATCCCCAAGGTGGGCCGTTTCATGACCGACATGCTGGTCATGTCGCTCGCCTGCGAGATCACGCCCGTGGCATCGCTGCAGTGGACCGACACCGAGGCCAAGCACACGTTCCCCTGGCTCGGCCTCGAGCAACACCATCACTACTATCAACATGACGGTGGGTTTCGGCCCCTGGAGTGCGAACAGATCGCGACCTGGTACAGCGAGCAACACGCGTACCTGCTGGAGTCGATGGACGCCGTCGAGATGGAGCCTGGGATCAGCCTGCTCGACGAGTCGGTCGTGTTCTTTGGCACCGAGTTGGCGCACCCCTCGACCCACGCGAAGACGAACATGCCGTTCCTCTTGGCGGGGGGCGGTGGTGGAATGCGGGGTGGGCGATTCCTTCGCAACGACGGGCTCGCGGACGACTCGCACAACAACCTGCTGGTCGCGATCCTCAACCTGTTTGGCGATGACCGGCAGGTGTTCGGGAGCCCGGAGCACTGCACCGGGCCGTACGTCGGGCTGAGCTGATCGATTCGTCGATCCTCCATCGCAAGCGAGCTGGAACACCCCCGGTCCGCGCCCTGTCTCTTATACACATCTGACGCTGCC
>CAJXVA010000627.1 GCA_913061055.1 uncultured Pseudomonadota bacterium
ATCGCTCGTCGGCAGCGTCAGATGTGTATAAGAGACAGATCTGAAGCAGACCCGCGTAGAGCTGGCTGATCGCGCTCCAGTCCGGAGGCTGACCGGGCTCGCGGAGGCAATGCACTGATTGAATCGCGGCTTCGAGCTGAAACCGCCCCAGCGCTCCGAGCTCGTGCGCCCGCGTCAGCGTGCCGACTCCAGCGGCGATGGCTTTGGGATCCCAAAGAGACATGTCTTGCTCGGATAGAGGCGTGAACCTCTCCGCCGCATCACGTGCGGGACGGCGGGCCTCCGAGAACAAGAGCAGCGCATGCAGGCCGAGCGCTTCGGCTTCGTTGGGAAGCCAACGTGCCAGCAGGCTCGCCAAGAACGTGGCTTCGTTGCGCAGCGGCCCGTCGTCACGGGCAGGACGCGACGCAAACCAGTCTAGGCTGTACGCACCATAGATCGCCTCGAGTACGGCTCCGAGCCGTTGTGCCCGCTCGCCCGCCTCGGGGACCGCGAAGGGGATCGCCGCTGCCTTGATCTTCTTTTTCGCGCGAACCAGTCGCTGTGCCAACGCTGTCGACGACAACAGAAATGCCGGTGCGATGTCTCGCGCTTCGAGCCCCAGCACGGTCTGCATCATCAGCGGCGCGCGGACGTTGGGTGCGATCGAAGGGTGGGCGCACACAAACATGAGGTCCAAACGTCGGTCTTCTTGCATCATGCTCGGCTCCAGCTCGGGGGCGACCAGGGTCTCTGTCTCCGCCTCGGTTGCCCGCGGCCGTCGAGCTTCGCGTCTGTACCCATCGCGCTGCTTGTTGCGCGCAACGGTGTAGAGCCACGCGTCGGGGCGTGCTGGCACTCCCTCGAGAGGCCACTTGACGAGGGCCTGCGCGAAGGCATCAGCGAGTGCATCCTCGGCTGCGATGATGTCGCCCGTGCGGGCGCTGAGCATCGCGACGAGCCGGCGATACGCCTCTCGCGCGACCTCAGCGGCCCGCCCTCGCGCATCGGTTGGGCTCATCCACCACCCATTGCAGATGCGCGCACCTCGACGTAGCCGTACTGCGCGGCGGGGCACTTCTCGGCCCACGCCATCGCTGCGTCGATGTCCGGAACCTCGATGACGAAGTAGCCTCCGAGTTGTTCTTTGGTCTCGGCAAAGGCGCCATCTTGTACACGGCGGTCACCATCCTTGAGGGTGATCGTCTTGGCAGTATCTGCCGGTTGCAGCCAGTCGGTGTCCACGAAGACGCCCGCAGCTTGAAGGCTGCCGATGTACTGGCCGTAGATGGCCTTTTGCTCCGCGACTTGCTCGGGCGTGGGGTCTTCGAAATCGGCGTCGGCGGGGTTGTTGTGGAGGAGGAGTGTGTATCGCATGGTCTTGTGCTTTCGGTTTGGGGGGAGGGGGCTCAGGTGGCTGCGTTGCCGAGGTTGGCGAGACCGCGCTCAAAGGTGGTGCCCATCATGTCGTCCATGAAGAGTCCCGCGACACGTGCCAAGGGGTTGTAGCCGAGGTCCGCGTCGAGTTGCCAGGTGACCCGCGTGCCGCCTTGCGTAGGCTCAAAGACGAACCGCTGTTGGGGGCGGCCCATCGGGCCCAGATCGATGTCCATCAGAACCGAACGGCCGGGCTCAACCGCAGCGACCGTCTGCGTCCCCGTACCGTCCGCTCCGTCGAAGTGAAACCCAGAGCCCACGCCGGAGGAGGGTCCGAACAGGTCGATCTGCAGCTGTGGGTCGGCGTCCTTGTAGGGGTTGAACCGTTGGTAGCCTTCGTTGCTGGCCACCAGTGCGTAGAGTTCGGAGGCCTCCGCGTCGATGACGGTGGTGCGCTCGACATGGGCCTCGGCGGGAAGCGCCAGGGGCAACAATGCGATGGCGCACGTGGCGCCTGTGGCAGCCAGGAGAACTTGTCGAAGGGTCCGACGAGGGCTTTTGGCGGGGTTCTGGGCTGGGTTTTGAACGGTCATTGTTCTGTCTCTCACCGGCCTGACGCCGCGGCTTCGTCTCGATCGACACGCCTACGCTTTTTTCTTCGATTTTTTCCAGAGGGCGCTGCGCAGCCGGTCTGGGCCGGCGCTTGATCCCGCGTTCAGCGCGATATCGATGCCCGGGTCCGCGCCGAAAGAATGCCGGGCCCCTGCGTAAGGGCCCGGCATTCTTCTGGATGCTCGTTTCGAGACTACGCGGGCGGTGCGATGCCGCCAGCTGTTTGGTCGCCGATGACTTCCAGCTCCCCAGGGCAGGCGGTCGCAACCAGGAACGCCGCGACGTCTGGGCACTTCGCCATCACTGAGTTTCCGATCGAGAAGCAGCGGGTCGACCGTCAGTCCCTCTTGCGGATGGCCGCCACCGGCGACCATCTCCAAAAAAGTAGAGGGCGCCCAGGATGCCGGCCAGGGCGATGGCGACCCGACAGGAGCACGCGCTCGACGGCCTTGAATGCAGTGAGCAGGAGTCGCGCCGACTCTTCTGAGTAGTGGTTCGGCGTCATGCGTTCCCTGGTGGCAAGACCAGGCACCGCGAGCGAAACGGCAACGGTGTCACTCTTTGTGTCTCCGGAGAACGGCCGAGTGGTCGCACTCAGCTCGCCCTCGCCCCCACCCCAAGTGGGGCCAGCCTCGCGACGCGAGACAAGCACTCGAACCGGTCCAGCGCATACGCGCCGTATATCGCCTCAAGCACCGCGTCGAGTCAGGCCGGCCACTCGGTCTCCCCGGGAACGTCGAACGGGATCGCGGCGTCTCGAACTTTGCGTTTGGCGCGAACGAAGCGCTGCGCCAGTAGCGGTGGGCGAAACCACGACGGCGGTGGCCATGTCCGTGGCCTCGAGCGCCCGAGCACCGTCCGCAGCATCATCGGCGCGCGGGTTCCACATCGAGCACACCCGCCTACGCACATCCTTGGCCTCAGCCTCCACTCCAGCACCCCCTTCGACGCCGCGTAGTCGCAGAGGCGCGCAGAGCCGACAGTCGCGCCTCGGTCATCAACATCGCATTGCCGTCCTGTTCCAACTGCTCGACATACATCGTCACGCCGATCAGGTTCCGAAAAATCCGGATCCCCAGAGTGCTCGCTGGAACGCGCGCACTCGTTCTCGCGTGCGCTCAGCGCTTCTAGATCGGACGGGGGTGATTGATATCGCTCATCGATGACCACGAAGCGACACCGGCCGAAATCGCCCCGCGTTTTTTTCGCAAGAACCGCCGCCACGCAGGTTACCCGCTGCCACCTCGACGGCGTATTCTTTCAGTCTCCGGCATGCTGCAGGAAATCCTCATCCTCACGGACGCTCTTTTTGGGGGAGCCACCTCGCCCTTCTTGGAAATGAGAGCGTACGAATCCCTTTGGGCCGAAGACAGAGGAGCGAACAGAAACGGCGTTCATTCACCGCTTTTCTTGCTCGAATAAGCGTTTGCAAGGGTCCCATGAGCAAGCGTGTCGTCCGATTTCCCCTCCGCCTGAAGCTGGCGGTCTTTGCCGCCCTCCTCCTGATCGTTCACATCGTCGGCGTCGGCTGGGCGGCGACCTCACTGACCCGCGGGACCGTTGAGACCTCCTACCGAGAGCTGCAGATCACAGTTCTCGAAGTCGTCGCCGAAGCCATCGAGCACGAGCTCTCGCAGGCGCAAGACGGGCTCGACGCGATCGGCCGCACGCTCACCAACGACACGCTCTCCGACGACGCGCGCATCTCGATGTCCGCGACCCTCGTCGAGAGCAACGAGGTCCTCGACAACGCGGTCATCTATGACGCCGACGGCCGGCTGATCACGCCGATCGTCGAGAGTGGACTCGAGGACTTCAAAGCGACCCCCGTTCTCTCAACCGCGCTCCGAGACGCCGCGACGGAACAGGGCGTCGCCACCGGGCTCGCGACCGTGACCGCCTACGGCCCTCGGCTCCCGATCGTCGTCCCACTACGCGCCGATGATGCGATCACTGGCTACGCGATGAGCCTGGTCTCCACGTCCGAGATTCAGCGACGGGTCGAGTCGCAAGCCGACGCTCACTTCACAAACCTGGCCAACTCGATCTACGTCGTCGACGAAGAGCAACGCTACCTGGCACACCCCGATCGCGAGCTCGCAGACAACCTGGCCAGCGCCGCAAACGAGGGGGCGCTGAGCGGCATCGAAGTCGGCGAACAACGCCGATTTTCTCAGGCTGCGGAATACATCGACGACGCCGGGAACGAATGGGTCGGAACGGTCGTCGGGCTCCGCTCTCGCCCCTGGGCTCTCGTGGCACAGATACCGCGAGACATCGCGTACGCACCCGTAATCCGGGTTCAGCGGATTGTGACCGGTGCCGTTCTTACAGCGCTACTCATCGCCGTGATCGCAAGCATCCTGCTCTCGCGCCAAGTCACCAGCCCGATCGAAGAGCTGAGCAGCTTTGCTGATTCTTTGGCACAGCGGCGGTTCTCCGAGACGATCAAGATCAAGACTTCCGACGAACTGGCGCTCCTGGGTCGCGCAATGAACCAGGCTGCGAACGATCTGCAAGCCTCCGAGGTCCGGATTCGTAAAGAGGAGGCCATTCGCGCCGACCTTGGACGGTACCTCCCAGCCGAACTCGTCGACAAAGTCGTCAAGCGAGAGCAGGACATGGGGCTCGGCGGGGCTCGGCGCGAAATCACCGTGCTGTTTGCAGACGTCGTGGCATTCACGCCACTGACGCAGCAGCTCGAACCCGAGGTCACGGTTCAGATTCTCAACGAGCTGTTCACCATCCTTACCGACATCGTATTTCGACACGACGGCACGGTCGATAAATTCATCGGCGACTGCGTGATGGCGATATGGGGTGCCCCCAACGAAGAACCGGATCACGCTGCACGGGCCCTAGAGGCCGCGGAGGAGATCGTCTCATGGCTAGAGATCGGAAACGCGAACTGGAAGAAAAAGTACGGCGTGACGATCCAAGTGGCGGTGGGGATCAACTCGGGCCAGGCGGTGGTGGGAAATATCGGGTCGAAAACTCGGATGGAGTACACCGCGATCGGGGACGCAGTAAACGTGGCGGCTCGCCTCGAAGCCATCGCGAGGCCACAGCAGATCCTGCTGACGGAGCAGACGAAAGAAGCGGCGGGGAACAGGTTCTCGCTCACGGAGATCGGGGAGAAGACGCTCGCGGGACACGAGACGCCGACCCGCCTGTTCGAGCTAAACCTGTGAAACGCGTCGGCACGATCGTGACGCAGTCTCCGGTTCCTCCCGGCGGCCACTCTCCGCAGACCAGGCGACCACCACCGGCCCCCAAACGTATCGAAGTCACGGAAGTCTTTCGAGGTGCCAGTTACCCCGCAACGCGGAGCGACTACCAGAACCCTCCGACCGATGCGAACGCGGGTGACGACCTGATCGCGCCCGGCACGATCATCGACGGGAAGTTCAGAGTTGCGGAACTCATCGGGCAAGGCGGCATGGGCTCGGTCCTGTCTCTTATAC
>CAJXVA010000628.1 GCA_913061055.1 uncultured Pseudomonadota bacterium
CAGCGTCAGATGTGTATAAGAGACAGCATACGACGCTGGAGCGGTGTCGGCGGGCGCCGCAACGCGGGGGCTCGAGCAGTTCCGGGACGCGTTGCTCAACGAGGCTCTCGGCGACCCGGACAGCATTCGGGGCCTGCACGTGCAGCACCTGCACATGCTGGCATCGGCCCCGCCCACGGTCCGGCGCCACCCGATTGCAACGCTGCTGTTCGTCAAGCTTCCACTCCAGTTCATGGTGGGACTGTTCGCGCTGCTGGTCATCGCGTACTTCGGCGCGTTCGTGTTCTTCAATGACGCGGTGCTCGGCTCGTTCGTCTCCAGCCGGGTCAGCGGTCTGCTCGAGGGTGACCTCGAAATGAAGAGCATCCACTGGCGGCCCCGGCTGATCGTCGATCTCATCACCGGCACCCCCTCGCCCGTCGAAGTCGACGACATCACCGTCTGGAGCCCCTACAAGCGCACCGGCCATGGGCGCGAGCATCGAAGCGCTCACGCCGAGCGCCTGGAGGCTCGGCTGGTCCTCAGCGAGATTATCCCGTGGACTCGGATCGGAATCCCCGCGTTCCTCGACATCCCGTGGGTCCTGCACTTCACCGAGGTCAAGAGCGTGGGGCCGATTTGGTTCGACATCCGCGAAGCGCCCGACACACTCGCGGACGGCAGCGACGTCACGTATCTCAGCCTCATCGATGCGTTTCGAACGCTCGAGGCGGCACCCAAGGACCGCCGCCCCCTCTCCTTCGCGGTCGACTCTGGGGACCTCTCCAACCTCACCGTCGACGTCGACTCGATGGACGTCGGGGAGTGGCGCGCCGGGGCCAAGCTGGATGAAGCCCACTTCGAGCTGCTCTTCGAAGCCCCCGATCCGGTGCTCGAGGGGCCGTTGGAGCTTCCCTTTTCGTTCTCGCTGTCGGGACATGGGCCACGGGGCGTGCTCGACATCATCGGCATCGAGTTTCCGCTCACCGACCTCGAAATCCACAGCGTCGAATCCGGGAGCGACATGGTGCGCTTCGGCGACGTCAGCTACGACCTCGACACCCGGGCCGCCGGATCGCAGATGTCGATCCGCGGCAGCCTTCGCGACGCGTTCGCTCGGCTCAAGACCGAAGGCCCCGAACCCCCTCCTCGGGTCAATCTCGTCGCGGACTCCAAGGACGGTGACCGCGTGATCGAGCACGTCGTGGAGGGCCTCGACCTGCCCCCCGCCACCGCGGTCGGCCACGACGCTCCCGTGAACGCGACGGTCACAGGACTCCTCTCGGACCCTGTCTACTCACTGTCGAGCAGCAACCTCAGCTTGGACCTCATGGAGGAAGCGGCCTGGGTTGCCGATGACGTCACGGTTGGGCTGACGATGGCGACCGCGGAGGTCCCCGGCATGTGGAGCGAGCGCTTCGACCCGGGCGAGAGCCGCAGCATCGTGGTCTTCGAGGAACTCCACGGGGTCGCGCTCGACGGCGCGTTCGAGCTGGCGGAACGCGATCCGAGCGACCCGAGTTTTCCCGACGCGGCCTCTCGAGAGCCCCACGTCGTCATGCCGTTCTTTGAAGAGGACGGCTACTTGATCTCGATCCCGCTGCGCATCACCGGCCTCAACCCTGCGCAGCTCCTCCCCAGCGATCCCAGCCTCGCTCCGACTCTTGCGGGGGTCGCGACCGGCGTGGTCGACATGCAGCAGCTGGTCTTCGGCCCCGACCCTGCGGCGGCACACCTCGCCGAGGCCCCGACGCTCATGGAGCGGATCATCGTGCGGATGGACAACGTGCGGGTCCGGCGGGACCGCGGCCCCACCCAAGATGGGCTGCCCAGAGACCTCTCGCTGGACGGGACCCTGAACCTCGGTGGCGACGACGTCCTCACCCTCGACCCGCTCACGATCCGAGCGCCGGGTACCGTGCTGCTGGCCGACGGAAACCTCGACATCGAGCTTCCGCGACTCGACGCCCTGGCCTTCGACCTTCGCATCGACGACGGCACCGCCTTCGCGCGGGCGTTCAATCTTCCCTCCTACTTCAGCCGCTTGCGGGCGCGGACCGTGGCCCGAGGACCGACGCGGTCCCCCTCGGCCAGCGGTGGCCGGCTCACGGTCTTCGGCCTGCTCAACCCCGGTACGACCACCGAAGCCTCGTTCACCATGGACGAGGGCAAGCTCAAGCTCAAAGTCGACACCACCGACGCCAAGCTCTTCGGCGGCCAGGGCCGGGTCTCCGCCGAGATCGGGGTGTTCGAGGGGGGCTCAATGACCAGCAATCCCCGCATCAAGGCCACCGGATCGCTGCGGGGCGTCGACCTTGCAGAGCTCTCCAACGGCGTCCTCAGTGGCCGTGCCGCCATCGAATTCGAAGTCGGCGATGGCGAGGGTGGCTCCGCGCGCCTGGACCAACTGCGGGTCAGCGGCGAAGCCACCGCCGATGCGGTCTCGTTCGGGGGCACGACCTACCGCAACGCAACCGTCGCCTTCGACCTGGACACCGACGAGGTCGCGATCAAGCGGCTCACGCTTCCAATCCACCGCCCGATCAGCCCTCACTTCGCGGCGGACGTCACCGTACCGGTCGGCGAGATCGTCATCGATGGGACGCTCTCCTTGGATGACGACCCCGCGGTGGACCTCGACGTCGACGCACGCAACGTGCCGATGGCGACCGTGGCGCGGCTGCTCGAGGCCGACCTGGGCGTGTACGGACAACTCGCCAGCACGCAGCTCAAAGTCGGCGGCACGCTCTCGAAACCTCGGGTCGACGGCCAGATGGCGTTCGCGGGTCTGTCGACGTCGGGCATCGCGCTGGGCGCGGGTGTCCTCGACATTCACAGCGAGGACTACCCTGCGACCGGCCCCCTCTCCGGGCACCGTGAGGTCCGTATTCAGGGCGAGCTCCAGCACAAGGACGATGTCGGTTCGTTCCTGTGGACCGTCGACTCCGTCGTCGCGATCGGGACCGCGAAGCCGGGTGCTTCGGTACCGGTCGAAGCCCAGGTCGACGTGGAGTTCGACCGCGTCACACTCGCCACGCTGCTGCGCGACCCCGTGGACCCCAGTCGCAGCCCCCCCATCGAGGGCGAACTCGAGGAAGTCTCCGCCCACCTGCTGACCTGCACCCGCGACACTACGATGCTCAGCGACTGCATCGGCGTCACGCCGGGGCCGGACCAAGACCTCGCGGTTTCGATCGCGTTCGCGGTCCAGTCGGCATGGATGCGAAGCGCGACGGAGCCCCTCCCCGCCGGGGCCGACCCGTGCGCCAGCCCGTCCACGCTTTGCACCGAGGGGGCGCTCGCCGCTTCGATCGAGTGGCCGGTGATTCGCATCGAAGACAACTGGCGGGTCCGGACCGGCGGGTCCAAGGGCGCTGCGCTGCGGCTCTCCGGTGCCTTCGACCTCTCAGACCCCGAACCGGCTCCCCCCCCCAATGGCGAGCCGGTCTGCGAGCCCCCGCGTCTCACCGGAGCGGCGCTTGCGGCCGCTCTGCCCGGTGGCGATGCGCGAGCGGAGATCGAAGGCACGATCGACCTCGCCCCACTCGCAGCCCTCGCCAAGCCCTACGGCGTCGGCGAACTCGAGGGACGCATGCAGCTCGAGGTTGCTGTGACGGGGTCCATCGCAAAGCCCCACATCGAGGGGCGCGCGTCTTTGGCATCCTCTCCGAGCGGCACGGACACCCCCTTGCGGGTTGCGCTGGACGCCCTTGCCGCGGACATCTCGTTCCCGGATCTCCGGCTCGAGGTGCGGGACGGCTGGCTCGTCGCCGACGGCCAGGCCTCGATCCAAGGCGGAGACATTCAGTTCGGATCCATCTCCGGCGACAACACCGGCTACGCTCTGGACGGACCCTGCGCGGGCACCTATGCCGTCGGCGCCTCGGGACGGATCAGCGCGAACCTCGTCTCCGACCTCGTGGGCCCACCGATCGTCGGCGGACCCGGTGGTGTCGACCTCAGCCGGCTCAAGGTCGTCGGGACCGTGGATGGGGATCCCATGCCCGACATCCTCGATGCCGACTTGGCCTTCGACCGCACCGCCTTGTCCATGGAGTTCTCCGAGGGGGTGACCTCGGCCCGTTTCGACCGCGGCCGGATCAACGTGCACCGCTGCGCGGACGACTGTCCCTTCGGGGACCGCGGCTGGTATCGGATCAACATCGGCGGGACCGGAGACGTCGCCGCAAGCGAAACCCAACCCGCAAGCGCGATTCGATTGTCCGCGGGGACCCGGGGCCGCGCCTGGGCATGGGGGCGCGCCTACCTCGGCCCAAACTTCGAACGCTCGGCGGGCGTCGACCTCCAGCTCCGCCTCGATGCCGTGCCGTATCGTTCCTACGACACGTCTGGACGCCCGGTGTACGAGGTCGAGGTGCAGAGCGACGACCTGGTGCTCGAGGGCGGCACCCCGCTCGTCGTCACGGGGAGCGCCGAGGTGGACCGGGCCCGCTACGTGAAGGACGCGGTTCAAGGCGTCGAGATTCTCGCCTTCACCGACGACTCGCCCGAGATCCAGGAGGCCCCCCCGGAGCTTCTGCAGGGCATGACGTTCGATGTTCGGGTGGAGACCGACCGCCCGTTCCGGATCGAAAACAACGTCGCCTCAGGTCTGCAAGCCGACGCCGTCGTTCAGGTCACCGGGACCTACGAAGCCCCCGAGTTCACCGGACGCCTCGACTTCGAGCCTGGCGGCACCGTGGACATCCCGTTCCTCACCGGGACCTACGAGATTCAACGAGGCCGCGTCACCTTGCTGCGCGAGCTCGAAGACGCCGAAGTCGATGTTCTCGCGCTGCGCAACGAGCCGATCTACATCGAAGACCAACCGCGCAGCGTCATGCTTTCGCTCGGCGGAACGCTCTCGGCGATCCGCTGGAGCTGCATCACCGACGGCGGCGGGAGCGAGCTCGACACGGTCCGGGGCTGCACGGAGTACCTCGTCCTCGGCGCCGGAGACGTCCAGATCAGCCAGACCGACGTGCAGCAGTTCGGCGCCGGAGGCTTGGCGGGCGTCCGGAAACCGCTTCAGGTCGTCGGACATCTCACCGAATTCGACGTGGGCGAGCGCGCAGGTGAGGCCGCCCCGCGGCTCGATCCGTACGTGCCCGACATTCGGCTTCGGCTGGGACAGATCGGGCCCGAGCTGGAGATCGCAACCCCCAGCGACTGGCTCGACTTCGACTACGGCCGGGCCACGTTCGGGTGGGACTACACCCGCGGATACCCCGGATTCCTGCTCCGACAGAGCCGGGAGTCGTCCTTCAAACTCGAGATCCTCGACCCGGTCACGATCGAGTACAGCCGCCGTCAGCGCTCGTACCTCAACGAGCGCGTGATCTTCGACCCGCTCGAGCAGCGCTCGCTCGAGCTTCGGTTCGACTTCGACATCCCCAGCCTGCGCCTGTCTCTTATACACATCTCCGAGCCCACGAGACCTCTCTACATCTCGT
>CAJXVA010000629.1 GCA_913061055.1 uncultured Pseudomonadota bacterium
AAGAGACAGCGAGAAGTCGGACCTCGGCCGAGCTGACAACTCCCCGAGCGAGGAGCGCATGGAGGCGATTTTTGGCCAAGCGCTCGGCGTCCTTGGTGAGCGTGGATCCATGGGCGGTGATCTGGCTTGCGAAGCCTCGTCCCTTGGCGCGGGCCAGAAGGTCCGCCTGAAGTCGGACTGACAGCTTCCGCTCAGCGACGTCGAGTGCGGCGACAGAAAACGCGGAGAGGGGGATTTCTCGCACGTTTCGCTTCCCGTTCGCAGTCGTACCGATCGTCACGGTTACGGAGTGCTTTCGCCAGTCTTCGACGTGCTGTATTGGGAGGCTCGGGGCCCACGGGTTACCGCGGGGCATGACGACGAAGCGGGCGAGGAACGAGTCGATCGTTCCGACAAAGTGTGGGGGCTTCAGCAGGTGAATTCCACCGGCCTTGACGAGGCGCTCCTTGAACTCCTGCGTTGCCGAATTCGTGAACGAGAGCAGCGCGAGGCCTCTGGCGGGTGGGAGTTCTGACGCAAGCCGAAGCGCACGCGCCACCAGAGTCCGTGTCTTTCCTGAGCCCGGGCAGGCGCGGACGTAGAGAGGCCCGGTGTGAGCGACCACGGCGCTCTGTTGTTCAGAAAGCTCCGGTTTGTTCATGGGGATGCGACCAGTCGCCGAAGAGCATCTGCGAACGGACTTGGGACACCGAATGATTTTTTTGGCTCGTCTGGCGGTTCAAGCTCCGCCGCCAGGAGTTGCGCAAAATCCCCCTTACGGAAACTCTTCTTCGCAACGAACTCTGTCATGAAGGCGCTCGCTCGGTCGCGGGGCGTCGGCTTGTTCTGAACCTTGGATATGAAGCGCTTGCGACGGCGCTCCACCCAGCCCGATGACTTGTTCATCTTTGCGCAGGCCGAAGCGATCATCGCTAGCCTGTCTTGGTTTTCCTCGCAGTGTTCGACGAGAGCGTGTTCGAAGGTGACGGTGGTGACGAGAGCGTCGAGGCGGTCGTCGACGCCGTACTGTTTGGCGATTGCCTTTAGCGCTCTCACTCTCCGTCGTCCCCCGTTGTCGTGCTCCGCAGCTCTGCCTCCGCCATCCGTATCATCGGTCGGTCCTCCTTCGCTTTCTCCATCTTCAGCCTCTGCGTCTTCGGGGTCGTCCATCACGGCATCGTCGTCGGTGACTGCTACCACTAACTCCGCGATGGTTGGGCCACCTGCTTCCTCGGGACAAAGAAGGAGGCGGACGAAGGGCTCAAAGTCGACCCCGTCAATGGCAACGACAGCGGTTGCGAGGAAGCGGTTCAGCTCTGAGGAGCCAGGGGGGAATAGCTGGCGTGCAAAAACGGGCATGAGGAGAGCCTCAGCCAGCCCTTCGACCAAGAGAACACGGCGCGAGAACAGTAGTCCCGACCTCGTAACGTCCAAGTATCGGTCTACCTTGCGTCGTAGTCGCGAGTCGACGTCCAGCCTGGAAATCGCTACCGCCTGGGAAGTTGCCGAACAAGTTTTCGCTATCGATGTTGCCGACGGGGTTCCTTCGCCGTCCGGGCTTGCGCCCGGAGTCGCGGGGAGTGTCTTGGCTTCTGCCGACGGGTCCTCGTGTCGGCTTTGCTGGCCGAGTTCCGCGCCCGGGCGTGACCGCATTACCACTATGTGGTCACATGGTACGGCGCTCGCCAGATTCGGCGAATGGGTTGTCACGATGACCTGGATCCTCCCGGCTCGCTGGCCCCGGGTCGTGTCCCGGTCTTGCGACTCGCGTGCGCGGGTTCGGAGTAGTTCGAGCGTCACAGCCTGAAGCTGCGGATGAAGGTGAGCTTCTGGTTCTTCGACGAGGAGAAGCGTGAGTTCAGCATCCTTCGCCGCGGCTAGCTCCACGAGGACGCTCGCGAGGTACAGAAGGTTGGCGTAGCCGAGTCCTGTCTCCACCAGATCAGCGAGATCTACTCCGTTCTGACTCAGGCGAAAGCGAAGATCCCGAGCAAGGCCGAGCAGGGTTGCATCCGCAAACTCAAGTCGAGCCTTGTGGGGATGGAAACCGTCTGTGAGCGGGTTGAACTCGTCCGCGACCCGTTGGCTCGCTAGCCGAAGCGTCTCGCTCTTGGCCATGAGTCCGCCGAACGCTTCTCTTGCCTGTTGGATGAGAAGCTTCTCCTTCTCCTTGCCGCTTTCACCCATTAAATGACGAAGAAGGAACTCGATGCGCCCCGGAGCGCTAGATGCGAGGTCTCGTGTCGCATCTCGGAGCGCCGGAAGGTGGACGTGTCGAACAACCTCGCGCGTTGTGGGCTCGGGGTCTGGTGAAGAGCGTGGTCCGACAGTGAGGGTCGCGCGGGATCGTCGGACTCCTGGTGGCGGCGGGGCCCATTCGTATCCGAGCCGCGCAGTCGCCTTGGTCGGGCTTTCAAGGGCCGTGATGAACCATCCCTTTTGCGTTGGGGACAGGTCTTCGAATCGAGCATCTAGCCGGACGGGCTGGTCGGGGTGGTCACGGTATACGTCTCGAAGCTCTGGGTAGCGTTTTCTTCGTGGGTCCGACGGGGTCGTGAGCAGTCGCAACGCGTCGAGTACAGTCGTCTTGCCGCCGTTGTTCTCGCCAACGAGCACAGTGAGGTCGCGCTTAAGGTGGATACTCGTGTCGAGGCAAGCTCGGAAGTTGCGGATTCGAAGTTCAGAAAGATGCACAGGGGGTCCTCGGAATGATGTTTACCCGCCTGCCTCGAGCTTCAGTCGCTCGTGAAGCGCTGCTCGAAGTCAAAGGCTGTTGGTGGAGCCATGCGTTGAGCTGCTTCGAGGATCGTTTGTCTCCTCGCATGTGGGAACGGTACGGCACTTGTGCGCGCCTTCGCAATACGACACCTTTGCGAGAGGCCGTTTTCGGCGCGCCTTCTCGAACCGAGCGGCCGACACTCCGGACAGAAAGAAAAGCCTCGTGGCCGATGCCGGTGTCGGTTGAGCAGGTCGGTTCCTCGCGAAGGCCGAATCCGGAGAGGACCGCTTAGAGCTGTCGACCGCTGGCCGGTGACAGCTGGTCTGCAGGTCGGATCGACTGCGGGAGGTCCGGCCGTATCCCTACGCGTCGGAGGTAGTTTGCCGTCGTTACCACTGAGCAGTGCCCAAGCTGCTGCTGGGTCGCAAGCACGCGTACACCCGTGAGCGCCATGTCAGCCGCGTGTGTATGTCGCAGACCGTGCGGGTGCACTCGACGCTCCAGTCCTGCCCGCTTGGCGAGTTGGGGCAGAAGATGGCGTGCGTTGCTGGGGTCGGTGGGTGCCTTTCAGGGTACAGACCAGCGGAGCGCCCTGCCCCACGGCCTGCAGCTTCACGCGCTCGTCGAGCCAGCGCTCGACGAACGGCAGCGCGTCGACGTCCGATAGCACCGTCGTCCGCGGTTCGAGCCCCTTCCCAAGGCGCACCCGAACCGTCCCTTTCTGGAAATCCACGTCGTGCGGCCGAAGCTCGAGTGCCTCCGAGATCCAGATCCGGGCCATGGGATCGATTTACTTCCTGACCTCCCCGTCCTAACCAAACCGGAAACCGCCGGGCCCCAGAACGTACAATCCCGTCCAGCCGGACGTGAGCGCGAGAAGAACCGCCCCACGCTCCCCGTGCGTAGCAACACGCTCCGGCGGCTCATCCACCCTGCTCGAACACCTCCGCCACGCTCCCCGCTGTCGCCGCCTTCCGAATCCACCACGAACTGCGGCCGCAGCCGGCACCGCCGGATCCTCTCGCGCGCCTCCTCGCCGACCTCCAGCCCTCTCGCCTTCAGCACCGTGCAGACCGCATCCGCGTAACCCTCCAGCTGCCCGGCGTACGCCTCCCACATCTGCCGCTCGATCAAGCGCTCCTCGAGCATCTCCTCCAGCGTCGTCCCGGATGCGAACGCGTCGGGTTCAAAGATGTCCTCCGCCATCGGCGCGTTCGCTGCTCGTGCCAGCCAGTGCTCGAGCGTCTTCAGCCGAGCGCAATGGGCGACGCGGTCTCGAACCTCCGGCGTCAGCCACAGCCACCGAGCGCGGAGAACCCCCAGGATCGACCACCTGACGCCCGAGGCCTCCCCCGCCGCATACGCATCCTCCGGAGTCTCAACCCCCTCAGCGTCCCCGCTCACCACAGCTGTACGCCAGCCCCCGTCCTACTCCGCGAACACGTCCTCGAGCCGCGCAGCCCTCGTCGCACGGTCGTGCCACGTCTTCAGCGTCTCCACGCAGGCGCACGCCAAGACTCGCGCCCGCCCAACCTCATCCACCGGCACGTCGCGCGCCGCCAGAAGCACGAAGAGCATCTCTCTCATCGCATCCAGAGCCTCCGCCTGTTCTTCCGCTCTTCTCTTCGCGAAGTACTGGGATTGGAGGATTTCGGCGATGGTCATGGAAATGGCCTCTGCGGTCGGTGCCCGCCCACCGAGGATGTCACGAAACTCTGCGAGTTGCAGGTCGCCTGATGTCGAGGCGATGTAGCGCAAGAGAACCGCGAGCGCGTCCTGACCGCCGGTGCTGCGGGCCAACGCCTCGAGCAGGTCGGCCCAGCCGCCGAGGTGCCCCAGCAGGGCGGCGCGATCGCGGGCGTCTCTCATCGCCCACAGCGCCAGAGTCGCCTCGACCGGGAGCGCTCGCGAGCGGAGCCCCTCATCGGTGGTGTGATGGAGGTCGTCGACCGCGTATGCGAATTCCGGCAGGACGGCTTTGCCCAGCTCCTGCGCCTGCGCGCTAAACATCGCCGAGAAGCGCCGGGGTGCTGTCCAGCCCCCGGGAACCTGGGCAAGCAGAGCTGGAACGATCAACGGCAGGGGCTGTTTCGGCCGACTCTCGAGCTGCCGAGTCCAGATCCGGACCATGTAGCGCAGCAGCCGGAGCGGCATCGAGGTGTCCAGCGTGGACTGATGCTCAAACAGCACGTACACCAGAACGCGCTCGCCTGCCTGGGCCGAGAACAGCAGGTCGGTGTGCTGTCCCGCGAGCTCCTCGTCCACGAAACTCCCCGGTTCGAGCACCAGTGTTCGCCAGTCGATCGCCGCCACCATCTCCGCAGGCAGCACATGCTGAAGCTCCGCAGCGGCATGCTCTGGCTGCTCAAAAACACTCTTGAACAGAGCGTCATGCGGTGCATTCGTCGACACGAAGCTATCGAGCCTAGCAACCCTCCTCGCGCCCGCTCATGAACGCGACGGCAAGGGACAGGTGTCCGCGAGCCGCACCACGCGACGCCGCACTTCAGCGGAAGTCGGCCTACCGATCGAACGCCGCCTTGGCCTGCGCCAAGTCGAACCCATCCGGCTGCCAGTCCCCCAAGAACTCGGCGAGGTCGGCACCCTCCCCCCACGGATCGTTCCCCGCCCGGCGGAACTCCACCGCACGCTCGTAGCCGGGAAGCCCACCGCAGTCCTCAGCCCTGTCTCTTATACACATCTGACGCTGCCGACGA
>CAJXVA010000630.1 GCA_913061055.1 uncultured Pseudomonadota bacterium
CCGGCCGACGTGCCCCTCCCCGCACCCGGAGCCTCAACTGCGTTCGACGCCACCGCCAGCGGCCGGCTCGATTCCTATGGCAAGCGACCGTCCGACGCCTCCCGCCTGAGCCTGGACCAGATCGTTCGCTACTCCCTGGACAACCCAGCGGTGAAGTCGGCCGAGGAGGACGTGACGGCCATGCGCGCCCAGCTACGCAAGGCCCAGTTCGCCTGGATTCCGATCGTCGAGACCAGCGCAACGCTGAGCCCGGGCGTGAACATTCGCTGTGACGACGTCAACCTCGACGACGGCACGGGCGAAGGGTTCGATTTTCAGTACTGTCGGACGCGCGACGACAACGACTTCGACGTCAACACCATCGACGGCTACTTCTCGCAGCTCGCCGATGCGGGGGTCCGATTCGAGTTTCGGGCCGACATGCTCATCCCGATCACGACCTTCGGCAAGATTCGCAACACCCGGAAACTGGCCGAAGTCGGCGTTGCGTTGCGGGAGCTCAAGAAAGACCAGGTCGAGCAAGAAACGGTGCTGCGGGTCCAACAGGCCTATGCGGCGCTGTTGCTCGCCCGCGACACGATCGAGATTCTGCGCGAGGCCAAGGGCATCGTGGACACGGCGGAGAAGCGGGTCGAGAAGGACCTCGGCGGCGGCGATGACGACTGGGATTCCGAGCCGGGCGAAGGCAACGACCTGCGAGACCCCGACGACCTCATCAAGGTCAAGCTGGCCGCCATCGAGCTCGAGCAGCTCATGCGCCAGGCGCTCAACGTCGAGTCCTATGCGCTCTCTGCCCTGTGGGCACTCGCAGGCAGCGCGGCCCCCCCGGGGTTCGACGTCCGAGCGCGGAAGCTGCTGCGCATGGAACTCCCCGACGGCCTGCAGCAGGTCCAGGACTACAAGCAGATGGCGGTGGCTCGACGCCCGGAGGCCCGCATGGCCGCCGCTGGCGTGAAGGCGCGTCAGTTCCAGGAGAAGCTCGCACGCGCCAACTTCCTGCCGGACTTGGGCATCGCGGTGAGCACCGGAATCGGCCGCTCCAACGCGGTCGACCGCGACATGAGCCAGCTCTACTACCAAGACCCGTTCAACTGGACGCGCGTCTACGCCGGGCTCGCGATGCGCTGGCGCTGGGATTTCCACTTCAAGACGTTCGACCTGCAGAGCGCGCGGGCGACGACCCGCTCCGCGATGCATCAGGAAGAGGCCGCCGCGCTGCTGCTCGGGCTCGACGTCCAGCAGGCCTACGGAGATCTCATCCAAGCCAAACATCTCGTCGAGACCTACGGCGAGGCCGTCGACCTCAGTTGGCGCCTGGTCGTCTCCGGGCAGCAAAAGGACTCGGTCGGTGGCGGCAACGCGAGCGACCTGCTGCGCAACTTGGAGAAGTGGTACAAGCGCCGGTTCGACTACGAGCAGGCCATCTACAGTTACAACGACGCGGTCGCGCGCCTCTCCCGCGCCGTGGGGACGCAGATCGGCCGCGAGCCTGGGGTCACCGTCCCATGAGCCCGCAGCGACATCCCAGTGGCCCGCAATACCGGCAGAACGCTGTCCGCCGCCCCCTACGCAGTGATCCGCACCACTGTGGTACTTTGTCCCCGCGTGAATACGCCGCGCGTGGGGCCCGTCTGACCCACAACCCCGAGAGGTAGACCGACGATGATCCGCACTCGACTCGCACCGCTCACGCTCGCACTCTGCATGTCAGTTTCCGTTTTCGGGGGCGCTGCCAGCACCGCGCAGGCCGCCGAGGCCGCTGAAGCCACCCCGTCCGCGTTGGAGGCCTTCAAAGCCTCGCACCAGACCGTCGTGGCCTTGGTCCACGACAAGGCTCCAGCCGACAAGCTGCAAGCCGAGGTCGACCAACTTCTCGACTACGACTGGATCGCCCACGCCGCGCTTGGCGGAGAGCGTCGCTACGCCAAGAAGTGCGAGACCCGATGCGCAGAGTACGAGGCGCTCCTGGGCCAGCTCATCCGGGAGAACTACCTCAAGCGGATCCGCCAGGCCGACACCGGCAGCGTCGAGTACCTGGGCGAGGAAGTCCGCAAGGACAAGGCCAAGGTCGACACCCGCGTCACCTTCGACAAAGAGGGCGAGACGCAGGTCCTCGAGGTCTCCTACGTGATGCACTTCGTCGATGGCCGCTGGGTCACCCGGAACATCATCACCGACGGTGTCAGCCTCTCGAAGACCTACCGCTACGAGTTCGGCAAGATCGTCCGCGACGAAGGCATCGATGGGCTCATCACCCGCCTTCAGACCAAGCTCGCAGACGTCGCCAAGGCCGACTGAGCCGCGGTACCTGCTGTACTCGACCGCGCCCCCTGGCTCACCGCCTCGGGGCGTTTGTCGTTGGTTGGTCTACACTCTGCCCGCATGGGTGCTGTCGGCAGCGAGACCGAGGCTCGGAGGCTGCGGTGGCCAGTTTGGCTGCTCGTGGTTGCGACGCTGCCCGGCTGCACCTCGGACCCGACGAGCTTCGATGGGGAGTTCGGCCGGGGCGTGCCTCTGGCGAGCGGAGACGCCTCCCCGCTCCCTCGGATGGCATTCATCGACGAGGGATGCCCGGGCTCCCTCGCCCGCTCGGGCTGCAGCCCCTCCGACGGACGACCCTGCGATCTGGTGCTGATCGACAGCTTGTCCCCCCTGACGTTCTTCAAGCGCGACGACAACGACCCCCAACTCACCTTCGGCCGGGAGTGCCTGGAGCTTCGCGAAGCCCAGGGGCTGGCCGCTGCGACGCCGACCGACGACGCCCTCGACAACGCGGTTGCCCGGTTTCGGTTTCGCGACCTCCCCGTGATTCGTGCCCCTGCCGATGGTGGAGATGCATTTTCATGGCAGGCCGGAGATGGCCAGGTCACCGTGGAGCCCGCTGGGGTCTTGGGTGGCAATCTCCTGAGGCAGTTCGCCGTCCGGCTGCGACGTCCTCCCCTGGGCGGTGCTCGTGTCGCGTTGTATGGCGAGTTTCCGGGCACCGACCGAGACCTCGCGGACGAGGGATTCGCGTTCATGCCCGTGCAATTCCCCGGGCGTCTGCTCGGCCGCGATCTGGCGGACCGTTGCGACATCGGAGGCAACGATTGCGAACTCGGCGGCTTCGACATCCAGGGCAACCCAGACCTGGCGCTCGAAGCCAGCCGCATGGTCCTCGACGCGTGCGTGGGCATGCCGCCGTGCGGCGTCTCATACGATCTCACCGACCTCGACCCGTTCAAGCCCGGCTCGTGTTTTGCGTCCACGGGTCCCGACCTCGACGCGACGGCGGGTGCTTGCATCCCCGCCGACGATCCGGACGGGGGTGGCAAACAAGCCACGCTCGTCATGGCGACCGGCGTTCCGGGGTTCGTGCTGTTCAACGACTCCGCGCGCCGCATGTTCGGCCCGCTCGAGGACCTGCCGGACTGCGCCGAGATCGAAACCGACACCCCGGCGTGTCTACGCGGTCTCGATGGCTCGCTGTCGATCCCCGGCTGGCCCCCTGCGCCCTCGGGCGATGAGACGCCGTTGATCCGGCTCTCGGTGCGCTCGGTGGCAATGCTGCCAGGACTCACCCGCACTCGGGGCGCCGGCCCCTGCGTACGTGCCCAGCTCCGCAGCGCCGCCTTGCTGGACCAGTGCGAGAGCTTCGTCGCCGACTTCGAGGCCCGCGGCAACATCGAGGACACCGCGTCGCCCCACGCCGGCGAGAACTCGAACACTGCGCTCGCGGTCGTGGGCGAGACGCGGTTCGACGAGGGCCAGCTCGAGGCGAACCCCGACCGCTGGCTCGACACGCTCGTCCTGCCCGAAACCCACCCGATGGTCCTGGCGCTGCGGCGCGACGTCGCCCCGGAGGCCCTGCAACCGGACGGCCTCATCGGAGCGTCGGTCCTCGAGGACACCGTCTCGGTGTTGGACTACACCGATCCCAACCCGGGCGTGCGCCTACAGTGCCTCGACCCGCGCTCCGGAGACTGCCTCAGCGCGCCGACCTGTGGTGCGGACGAGCAGACCGCGTGCTGTTACGGACTGCCCCTGTCGCTCCTGTTCGAGCTGATCGTCCAGGCTCGCGACGACACCTGCTGCGCAGCGCTGTCCGGCGCCGAACTCCGAGAGATCCAAGAAGACGGCTTCTGCTTGGGCGAAGCGCCACCGTGAGTCCTGGCGCCATTTGCGCCGTGGTCTGCCTCCCCCCCATGGCATAACGTTTCGTGCCCTCGACACGTTGAGGGACCACGAGCCATGGCTGATCCGAACTCGCTACTCGCACTCGCTGCTCCGGACATCGGCGGCGGAGGTCTGGCCACGTACGCGTGGGCCTTCGGTCAGGGCGTCCTGGTCGACCTCACCCCCTGCGTTTATCCGCTGATTCCGATCACCGTCGCGGTCTTTGGGGCCAAGGGCGTCTCCCGCGGCAGAGCGTTGTTCCTCGCCACCGCTTACGTGCTCGGCATGGCAGTGCTCTACACCTCGCTCGGCGTCGCGGTCGCGCTCTCCGGGGCAGCGTTCGGTGCGTGGCTCGGCAACCCCTGGGTGGTCTACCCGATCGTCCTCATGCTGCTGGCACTCGCCGCCTCGATGTTTGGCGCGTTCGATATCCAGCTCCCGACCAGCCTGCAAAACAAACTCAACGCGGTGGGCGGCACCGGTCCGTTTGGCGCCTTCCTCATGGGCTTGGTCTCCGGCCTCATCTCGGCGCCCTGCACCGGCCCGGTTCTCCTGTCGCTGCTCGCCTTCATCGCCACGTCCTCAGCCGATGGCGGAGGGGTGGTCTACGGGGGATCGCTGCTGTTCGCCTATGCCTTGGGCATGGGCACGCTCTTCTTCGCGGTCGCCTTGGGTGCCAGCTTGTTCCGGCCCGGCGCGTGGATGGAACACGTCAAGAGCTTCTTCGGCGTGGCCATGCTCGTCATGGCCGCTTGGTTCCTGCGACCGGTGCACAAGGTCCTCGCGGACTTCACCCTCGATCCCAGCTGGGGCCTTTGGGCGGGCATGGGCCTCGTCGCCGTCGGGATTGCAGCCGGCGCCGTTCACCTCAGCTTCAAGTCCGGCAAGGCACAGGCGGCTCGCAAGGCGGTTGCCGTGGGGGTCGCTGCCTTCGGCGGTATCGTCAGCCTCAACAACGTCCTGTACGTCCCGCCGATGGAGTGGAACGAGGTCGCGACCCTGGACGAGCTCACCGCTTCGATCGAGCAGGCAGAAGCCGACGGCAAGCCGATCCTCATCGACTTCGCGGCGACGTGGTGCCTCCCCTGCCAGGAGATGGAGAAGCAGACGTTCCACCACGTGGACATCGAGCCACGCCTGGCCAAGGACTTCCACCTGATCAAGATCGACGTCACCGATCCGTCGGAGGATCAGGACAAGATGAAGGCTGTCTCTTATACACATCTCCGAGCCCACGAGACCTCTCTACATCTCG
>CAJXVA010000631.1 GCA_913061055.1 uncultured Pseudomonadota bacterium
GCCTGAGCCTGAGCCTGAGCCTGAGCCTGAGCCTGAGCCTGAGCCTGAGCCCGAGTCCGAGTCCGAGTCCGAGCCTGAGCCCGAGCCCCGGGACTGGCCGAGTTCCCGCGGTACGCTTGGGTTGGAGCTTGGCGCTTGGGGGGGCGCGAGCTTCGGTGTCCTGCCCGGTGCAACACCTGCGGTGGGAGCTTCGGTGGCGTGGCTCGGTGAGCGTTGGACGGTGGTCGGGCGGGGAGCGCATGAGTTCGAGCGCTCGACCGGCGCCGGTTCTCCGGGCGTCGCCGTCCGCCTCACGCGTGGGTCCGTGACGACCGGCCCCCGCTTTCAACTCCCCAAGCGCCTCGACCTTCGGGTTGTCGCCGGCTTCGAGTTCGGGGTCGCCCGAGGTCGAGGGTTTCGTGTGCCGGACCGCGGTGAGGACCGGGTGTTCTGGCGCGCGCTCTCGGTGGGCGCGACGTTTGCGCACACCTGGAGGTCCGGAGCCTTCGTCGCGCTGAACGCGGATGTTCGGGCCTCGTTGGGGACGGTGCAGTTCGTCGTGGCGGGAGGGCAGCGGCTGGACGTGCTCGGTCCCGTGGGCGGCACGCTGCGGTTGGGTGGCGGCGTTCGTTTCTGAGCGTTGGGGACGCCCCGAACTTTTGATCACGACGAGGGCCGGGGCGCGACACTATGGAGGCAGTCGGCTCCCGTGTGCCTTCAATGGGCTTCGAGAACACATTTCGACGGCGATACCCGCTCGTCTGCCGACTCGTTCGCGGTTTTGGCGTTGCGGCTCCCCAGGTGGAGGACGCGGCGCAGGAGGTCTTCATCGTGTTGTACAGGCGCAGAGACGAATTCGTGGCGGGGGATGTCGTCCCCACACCGCTCCTGTACGGGGTCGCACGCAGGGTCAGCGCGAATGTGCGACGCAAGGAAGCGCGTCGCCGTGACCGTGACGGCCTCGAGGGACGGCGGCTGGTGGCGGTGGAGGGCGGAGCGGAGGAGAGGCTGCAGCTGCAGTCACAGGCCGCGGTCGTTCGCGCCGCCCTCGAGGGGGTCGACGATGCGAAGCGGTGCGTCTTCGTCATGGTGGAGGTCGAGGGGATGACCGTGAAGGAATTCGCGGCGGAGTTTGGCATCAACGTCAACACGGCCCACGCGAGGCTTCGCGCCGCTCGCTTGGCGGTTGAACGGGCGGTGGCTCGTGCCAAGGCCCGAGCGGATCGAGTGGAGGTGGCCCGATGAAGGCACCCGTACGATCGGGGTTGAGTGAGGACGCCGCGGGGTTCGTGGATGCGTTCCGGGAGGACGCGGCGGAGTATCGCGAGGGGGCGCCGGATGTCGGTGCCGCCTGGGCGCGATTCGAGGAGGCGGTGGAGCCGGCCGAGAAGCGCAAACCGCTGGTGTGGTTTGGGGCAGCGGCAGCGCTGGCGGCAGCGGCCCTGCTGGTCTGGGTGGTCGGCTCGGCGACCTCGATGCAGGGTCTGGAGCCGGAGCCTGGTCAGCAGGCGCCGGACCGCGCCGCCACCGACAGCGGGGAGGTCGCGCCTTCTGTGCCTCCGAAGGCGCAGCGACGCCGAGCCTTGCAGGCTCCGTCCGAGCCTGCAGCGGTGGATCCGACGCCGGTGAAGGTGCCCGCCGACACGACAGCGCCCGGGTCGCCGGCTGTTGCGACCCCGGCTCGAGCGCGCGCGACAAAGCCCGAGACCGCTCCCACGGCGAGCCGGCTGGCCGAGGAGCTACGACTGCTCGACGCGATGCGAGCGGCATCCAAGGCGGGTCGCCATGCCGACGCGCTGCGCATGGTGGGTGAGCACGCGGCCGCGTTCAAATCCGGTTCGTTTGCGGCGGAGCGGGAGCTCGCGAAGGTTCGGGCGCTGTGCGGGCTGGGAAGGCTCGAGCAGGTCCGTGCGGCGCAGTCCGGGTTCGCGAAATCCCATCCCGCGAGCCACCTTGCGTCGTTGGTGCGCAGCGCCTGCCCGCAAGCCGCGAAAGAAATCGAAAAAACGGATCACGACCGATGAGCTCCCGCGACAAGAGAAGCAGCATGAACTCCTTGCGACTGATGCGTTCGTTTCTCGTTCTCCTGCCGTTGGGCTTTGCCGCCCCGGCGTGTGACACCGGTGTCGTGGGTCAAGAGCCCGACATGGACGTGGAGGACGACGAGGACCCCGCCGAGTGCGATCCCGGTCTCGTCTGCGGCGACGCGATTTCGTGCATCGACGGCATGCAGTACCCCAGCACCTGTGGCGCGGCGAACTGCGACGAGCCGCTGGGTCCATGCGAAGAAGAGCCCGACTGTGACCCCACGCTGGTCTGTGGCGACGCGATTTCGTGCATCGATGGCGTGCAGTACCCCACGACGTGCGGCGCGGCGAACTGCGACGAGCCGCTGGGTCCGTGCGACGACGAGCCCGACTGCGACCCGGAGTTGATCTGCACACAGGTCGAGACCTGCGTTGAGGGCGTGCTGTATCCCACCGGCTGCGGTTCCGCGAACTGCGACATGCCGATCGGGGACTGCGACCCCGCCCCAACGTGTGATCCGACCCTGGGCTGCGGTGAGGCCGAGACCTGCTTCGATGGTGTCTTGTACCCGACCACGTGTGGCCCGGAGAACTGCGATGAGCCGATCGGCGAGTGCAAGGACCCGGACCCGAAGTGTGACCCGGAGATGATCTGCGACGACGCGCTCACCTGCTTCGGGGACCTGCAGTACCCCAGCGGCTGTGGCCCGGCGAACTGTGATGAGCCGATCGGCCCGTGCCCTCCGGACGACTGTGACCCGAAGATGCTTTGCGGCGACGCCGAGACTTGTGTCGAGGGCGTCCTGTACCCCTCGACGTGTGGTCCCGACAACTGCGACAAGCCCATCGGCGACTGCGACTAAGCCTCGCCTTCGCGCTTCGGCGGACCTCTTCGCAGTTGCGAGGGCGTCCGCCGATGTCCTGTGTACCGGTGTTGGTGCCGGTGCGGCGGCTAGCGGTGCGCGAGGAAGACGCCGCGCGATGCCTGGGCGCACCCGGCTCGGACGGTGTCGGGTCGCTGGATCGGAACCCCACCCGTGTCGGGGCACTTCGGAAGCGCCGGCGCCGGTTGGTTGAACGGATCGCGGAGGTCCTCCGCGGGCTTGGCTGGCCCACGCCGCTTGCGCGGGGGCTCGGCGAACGGATCGCGCAGGTCATGACGCTGGGCGCTGGCCCGCTTGCGCGGCTTGTTGGCCTTTGGCCCTGCGGTCGAGGAGGACGGAGGCATTGAGGCCTGCACCGCCGACGCGCGGAACGGGTTGCGCAGATCGTATGCCGCCGGGGTCGCGGCGCGCGGCGTCGTTCGCGAACGAAAGTCGATCAGCAACAACGGCCCGGTGGTGTCTTCGCTCGTGTCGGCGCCGTCGGCCGCGGCGGTCGCAGACGCGTCGGTGGGAGCGGGGCTCGGCTCCGGAGCAACGAAGAGTCGCGCGAGCGCGAGCAGCACCAAAGTCCCCACGCCCAAAGAGTGCGGGACGCCGAAACGCCACGCAATGCCAATCTGGTCCCGGAGCCAATCTCGGAGGCGCCGTTACGCCCCCGAGATCTCACAGTGAGCGCGGATCCGTCAGTCGCCCGGTGATCGCGGACGCGGCTGCGACGGCTGGAGACACCAAGTAGACGGGGCCAGGTGCCCCCATCCGCCGGTCAAAGTTTCGGTTCGTGGTGCTCGCGGTGGTCTCACCGTCGTGGGGCACACCGGGACCGTTGCCGATACAGCTTCCGCAGCCCGGTGCCGTGATCACCGCACCGACTCGTTTGAACTCCTCGAGCAGCCCTTCGGCCTCTGCAGCCGCAAAAACGTCGGCGCTTGACGGCGTCACGGTCATGCGCACGCCTTTCGCGAGATCCCGGTTCTTGAGCACATCGGTGGCGGCTCGCAGGTCGGTCAGGGACCCGCCGGTGCACGAGGCGATCACGACGTTGTGGACCTCGACCTCGGACACCTCGGACAGCGGCTTGCGGTTCCGCGAGTCGCCGGGGGTGGCGACGGTGAGCGGGACGTCCTCGAGGTCGATGTTGAACGTCTTGACGTACTCGGCATCCGCGTCGGGTTCGACGAGTGCGTCTGCGAAATCCTGTCCACGCCGCTCCTTGAGGAACGTTCGGACCGATTTACACGGCTCGACGATGCCGGTCATGAGGCCACCCTCGACCGTCATGTTGGTGATGACGGACAGCTCATCGACGTTCCACTGATCGAGCCCGGATCCGCCGAGCTGGATGACGGCGGTGTCGGTGGGCGACTCGCGCCACTGCTCTTCGCGGAAGTAGGGGTCACCGATGAGGTGGAGGATCAGGTCCTTGGGTGACAGCAGGCCTTTGGCGTCGCCTTCCACCAACACGCGGATCGTCCGGGGCGCGGTCACCGGGATCATGCCGGTGCGCAGCGCGAAGGACATCGCGGTGGAGCCGACGCCAAACGCGAATGCGTTGAGGACACCCGCGGTGGGGGTGTGACTGTCGGTGAGGACGATGATCTCTCCGGGGCGCGCGTAGTCCTCGACGACGATGCGGTGGCAGACCCCGGCGGGCAGCGCTTGTCCTGGGCCGTGCAGTCGCAGGCCGTGTTCCTTGGCGGCCTCGACCATCTGATCTCGCAGCCGCCGGGCTGGGAGCAGGCGTTGCGTCTTGACGAGATCGGGAACGGTGGGCTGATCGATGAGGACGAAGTGGTCCTCGAACGCCGCCACGTCGTCGGGACGCTCGACCGGGGCGTTACCCCACTCCTGGGCGTACAGGTCCATGACCATGCCGCCGGTGTACTCGTGCACACCGCGGAAGCCGGCCTCGCACAGGACCTGCTCGCCGGGGCGGACGGAGGCCAACCCTTGGGGCTTGCCGTTGCCGGTCCAGGCGCGCTTGGCCACGATCTTCTCGATGCACGTCATCGGAGCCGCGGGGCGCTCGACCGTGTAGCTGGGTTCGATGTCTCCGGCGAGGAGCTTGGTCCCGTACTGCAGCAATCCGCCGCAGCTCGCGACCGCGGCGAAGAACGGCGGAAGGGCTTCGGCCAGCGCCGCGGTGTCCACGTCTTCGCCCTGGTTCAGACGCTCGACGACGGAGAAGTCGGTCGTGAACGGCAGCCCGCTGTAGACCATGTTCTCTTGGAAGATCCGCTGGAAGCTCTTGGCGACGACCAGCTCGATGCCGGCACCCTGGTGAGCGACGACCGCGACCTCGCGGCTGCTGCCGGAGCCGTACGCGTCCCCGCCCACGACGACTTGGAAACCACCGTTCTTGACGGTGTCCTTGTCGACGGTCTCCTTGAAGTTCTGCAGGAAGTACGGCCCGAGGATGTCGCCGGTGTAGCCCAGGGTGCACGCCGCACCGTTGATCATGGCGTCGGTGTTGACGCCAAAGTGAAGGGCGGGGGGGTCCTGGGTGGAGAAGGTCGCGTTC
>CAJXVA010000632.1 GCA_913061055.1 uncultured Pseudomonadota bacterium
CTGTCGAAGATGCTTCGACAGTTTTCCTTCGAGGAGACTGATCAGGTAGTGCTAGTCCTCGTCAAGCATCGCGGGCGACAACATCTCGAGGCTTTCGTCCGCGAGTGCCAGCTGTAGCCGTTCGATTTCGCTTGGGTCGTACAGGGTTCGGTCCCGGAGGAAGCCAACCACGAGGTACGCCTGTCGCGGGGTCAGCTCTGTCGGCACGGGGCGTTGAAAGTCGAACGCCGCTGCAAACCGCGTCCTGCTTACGGTGGCTGATATCCAGAGTTGCTTGAGGAAGAACTCGTACGCTCTGCTCACGGGCGCGGCCGTGTCCGCAACCTCGAACAGCGCGAGCAGCATCTCAACCGGGGAGCCACCGCATGAGGACAATGCCATCGCCACCTCCATGAGTCGCGAGGACCCGTGCGGCTCCTCAGTGTCGAAGTGAAGTTCGCGCCAGATCGTCACCCAAGCGCTCCGACGCTCGTCTGCCGAAGCTGCCAGTGGGGGCGACCGGATGTCGGCGGTGTCGATACCGTGGCTCTCGTCGTACAACCGAAGCAGGCGTTCGCACTCTGGACTCGACACGGCTCAGAGACTACCAGTGCAGCTTGTTCACCGGCCCGTCCCCCCCTCACCACTGTGCTGAGGCGAAGCGGAGCGAGAATCCCGTAGACCCGTCGCGTGTAGGCCCAGTCAGCTTGTTGCGACCGGCGCGGCATCGTCAGATCAGGTCCATGTCGAGTGCATCCATGATGCGATCGTAGATCGCCTTCACGACCCGCCAAGGGCCCCGTCTCCACCGTGACAGATGCCCGACTGCTACGGCTTCGTACTCGTAGACGACGACCGAGCCTCGCGCCTTCTTGAAGCTTGCGACCCCGGTACTCAGGAACAACGGGCGGGCGTTCGCGATAGACGCGTCGATGAATGCGGCGACCACACTTCGGTACTGCCGGTGGGTTCGTGGGTCCCGCGCGGGGTCGTAGCCCACGAACAGCGCGTATCGAAAGCGAGGGCCTTCGAAGCCCATCGCGAAGGCCAACGGCTCTTCGCCACGCATGAAAAACTCGAGTTCACAAACACCGGCACTCGCGACCGCCTCGAAGAATGCCGCAGTGAACCGGGCGTTGCGATCCGAGTGTTTGTCGCAATACAGGAGGCGATAGAGTCTCTGCGCGGTTTGGAAGTCTTCGGCTCGACTGACACCTCGGCGACGGTACGTTTTGGCGAGAAAGCGGCGATCGGCCCGGATGCGTTTCCGGGTTCCACGCGTTGCAACAGCGAGGCACTCGGGGTCCCAAAGATGGACGTCGCGGTTGGGCAAGAGCACGCAGCCCGCATCCTCCAAACTCCGAGCTGTGGGCTTGTCCCACGTACTGACCGTGCGAAAAACGATCGCGTGGGACGGAAAGCGCCGTTCGAGGTGCGCGACCAAAGCACGGGCCTGTGGTGGAGTGAGCGACAGAGGCGGATTCGTGGAGAACAACCAGTTGTTGACGGAGACATGGCGATTGAAGCCCGTGACTCGCCCCAAGGTGCCGAGGGCAGTCAGCACACCCATGAACCCAGCCGTGACCAGGCCCAACGGCATCGTCTTTCGAATTTCCTCGCGCGCGTACCGAACGTAGTGCGCATGCGGAGACACAAAGTAGCAATCGTCGCATTGTCCGTCGTTGACCACGATGGGAATACAAAGGTCGTCCAACACGACGACCTCCATCGTGGTGCCCACGGCATTGTCGACGAACGTCTCCACACCTTGCGAGACGACGCGAGCGAAGAAACGCACGCAGTGGCGGCCGGGGTCGTTGCGATAGCGACGGTCGGGGATCCCGTCGATATTTGCCGCGTCGTAGTGCGCGAGGTCAGGCACAGGCCCCGCTCAGCGCCAGCAACGCCCCAATCAGGTAGATCCGGCTCCCGATGAACGTCGACTCGAGGAGCAACTGGCGGAGCCTGGCAGGCAGGCGAGCGTCGTACCGTAGAAGCGCGGTGTTGACGGCCAAGCTCAGCAGCGCACCAGGGATCAACGCAACTCGCACCGTGGTGGACTCCGAGAGAAATACGAGCCCTGCGCATGCCACCGCCGCCAGGACCACCGCCACGCACTGGCTGCCCCGGCGCCCGAGCTTCGCCGCAAGTGTATTGAGGCGGGCAGCGCGTTCCTCAGGGGCGTCAACCGCACTCTCCGCGACGAAGAGCGCGTAGTCAGCGGCCGTGGCGAGCAAGAACGGACCCCCCCACCGCGCGAGCACCCGCCACCCAAATGCCTCGCACGAGAACAGGCCGGCCATCCACGAGGACACATAGATGGCGGTCATGGAGACCATATGGCCCCACCACGACACCTTCAGGCGCGTCTGCACGGGGCGCGCCGGACATAGGAAGTTGAACGAGTACAGACACCCCATCGCGGTGTAGAGCGCGACGAACCCCGCGACCGCAAAATCGCATTTCGTGGCCAGCCACAGCACCGACAGGCCCGCGACCACGAACTCCCCGCAGACGACTCGTTTGGCCGCGGGTTCGTTCGCGGCCATCCAAGCCCACAACTGGGGCTTCGTACCCGCGTCGAGTTCGGCATCTGTCACGACGTTGATGTGCATCGCTGCCAGTGAGGCGCCAACGATCCCCGCCAGCGCAATGGCCAAGGTCGCGCCGTGAACCGGCGACGGCGCGATGAGAGCTCCGGCCCCGACCAGCATCCATAGAGGGACAATCTTGATCGGCCGCGCCGCACGAAAGATGTCGAGCAGAGAACGCCCCATGCCAAGGGCAGATGCTCGAGGTCCGGTTTGTGACCGAACCCGGGCCACAAAGTGAGCACCTTCCCCTCGGTGGGCTACTTGGGGTCGAGCACTGGTTGGTGTGGCCGGGGGATTTATCGAAGCTTAGGACGGCGTTCTTCGGCGTGAACCGGTACATCTCGCTGGCGTACCTTGGGTGCACGCTGGTGAAGGTTTGGCTGGGGTGAGCGCCTGGGTGTGAATCTCCGCCGGGATTGAGAGGCGCTTCTGCGACCGGTCGCCGTCAGCGTCCTTCGGACGAGGAGTCGCACTGAAATTGGTCGATGAGTTCCCAGAAACGTGACCAAGCGTCGGCGGACGTCGGAGTGTTGTCGATGATCGCAACCATCGGACCCAGGCTGGTCGACCATCCAAATCGCTCTCGCAGGTAGTCGTTGAAGGCCACGACGAACCCTCGTCCTGGTTCGTCGATTCCGTGCAACTCGACAGCAGAACCGTAGCCGAAGAGAAGGAACTGGAGGCGGCGGAGTTGTCCGCCCCGGTCGTGCTCATCGCCGCCGACGTACATGCCTGGTCGTTGGCGAATCTCACTCAAGAATGTGTAGATCGTAGGCATCCCGCTACCGCGACGTCTTGGGCCTCCCACCGCGCTATCAGCTCGTCCGAGTCACGGAATACCTTGACGCCCATCGGGGCCCGGAGTCGCGTCAACCCAGACCGGCGAACCAACAGGCATTCATCCCAACTGCCTCCGTGCTGCTACGCTCCGCGAATGCCACGCTCGGCAGTTCTGCGAGGAGTGCCGGTCCCGAAGTCCAGGGCCAAGCAACGTGGGCGGTCGGATGGGCACGCTCCCGCAAAGACGGTGGCCCAGAGCCGGTCAGAGCGAGAGCAGATGTCCCAATGGCTCTCCGGGTGGCTCCCATCATCCGCGGGCGCAGAACAGCTGGGCTCCCTCGACCTGCGCTCGGTTGTCCGCGAGTCCGCCGGCATCGGGCTCGATGCCGGTGAACGGCTTCGACTCCTCGCGGTCTACTTGGACGACCACGCCCTGGTGATCGGAAACACGAGTTTGGCGCAGTGGCAGGTGTTCTCCCGCATCTACACAGAAGCGACCCGCCTGAGCCCCGAAGACCCATGGATCCCGAACTCCATGGCAGTCACTTCGTTGAGCCTGGCCGAGATGGCCGATGACGACGACCCGGGCAAAGAGCGGCTGTGGAGAATCGCCCTGGGAGCCGCCGAAACCGCGTGCGCAGTCGACGATGCGGACCCGGATCTTCGATACACGCTTGGGCACGTCCTGTATCTCGCCCGCCCCAGTCGCACGACCGATGCACTGGCCGCGTTCGAGCATGCCGTGGCACTCGAGCCTAGACACGCGTGGGGCAACCTCTACCGGGCGCATTGTCTCCACGACCTGGCTCGTTGGAAGGATGCGGCACAGGCGTACGGAAGGGTGGACGCAGCCGGGTTCGCGGGACACGCAGCCTGGAGAATCGAGCTGCTGCGCGAGCAGCAAGCGTACTGTCTGCTCCGAGCCGGACGCCGAGATGACGCACTGCGGACCTTCACGTCAGTCATCGAGCGACGCGAGGCTGCGATTTCCAGGGGCGAGGACTCCCTGAACTCTCCTGTGCTCTGTGAGCCGCCGTTGTTGCTTGTCGAGGCTGCGAACGGAGAACTGCGGGCGGAGCTTTTCTCGCGTGTCCGAACGTTGCTCGAGTCCTTCGACGAATGGCGCTCGTGGCTGAAGCTCGAAGTCGATGACGCCTGACTCGCCCGCGCCGCCTCCCTGGGGCCGACCGCGCTCGACCACGACCCGCGCGCTGGTTTCTTGGCCGTGGATTTCCTCGGACGTGGCGCTAGGCTCAGAGCGTGCACACAGACGTAGACACCGCCGTCTGCCTGCGGTGGCGGTTTGAGCAGGTCGCACATGCCACTTCTGACCTCGTGCGCGTGAGCCAGCGGGACGGTTTCACGCTTGCCCTGCTGGCCAATGCTGGGGATTCAGGCTTCTCCACGTTCTGGCCGTGTGGATCCCGCCTGCTTCTCGACGAGTTCGAGCGGGCGTGGGACATCGGCACCGGAGCGCTCGACGTTCGACTCGGGCATGCGTTCGCGGCCGCCAGTGCATCGTTCTGCGACACCTCGGCGGGGCTGCTCCCACCCGATCCCGACATCCCTGGCGGCTTCACGTACGGCACACTTTTGGCGACCGCGACTGCTGGCCCGAGGGTCGAGATTGCCTGGGTTGGTGGAGCCCAGGCGGTGCTCGTACACCGGGACACTGCGGGGGCATCGACACGTCCACACACGCTGCTTGAGCGGCTCCGAGAGGCGGGCCACGGTCCTCCCTGGAACGCCTCTGTGCCCTTGGGTGTCTTGACCCGCACGATCGGTCTGAGCGGCACAGACGACACCGGGCCTGACCGTGCACGTTTCGAGTTGCTCCCGGGCGATACGCTCGTCCTCCTCGAGAACGCGGGGACGCGGGGGCCGCCCGTCAGCCTCGAATCCGTGGCGGCAATGGTTGGGGCCGAGTCAGACGTGGATGCTGTCGCTTCGATGCTCGCCGCTGCAGCGTATGAGAACTGTCTCTTATACACATCTGACGCTGCCGACGAGCGATCTAGTGTAGAT
>CAJXVA010000633.1 GCA_913061055.1 uncultured Pseudomonadota bacterium
GATCTACACTAGATCGCTCGTCGGCAGCGTCAGATGTGTATAAGAGACAGAAGAAAGGGTTCAAGACCCAAGTCAAACCGCTGTTCGAGGAGGGGATCGAGGATTTTCTCGACCCGACGTGGGTCCTCGCTCAAGGAACCGGTGTTGCCGAGGAGCTGGAGGAACAGGAGATCATCGCGATTCGCACGGCCTACTACCGGCTGTACATCGACGAGTGGCGAACCTTCATCGAGGCCGTCAACGTGCAGACCCCCGCTGGCAAGGGCTACACAGACACCCTCGCGCTGCTCAAGGACCTCACCCGGAAGAACCCGTACCCGCGGCTCTTCCAGTTCGTGGCCCACCACACCACGTTGTTCGAACCCGCCGAGCTGGAGGCTGGCGGAGCTCCCGGCGGAGGCAACGACCCCCTCAAGAGCGCCCTCTCTAGCACCGGGAAACGGCTGGGCACCCGCATGGGCCAGAAGGGATTGATGAAGACGGGGGCGGGCAAGTTTGGCGTCACCACAAGTCTTCTCAACGTTGCGGCCGACAGCGCGCTCGCAACCGAGGCAGCAGCGGACCCGAACGCCGTCGAGGTCGTCGACGAGTACATCGTCCACCTCCACTTCAAGCCGCTGACCGATTTCGGGGTCGCAGAGCCCATCGCGCCGACCGCCGATGGTGCGCCCCCTCCTCCGCCCACCGTGAAGCCGCTGGACGAGTACCAGGAGCAGCTCAGCTACGTCCGCGACGCGATCGAAGCGGAGATCTCCGGGTCCGGTACCAAAGAGGCCACCACCGAGGCGATCAACACCGCGCGGTCGAAGACCAACTCACAGCTGTCCGCCGAGACGAGCAACCGGTGGGCGCCAACGCTGAAACGACTGCTTCTGCCGCCTATCGAGCTGTCCAAAACGACCGCCAAG
The DNA here is from genome assembly GCA_913061055.1 of uncultured Pseudomonadota bacterium. GTDB lineage: Bacteria > Myxococcota_A > Polyangia > Nannocystales > Nannocystaceae > CAJXVA01. Next base: position 909 of record CAJXVA010000633.1, read on the forward strand.
AAAGCGGTGGCGACCGAAGTGATGAGCAAGTGGTGCAGCGAGGTCCACGCGGAGTTCGGCGACACGCTTGCGCAGGGTTACCCGTTCGACGCGGAGGGAGACCCGGTCGCGCTCGATGACCTGACCGACTTCTATCACCCGAAGACCGGCTCCCTTTGGGAGTTCTACGACAAGGTCCTCGAACCCTCGATCCCAAGACGCGGAAAGAAGTTCGTCCTCGGCCCCCGCGGCACCTCGGGCAGCACGTTCCACCAAACCGCAGTCAACTTCCTCAACGCCAGCGAGCAAATCTCCAAGTCGATGTTCCCACGCGGCTCGGCCGACCCCCTCGTGGAGTTCGAGGTGACCATCAAGGGGTCGCCAGCGATCACCAAGGCGCTGTTCACCATCGACGGCGAACAGGTCACCTACCGAACCGGTCCGCTCACCCCACACGAGATGCAATGGCCTGGCAAGAAATCGCCAGGCGCCACGCTGGAGGTCTTCGGTTTCAGTACGAAGGACAGCCTCGAGTTCCGCGGCGAATGGGGCCTGATGCAGCTGCTCGAGCAGGGCAAGGTCGTCCGCGGAAAGCCAGGCACCCGCAAATTCAAGGCCGTCTGGGACTTCTCCGGGGCGAAGCTGGGCACGCTCGAGATCATTTTCGAGGCTCGCAGCGTCAACACCCCCTTCTTCGGCCTTGGCGGCAGCAGCAAGTTCATGTCGATCTTCAGGACCGGAGCGGTCCGGCCTCCAAGCTCGATCATCGCTCGCGGAAGCCCGTGCAGGCGCTAGCGGGGGCCTCCATCGGTTCGAAACGACGCACGAAGCATCATTTCGCCTTCTCTCCCCGCCTCTAGGATGCCTATGATGGGCGGGTCCAGGGCGCTACGGCGTGAACGCGTCATCCGCTCCTGGGAGAAGTAGAACTGATGGCCAAACGGCGTGCGCATAGAGTCGTGTGGGGCGAAGGGCTTCTGGTCTGCCCGCAGCACTTTCAGCAACAAGAGCTCTACTTCCACGAGCTGGTCGAGGCTCGCTCGACGTGGCCGAACGCGTACGCGTGGGGGCTGACCAAGTTGGACCTGGACCCGGTCGCACTCAAGACCGGCGAGTTCGGGATCAAGTCGATTCAAGCGGTGCTCCCTGGCGGCATCGCCGTCGACCTGGACGAAGGCGATCCGGGACTTCCCGGCACGCGACCGATCGGTTCCGCGTTCGAATCGACCGCCGCCGTGCTCGAGGTCTTCGCCGGAGTTCCGCACGCACAGGAGGGCTCCGAAAACTACGGGCCCGCTGATGCCGGCTCCACACCGCGAAGCTTCGAGATGTGGTCGCGGGATGTCCTCGACCTCGTCGACGCCGCGACCGAGGTCAGCGTCTCGTTCGCACGACCCAAGCTCGTCATCCTGTTTGGGAGCGAGAACCGAGACCACTTCCACGTCATCAAGATCGCCGAGCTCCGGCGGGATGACTCGGGTGGGTTCGAGCTCACCACCGACTTCATCCCGACGTGCCAGCGGCTCTCCGGCGCCAAGCCGCTTCGGACCTGGACGTCGGAGCTGCTCAAGCTGATGGTCGCCAAGCGTCGCGCCATCTCTGGCGCCCTGCGGCAGGTCGACTCGTCCCGCGTCGAGTACACCGCGCAGGACGTCACGCGCTCCCTGCAGCTCGCGGCCATCGCAGCTCAGATCCCGGTCGTCCGCCACTTCTCCGAGTCGCCCGAGTCCACCCCGTTCGAGCTGTACAAGACGCTGAGCCAGCTCGCCGGGCACCTCACAACCTTCTCGGCGGACATCGCCCCCGAAGAGCTCCCGACGTACAGCCACGGCGACCTGCGGGAGACCTTCTCGGAGCTGTTCGGAAAACTTCGCTCACTGCTCGAGCTGGCGATGGCCGAAAACTTCCTCGAGGTCACGCTCGAGGCGCGCCGCGACGGCATGTGGATCGCGATGCTCAAGGACCAGCGACTGCTGGACTGCCCGGTGTTTGTCTTGGCCCTCGACGCCAACGCCCCGCAGCAAGACGTTGCGAACCGAGTGCCCCACCTGTCCAAGGTGGCCTCCTGGAAGCAGATCCCCAAGATCGTGCGCTCCGCCATTCCTGGAGCCCCGATCAAGGCGTCTCACCGCCCGCCTCCCGAGGTCCCGATCCGCCCCCACGAGGTCTACTTCGTGATCGATACCTCGCACGAGTACTGGGAACAGATTCTGCGCGAGAAGACGATCGCCATCTTCCTGCCCCCCCCGTTTGACTCCAGTCGAGCGAAAGCCCGCCTGTTCGCCATTCCCACGGTGTCCCGGAAATGAGAAAGCGATGAAACAGCGGAGCAGTTCTGAGCAACGCCGGGGTGACCGATGACGATCGGAATCGGCGTCTTCGGCAAGATCCCGTCCTATGCCGAGTTCATCAGGATCGGCTCGAGCGGGCCAACCGACCGCTCGTTCGAGCGGTGGCTGCAAATGGCGAACGACCAGCTCGCGCGCGCGGCCGTCAAGCTGTCCTCGACGCCACTGGGCTTCTGCTACCGGGACGAAGACGCCCACTCTCTGCTGATCGGCGTCATCGTGGGCAGCCGTGACAAGGTCGGCCGCAATTTCCCGCTCGCGGTCTACTGCGAGTACGGCGTCGTCGAGACGACCGCGGTCTCCCTTCTCGCCGAAGCGTTTCGCCCCGCCCTCACCCAGCTCTCCATGCTGGCGATGACAGCTCTGGAGACCTCGCGAGACTCGCTGAAGTCCGCTGTGTCCAGGGTCCAGAAACCCGGAGGCAGCACGATCAAAGAGGGCCGAGCCGCCAGCGCGGAGGCCCTGAGAACCGTCTCGGTCGAGCAAGTCCTCTCCCGGATCTTCGTCGACCCAGCCGAACGCGCCTACGGAATCAACGTTCTCCAACGAGCATGCGAGCAGTCGAGACGGGACGGGCCCGGGCGACCGACCGCCATCGATGCGACCGTCACAAGTGACGTTGAGTTGTCGTTCTGGACGGCAGCAGCAGAGGCACGGCTTCCCAAGAGCCAAGGACCCGTCTCGGCGTTCTGGGATGTCGCCTCGCAACGTGTCCTGGTGATCCCGGGTGCGCCAGACAGCAAACTCCTGGTCTCCATGGCGGCCCCGCACTCGCAAAACCAGAAGATCTGGCGGACCGAGACCAGCTCCGAGAGCTCCCGAAAGTCAGCGTGGGAGAAGCTGGACGAGCCGGTCCGCGACGCGCTTCGAGAGCCCGGCGAGATGTCGATCGCCGAGTTCCTGGAAGTGCTGGGCGAGGGCGTCGCCTCCTAGGGAGCGTCCTCCCGCCAAACCGCAGCTCACATCAGGTTCCTGGGCACTCGGGAACCGGCGACGCCCCGAACTCCACCTGCATGACACGGGTGGGGACGCGACGGAGCCAACAATGATGCTACGAGCCGTACAGATAGGGTTGATGTCGGGACTTCTCTTTGGGTGTGCAGACGCGACCCAAGGTCGAGACGCCTCCGAGGCGGTGTTCTCAGGGTCGTGCGAGGGCATCTGCGGAGGAGAGGCACCCTCGGGATGTTTTTGCGACGCGGAATGCCTCGACAGCGGCGACTGCTGCCCCGACTACGAAGCCGTGTGCTCGGTCCACGCGAGCTGCGACGAAGACGATCCTGAGGACGATGACGCCGGGGACGACGCTCCACCGCCCGGCGACCAAGCGTGTTTTCTCGGTGAGGACCGCAACGGGACGACCTGCCTTCCCGTGGTCTCGATCGATCCGTACTCGTACCCGAGCCCGCTCAACAACAACTATCGGGAGCCGATCCGCTACATCGACGTCGAGGCCGTCGACCTCGAGACCAAGATCGCGCCGAACTGGAAGCTCGCAGAGATCAGCGTCCCCTACAAAGGCCGCTACCAAGTCGTGCAGCCGCACGCCGTCGACAAGTTGCAGCAGGTTCGCGACCAAGCCGGAGCGCTCGTCATGAAGTCTGGCTTTCGCTCGCCGCCGTACAACGCGGAGCAGCCCGGTGCGGCCAGTCGCTCTCGCCATATGTACGGGGACGCCTTCGACCTTCTCCCGCAGTCGACGAGCCAGAACAACCTGTACAACATCTGCAACTCGCTGGGCGCCGGCTACGTCGCCAAGTACAACAGCGGGCACGTCCACTGCGACTGGCGGAATGTGTCGGTCGATCCGCTCTTCTACGGAAACTTGGCCCTCGCCCCCGGAGGCCCTCCCCCTGCGTTCACCCTCGCTGACCTCACGCTGTCCATCGACACCGACGGCGAGGTCTACTGGGTCGAAGCTTCGGGCTACGACACCGAAGAAGGCGAGCTCACCCGCGAGTGGTCCGCCCTCGACGAACAGGGCGAGGTGCTCACCTCCGCCGAGACGCTAACCTTCGAACCGCCGGTGGGCACCGCCCTGCTCCGGGTGAACGTGGGTGGCCTCAGCGAAGTCGAACACGCGCTGTAGCTGTCTCTTATACACATCTCCGAGCCCACGAGACCTCTCTACATCTCGT
>CAJXVA010000634.1 GCA_913061055.1 uncultured Pseudomonadota bacterium
TCGTCGGCAGCGTCAGATGTGTATAAGAGACAGCCCGTACATCGAGCACGGGGCTGGCAACGCCCGCACCAACTGCATCGGCTGCCACCAGCACGCCGGCACCCGCGAGTTCCCCGATGGCTCTGACTTCGACCTCGAGGGCGTCATCGCCGAGGAAGACCCCGCGATCACCGAGGCCAACCGCTTCCCCGCCAACGGTCGGATCCGCCGCCGCGACACGTTCGCCACCGATTACTCCTGGGCCTTCAGCCGGATGGATGACCTCACCGAGCTGATGCGCAAAGAGGTCGAGTTCGAGAACGTCACCGACGGTCGCTGGGGACGCCTCGATGGCATTGTCCGCGGTGAAGGCGACGTTGCGGCCGGCGAAGCGGTCTTCCGTGCAGCCACCGAGACCCAGACCTGCACCGACTGTCACGGCGACCAGGGGGAGGGCGGCTTCGGACCCAACCTCGAGTCCCGCTTCGCCGCGAAGACCCAGTGGGAGCTGCTCTACACGATTGTCGAGGGCCGGGCGGACATGCCGGCGTGGGGCGAGCAGCTGACCGACCAGCAGCTGACCGATCTCATGGCGTACCTGTCGGCGACCTTCGCTGACCCCGAGATCGAATAGCCAGCGGATCCCGACCTCAGACGCCGATTCTGCGCATTCTGACCATCCTCGGCAGTTCGCGCGAATTCGAACACGCAAATTTTTCGACTTTTCCGTCGAACTCTGGTTGACGCGCGGGAACGACGCCCGTACAAATACCCACACGTCCTACACCGACCTACGAGACTGTCATGAAGAACACCGCAATCCTCGTCGCCCTCAGCCTTAGCGTTCTCGCTTGTGACTCCGACTCCTCCGAAGCCGGTGGCGACGGCGAGCTCGGTTCGGTCGCACTCAACGACAGCACCGACGCTTCGGGCAAGGCTGACGCGCTCGCGGGTCGCCAGGTCGGACCGCAGGCCACCGAGATCGTCGCATACGGTCCCGAGACGCAAGTGGGTAAGACCACCGTTACGGAGATCACCGAGGAGCGCATGTCGGTCCAGGCTCCGCTCATCGAGCTCCCCACGTTCCAGGACAGCTTGCAGGTCACGATCAGCGGCGACGAAGGCACCGACATGCGGTTCTTCCTCGTACGCGACGCGGGCGACTACTACGAGATCGTCACGGTTGTGGGCGAAGGGTCCTTCGAGGACGGCGACGAGCCGGACGGCGGCGACGACCAGTCCGCAGGCGAAGTCGAAGTCAGCTACTTCCAGACGGTCAACATCAACGTCGAGGAGAACACGATCACGATGGGGTCGGACTCCTCCGGCGGTTCGACCACCTCGGTCCTCGCGTTCGACGCGTCCCAGGCCAACCTCTCGGTGCTTGGACTCGTCATCAACTCCGGCGTGGGCAACTCCCTGGTCGGCGACTTCGCCTACAAGTTCGACGCCCAGTGCGACGGCTTTGAGTGCGGCCAAGAAGCTCCGGTCGACCCCGACGTCCCGGTCGACGACTACGCGCAGGCTCGCGACGTGAACCAGGAGTCGGTCACCATCGGTGGCCCCGCCATCGAGTACAGCTACCCCAGCGTCGACAGCGGCTTTGGCCTCGGCGGCACCGAGTTCTGGCAGAAGTGGTCCGGCGGTCACAACCCCACCTACAGCTACGGCGAAGGCACCGAGGCCGGCCGCAAGTGCATGCGCGCCAGCGCCATCCGGTTCGAAGCCATCATGGCCGACCCTCCGGAGTCGATGGTCACGCTTCGCGACGAGACCAACTGGAGCGGACGCTTCTTCAACTGGAACGACGACTTCTCCGAGAGCGGCAGCAGCGCTCGCGGTGCAGTGCTCTGGGCATGGCGCACCGGCCTCATCAAGTGGATCAGCCAGACCGACCGAGACGGCACCTGTCACCTCCCGACGCTCGAGATCGTCGAGCGCGCAGCCGCTGCGTGCTTGGCACGCGGTGGTGATGACGGCGAAATCGAAGGCTGTCAGGGCTAGTTCCGCGTCGCTGACGCGGACGCGCTCGGAAATCCGGGCGCAATCAACACAGGGAGTATCGACCGCGGTCGGTGCTCCCTTTGTTCGTTTCCGGCACCCAGGTACACTGAGGCATCACGGGACCCCCGTGGGATAGCGTCATGACGATCGGACCCTTGAACTTTCGCGCGCTGCCGCTGGTAGCTCTCCTGCTCGGCATCGCCGGGTGTCCCGATGACGGCGGCTCTCGCCCCGGGGGGAACACGCTCGGCGCGACGGACAGCGCCGCGACGGTGACCGAGGGCGAGACCTTCGATACCGAAGGGGGCAGCGAGAGCGACACCGAGGGCGAGAGCGACAGCGCCTCGGACATCTGCTTGGCGCAAAACTGCGAGACCGACCTCGAGTGCGGCGGCTGTTCGGACGGCAAGACCACCTGCTACGTGCCCGACCGGCGCTGCGTCGCCTGCAACCCCGACACGGGATCCGGTTGCGAGGACGGCGAAACCTGCACGGCGTTCGGCGACTGTGTCCCCGAGGGGCTGACCTGCGACGTCGATGGCGAGGGCGAGCCCACCATCACGTGCAACGACGACCCGGACTGTGCCGCGTGCGACCCCGACCATCAGATCTGCTCCGCCGGCAGCTGTGTTCAGTGTCGCGGCGATGCGATGGACGCCTGCCAGTCGACCGAGATCTGCATTGGCAATGAGTGCGTCGCCAAGTGCCCCTCCGAATGCAGCAGCAACGACGAGTGCGGCGAGTGCACGACGACCGGCGAAGACGCGACCCCGCTGAACGCGTGCCACAACCACCAGTGCGCCGAGTGTTCCAACACCAGCTCCATCCCGATCGCGTGCCCCGATGGCCTGCTGTGCACGGACCAGGGCGTCTGCGTTCCGCAGTGCGGGATTCCAGGGCAGAGCCCCGGATCCTGCGAGGTCGACGAGGACTGCTCGGGCTGCGAGGGCGACAACACGACCTGCATCGTGCCGATCAATGACGACCGCGGAGAGTGTGGACCGACCGCGTCGGGCTGCTCCGATCTCGGAGATGGCGTCGTGGTGCTGCCAGAGCCGTTCTCGCAGGTCACCAACGCCTGCTCGAACGACGGCGACTGCGACGGTATCGGCATCATGTACAACGTCGGCGAGTTGCTCCGCGACCTCACCGGCTTCAACGAGATCGACGACGCCATCGTCGAGTACCCGATGGCTCGGTGTGCCGAGATCACGGTTGGGACCGACGACGTCAACATCAGCTGCGGAATCTGCGTTCCGTGCGAAGAGGACAACGACTGCCAGGACCTGGACATCGACGATGTGGCCGGGGATGCGTTCGGTCCGCTCGGGGCCGTCGCAACCGCGCTCCTGCTCGACCAACTGTTCGGCCCGACCGAGCACGTGATTCACATGTTCTGTCAGCCGGTCGCGGCCGGATACGGCGCCTGCGTGCCGTGCCCGAACTTGCTCAGCGACTGCTCCTTGGGCGGCGGCGGTGGCAGTGGCATGTGCGAGCATGAGGTCGACGAGGAAGGCTCGCCGTTGGATCCGATGTGCGGTGCGTGTGCCGAAGCGGTGTGTGCGGTCGACAGCTACTGCTGCGAGACCGAGTGGGACGACGTCTGCGTCGGCGAAGTGGACCTGTACTGCGTCGATTGCCACGACGAGTGTGTTGTCGGCGAGGCGCTCAACGACAGCTGTGGCGACTGTGCCACGGACGTTTGCGCCGAGGACCCGTTCTGCTGCGAGACCGAGTGGGACGACCTCTGCGTCGAAGAGGCTGAAGTGCAGGGCTCCTGCAGCTGCTAACACCCGCGCTCAATCTCGAACGCGCCGCCACGGGGGTTCCCGTCGGCGGCGTTCTTCGTCTTGCGGGATGGGGGGTCAGCCTGCGGTGTCGACGGATCCGTCGAACGCCACCCGAGCGGGCCCGCGCATGTGGACGCCCGCTGTCTTGTCCTGCGGCACGGTGATCCACAGCCGTCCGCCCGGGAGGTCGACCGCCAACGGTTGTCCGGGCTCGTGGCGGCCGCATGCGCTGCTGTTTGGAGCGGCCGCGCAGGCTCCGGTTCCGCAGGCCTGCGTGATGCCGCAACCGCGCTCCCACACCCACAGCGTCATCCCGTCCTTGGCCATCAACGCGAACTCGACGTTGGTTCGATCCGGAAAGACGGCGTCGGTCTCGGCCGCGGGTCCTTCGGTGCGGCACACCGTCTGAGGGTCTTCCTCCACGAACGCGATCGCGTGAGGGTTGCCCATCGAGACCGCCTGGTAGGCCCGGCCGCCGGCCACGGTTCGAGTGCCCAGGTCCTCGCCCGGTCCCATATCCACGCCAACCTCGACCTCCCGGCCCTCGCCGGTGACTTCGCAGGTCTTGGGCCCCGCGTCGGTTTGCACGACCAGGGTCGTGCGGCCGCGGAGCTCGGCCAGGTGCTGGGCGACGCAGCGAAGCCCATTGCCACACATCTCCGGTCGCGAGCCGTCGTGGTTGATGACCAGCATCGAGCCGTCGGTGCCGTCGGGTCCTGAACCCACGATGAGCAGCCCATCGCCGCCGACACCGGTCCGCCGGTTGCACAACGCCGGGGCGAGCGGCTGCAGCGCTGCGACCTCCGCCTCGAGCGCGTCCCACGGGAGCGCGGTCCGGTCGATCAGCAGGAAGTCGTTGCCGAGGCCTTCCACTTTGCGAAACGTCAGCGACACGCCGCGAGGGTGGGGCCCGTGGCGGGCTTGGTCAAGGTGCGGAGCGTCTGGCCAGGGCTGCAGCTTGGGCGCTAAATGCTGGCGTCGGGGTCCTGCACCACGCCCGGGCGGGCAGCGACGCCGAACTTGTCGATCTTGCGGCGGAGCGCGTGCCGCGTGATGCCCAAGAGTTCTGCGGCTCGGACGATCCGGCCATCGGCGAGCTCGAGTGCCAACGTGATCGCCTTGACCTCGATCTCGCGAAGCGACGCCCCAGGGAGCCGGACATGAAGCACGCCGCTGCTCTGAGGCTCGGACGTCGCGATGCCCAAGTCGGCGGGTCCGACCCAGCGACCTTTGGCTCGGAGCGCGGACTGGTCGAGCAGCGCTCGTAGCTGCCTGGCGCTGCCGGGCCAGGCCTGTTGCTCGAGTTCGGCGAGCGCCCCGGGGGACAGTGCGCGAGTGGCGAGGCCGTAGCGGCTGCAGGCGTCGTCGAGCGCGGCCCGAGCGATGCCCGCGATGTCTTCGGGACGGTCCGCGAGCGAAGGCACGTCGAGGACCGCCTCGGTCATCCGGCCGAACAGTTGCTCGTGGTCGAGCGAGCGCTCGCGAAGCGTGGCCAGTGGGAGCCGGCTGGTCAGGAAGAGGGTTGCGTCTGGTTGGCCGGTGATCCGCTCCTTGATCAGCTGTACCTGTCTCTTATACACATCTGACGCTGCCGACGAG
>CAJXVA010000635.1 GCA_913061055.1 uncultured Pseudomonadota bacterium
TGTAGAGAGGTCTCGTGGGCTCGGAGATGTGTATAAGAGACAGTCGTGGAACTTGGACGCGGCGCCGGAACCCTTTGCGTTGCCCGACTTGCACAGCGCGAGGGCTCGCAACGCTTCTCGGTCCTCGACGAATGCGCCGTCGGGATAGGTCGCCGCGTGCTGCCGCGCCAGGGTGAGTGCGCGTCCGTGGGACCCGCTTCGGATCGCCGACTGCGTTTTCCGGATCAACGCGAGCTCCGCCTGAACCGAAGTTTTTGGTTTCGCAGCAGGGCGAGCCTTCGCCGGCTTGACCTGGGGCTGGGACGGGCTCGTCGCCGGCTTCTTCGGCTCGGCCGGTACTGCGGGCAGTGGCTCCGCGGGGGGCTGTATCAGCGGTTGCTCCGGTGCATCCTCGATGACGGGGGCACTCGGAAGCGTGTCGGATTTGGGGAGCACTGGCGTCGCGGCGGCGACGCGCGGGGCCTCGGCGCCGGCCGAAGCGCGCGCGGCCGTGGTTGTGTCGCGCTCCCCCGTGTCCAAGCGGCTGACCCCCACCGCGCCTCCGGTGACCAGCGTGGTTGCGAGCAAGACCTTGCCAGCGGTCGTCGACACCACGGCGGAGAGCTTGCCCAGTCCAAGCTTCCCGAGCGTGGAGGCCTTGGCCGCGGCCGCCGGAGCACCCACGACGGGTGCCACTGCGATGAAGCTGTGCTCGATCGACTGCCACACCTGGGCGGCTTGGGCCTTCGTCGCTTCAGCTGGAGCCGATCGTTCGGCCGCGATCATGTCGTCGAGGTTCATCGAGCGTCTCCCTTCTCTCGCCGCTCCCGTGCGTGCTGTCGTTGCACCGCGCGGTCGAGCTCGGCTCGGGCCAGGCGGAGACGCGAGTAGACCGTCGCCGGCTTGATGCCGAGGACCGATGCGATCTCGGGGGCGGTCATCTCCTCGAGCTCGGCCATGATGAACACCGCGCGCTTGTCCTCACCGAGTTGCTGCAGCAGGTCGCGAAGCGTACGGGCCGCGTCGGCCTGGCCGTGCGGATCGGCTTGGGTGCCGACGCGGGTCAGCCCATATTGCTCCCGTCTCTTCTGTTCTCGCGCGTAGTCGCGGCGCTTGGAGCGGGCGATCCGCAAGCAGATCGCGAACAGCCAGGTCTTGATCGAAGCCCGGGCCTCAAACTCCGGGAGCCGTCGCGCGACGACCATGAACACATCGTGCGTCGCGTCGGACAACGTGGGGTCTGCCACGCCAAGCCGAGCCAGCGAGCGCCACACGAACCGCTGATGCTGACGGTAGACCTCCTCGAGTGCCTGCTTGGCGTTCGCCTGCCCTCGTGCCCGGTCGGGCTCGGAGATGGGCGGGGCGGTCGGTCCGACCGCAGCGGCGAGGGCTTCCACGCCCTGTCCGTTCCGCGCCGCCGACGAATCCATCACCCAATCTTCGCCCAATCGAGGACTTTTCTTCAAAGCACGCTCAAAGGGGGTCGCGAAGGCGGATTTCGACCCCTGCAAAGCCACTGACGCCGACCGGAAGGGTGCGGGCAACCGTTCCTACGCCCCCAACCTCGTAGGTGGGGCGGGATAGCGGGACCAGGGCCTCGACCCCTGTCCACAAACCGGCGCGGCGGGAGAATCGCCAGGTGAGCTGGGGCCCGACGCGGACGGCCAACCACGTTGGCGCGCGGGTGCGGGCGTTGTCGAGTCCGTCGGTCGTCGACAGCATCTGCCCGATCTCCAGCGAACCGCACGGCTCGAGGGCGACGGTCGCAGCGAGTGGCACGCGCCAGCAGCCGCCTGCGGCGACGCCCCACTGGGTGAATCGGACCTGGGTCGCATCGTCGATTGCGACCACGCGTCGTGGGGCCGTGACGACCTCGAGCGAGACGCGCACGCGGGGAAGGAGCAATCCGCCGCGCAGGCTCAGGGTACCGACCGCTCGATCCAAGGAGCCGTAGCGGATGCCACCGGCGACGCCGAGGTGGCCGCCGATCACGAGCGGTGGGTCGACCGGTTCAGGGGCGGTCGATGCCTCGGGCTCGGGCTCGGGTCCGGGGGCCGGCTCTGGCTCTGGCTCTGGCTCTGGCTCTGGCTCTGGCTCTGGCGCAGGCTCAGGCTCAGGCTCAGGCTCAGGAACAATCTCCGGTTCGGGGACCAAGTTCCCAGACGTCGCGTCCGTATTCGGATCGAGCGCAATGGCGACCACCAGCGCGGCGGCGTCGCTCGCTTCCTGGCAGCTGTCGACCGCGGGGAGCGTGCGCGTCGAGCTGGCGGTACTCGACCGCATGTCGATCGTGGCAGACCAGCCCTGATCCGCCGGGGAGAGCGTGACCGTGAAGTCCGCGTCGGTCTCGATCGCGTTCAGACGTGCGCCGAGGTTCGCCTCGATCATCGTGAGCCCCTGCGCTGCGCTGGGGCAGGGGGCCGGCGCTTCCCATTGCACAGCGGGACTCGCCGCGGCAGCGAAGGTCCAGAAGGCTCCAGCGATGGTCAGCGCGACCCGCAACGCGCTGAACATACCGCGCCTGCTTGGTTCTGCTACGTTCGCCCGCATGAGTGGGTCTGGCTTCAACGTCGGAAAGTTCCTGGGTCTCACGGCAGCCCTTGCCGTCGGTGCTGGGGCGGGAGCCGGTGCCTACTACGGCGTGCGGGCTTCGTCGTCGAGCTCGGGCGATGCGGATCCGAACACGGAGGCGGGGGCAGATACCGATGCTGAGCCCGCTGAGCCCCAACCGAAGCTCGACGTGCCCAGCGGCCCCAAGCGCGACATCCCGGCAGTCGACGATCCTTCCGATCCCAATCACCTCCGCCTGGACGTACCGGCCCCGTGGGGCGCCGACGTCAAGGGCGGCGGTGGTGGCGGTGGCGGTGGTGGGGTCACGCAAGAGACGTTCTGACGCGGAGATCTGCCCCACTCCAGGGCGCGGATAGGCGGGTATGCTCCGGCGGTGACTCAGTCGCCTCTTCGTGCCCAAGCCGACGCCCATCTCTACACATCGTTGATGAACAACGCCGATGTGCGGCGAGCCGCTGAGGCTGCGCTCGAAGACAGCGAGCAGGTCAAGGTCCGCAGGCAGCTGCTCTCCACGTCGGTCCGGCTCACGCCCACGCTGGCGCCCGAGCTGCACAAGATGATCGACGCCTGCAAGGAGAAGCTCGAGCTCGACTCCAAGTTCGAGCCGTACGTCTACCCGGACTCCCAGGCCAACGCCGCGGTCGTCAAGCCCGAGGACGGCCGCGTCTTCCTGCTGTTCAGCTCGCAGCTGCTGGAGATGTTCGATGAAGGCGAGCTGACCTACGTCGTCGGCCACGAGTTGGGTCACCACAAGTTCGGCCACCACGGCCTGCCGGTCCGCGCGGTTCTCAAGGGCGCCAAGGTTCGCCACGCGACCGCGCTGCAGCTGTTTTCGTGGTCGCGCTTTGCCGAGGTCTCGGCGGATCGTGCGGGCCTGTATTGCGCCGGCTCGATCGATGCGGTGGGCCGAGGCCTGTTCAAGCTCGCCTCGGGTCTGCGCGGTACCAAGACCAACCTCGCGGTGGACGCCCTGCTCGCGCAGATGGAGGAGATTCGCGCCGACGGCATTGCGACCGGCAACGACGGCGACCGCGGCGAGTGGTTTTCAACCCACCCCTTCAGCCCGCTGAGGCTCAAGGCCGCGCAGCTCTTCGCTGGCTCCCAGGTGATGACCAAGGGCGGCACCTCCTTGGACCAGGTGGAGATGGAGGTCGGTTCCGTCATGGGCATCATGGAGCCCGGCTACCTCAAGGCAAAGACCGACCAAGGGCAGGCGCTCCGCCGCGTACTGCTGGCGGGCGGCATGATGGTCGCTGCAGCCACGAACGACATCTCGGAGGAAGAGATCGACGCGCTGGATGGGTTTCTCGGTGAAGGCACCGTCACCGGCAAACTCAGCGTGGACGCGCTGCGAGAGGACCTTCCTTCGCGCATCAGTGCCGCAAACACGGAGGCCCCCGTCATGCGCCGGGCTCAGCTGATCCGGGACCTGTGCGTCATCGCCATCGCCGACGGTCACGCCGACGCGAAAGAGCGCGCCGTGATGGTCGACATCGCCAAGCAGCTCAAGGTGGATCCAGCGCTCGTCGACGAGACACTCGAGGCTTCCCTGGAACTCGACTAGGAGCCTCACGCTTGAGGTCCGCGCCGGGTTTCTACGGCCCCCCCTTTGGGGTGGGGGCCTCCGAAACCCTCGGTCGGAGACTCGTACGTTCGGTCCTTTCTATCCTTGGCGCTGCGCATCCCTTCGGGATGCTCCGCTCTCTTGCTGCGAACCTCTCTCCGAAACCCGGCACGGACGTCGCTACTTGGGCGGCTGCGTGGCGGTTTCCCGCAGGGCTCGTGCCCAGGACTCGAGGTCCTGTTCGGTGCTCTGGGTGGGGACGCCGTCGCGCTCGAAGGTGCCGAGTTCTCGACCGAGCGCTTCGCGAGCTCTTCGCAGGCGACTCTTCACGGTGCCCTGGGGGATGTCCATGACCTCGGAGAGTTCGGACGTGGTGAGGTCCTCCCAGTAGTGGAGCTCGACGGTCATCTGAAGCTCGAGTGGGATCCGCCGGAGCGCGGCAAGCAACAGCGTGTGCTCCTTGTGCCGTGCCACGAGCTGGCTGGGTGAGGTGCCCAGGTCCTCCACCGAGAGCGACTCGATGTCCTCGGGGTTGTGGCGAGCGGCGCGTTCGTAGAACCGAATCAGCTGCCGGCGGGCCAGTACGAACAACAGCGTACGAAAGCTGGCGCGGCCCTCGAAGGTGTCTTTGGCCTTGGTGCACGCGAGGAACGTGCGCTGGATGAGGTCGTCGACCTCGCGGTCCACCTTGTTGTGGAAGAACCGGCGCAGGCTCGCCACATGCTTGCGGAGCAGGCGGTCCCCGGCGTCTCGGTCACCCTCGCGCCAGGCGAAGAGCAGCTGCAGGTCCGAATCCACGGCTCTAGACGCTATCATGCAGCCGGTGGGGGGCGAGTCATCCTCAGGCGGCAGCGGAGTCGACGGAGAGTCTCCGACGCTGCCGGCGTGGATGGGAGACGCGGGTGGCCCGGAGATCCCGGTCCCGGAGCGGATCGCCCACTACCGCATGGGCGAGAAGCTCGGTGAAGGCGGGATGGGGGTGGTGTTTTCCGCCCGGGATGAGGTGCTCGAGCGCGAAGTTGCGGTGAAGCTGCTGCGCGCCGATCGAACGGACGCTCGCGCCAAGGAGCGCATGCTCCGGGAGGCCAAGGCGTTGGCCAAGCTCTCCCATCCCAACATCGTGCCGATCTACGGTGCCGGCGAGGTCGATGGGCTGGTCTATCTGGCGATGGAGCTCGTCGAAGGGCGCTCGCTCAAGGACGTCCGCGACGACGAGGAGGTCTGTCTCTTATACACATCTGACGCTGCCGACGA
>CAJXVA010000636.1 GCA_913061055.1 uncultured Pseudomonadota bacterium
GGGTCGTGTGCCACGTAGCCCCGGCCCATCGCCCCTTCCCCCGCCCGGCGCAGGACGACGAAGCGGTCGAACGTCGGCAGCGGGTTCTGCTCGCCAAACATTCGGGCCTGCACGATCGCCAGCGTCCGCCGGCAGTCCACATCGTCCAGCACCGGCAACCGGTCCTCCACGAAAGGAATGTACCACCGGCCACTCACAGCCCACCGGCCTCACGCTTGGGATACCGCGGTCGTTGTGTCACGCTGCTGTCGTGGTCGAGGATGGCGAGCTGCTGGCAGCATGGCGAGCCGGAGACGCTGCCGCGGGCAACGAGCTGGTGCAGCGGCACTTCACGTCGATCTATCGTTTCTTCCGCAACAAGGTCGATGGAGACCTGGAAGACCTCGTGCAAGAGGTGTTCACCAAGTGCGTCGAGTCCCGCGAGAGTGGCGGGCCAGCGGAGAACTTCCGGGCGTACCTGTTTGCGATCGCCCGCAACACCGTGATCGATCACTACCGGTCGAGTCAGCGCCGCCACATCGATGCGGCGTCCTCCTCCATCGTTGACCTCGGTGCGAGCCCCACCCAGCAACTGCGAGAAAAGCAGGACCAGCACCTGTTGCTCGGTGGACTCCGCCGCATCCCCATCGATGACCAGGTGCTGCTCGAGCTGGTGTACTGGGAGGGACTCAAGGGCCGCGAGGTCGCTCAGCTGCTGAATGTCCCGGAAGGGACGGCGCGGACTCGGCTGCGCACAGCCAAGACCAGGCTCATCGCCGCCATCGAACGCCTCGCGGAGTCCCCGGACGCTTTCCAATCGACGCTCGACAACCTCGAGCGCTGGAGCCTCTCGGTCCGCGACTACCTCGGGGAGGACGAATGAACCGCTGCGGTCGGACCCCACCATGCGCTGCTAGCAGGGATGGGAGTACGCGTCGGTATCGTCCTCGAGATAGTCTCCGCTGTCGTACGCGTAGGTGAGCACGGTGATGGTCTCGATCTCCAACGCGGCGAGGTCCGCCTCTGCCACGGTGAAGGAGAACGTATTGCCCGACGAGGTCAGCTGGGTGCCAGGATCGACCGGAGATCCGTTGAGCGTGCAGCTCCACGGTTCGGCATCGTTGTTGACGCGACACAACAGCATCGTGGACTCGGGTCCGTCGAACAGCAGGGACACCTCATCGTCCTCGATGGTCGTCGCGGGGATCTTTCCGGCCACGAGCACATCAACACGCAGCTCTGGACCGCAGACGACCGTCGTCTCAAGAATGTCCAGGTGCAGGGCCGCCTCACAACCGACCGTGCGCCCCGACGAATCGCCCCCACAGTCGTCCGGGGGATCCAGGTAGCAAGCATCGCCCCCCTCACAGCTCGGGGAGCCGCCAACATCGGGTTGCCCCATCGGGACATCGGGCATGCCCGCGTCGGGAACGGTGCCATCGGGTTCCGTCACATTCGGATTCGAGTCTCGGCTGTCATTGTCGCCCCGGCTCATGTCGCCGCCAGTGGGAACCGTTGCCATCGACATCGTGCTCGTCTGCATCGTGTCGGGGTCCATCTGACTGAACGTTGTCCCGCCGCCCGTACTGCCGTCGGCACAGCCCGCGAGAGCCATGGTCCCAACCCCAATGAGTGAGAGTCTTTGATTCACCCCGGACACGACGGCTTGGGGTACGTTTCAATTGGATTTTTCTCCGCCGGTCCAGTTTCGGGCCCCAAACGGCCCTCACACGACCCAGCTCGCGAGTGCTCGCAGGGTTCTTGGGTTCGGGTCTCTCCCTACCCTGTCGGATCGACCCGGGCCCGGTGTAGGTTCGCGCCATGATGGTGAGCAATGGAGGCTCGGTCCTCCGCCTCTTCCAGTGGCAGTGGAAAAACTCGCTGTGGTTCGTCTGCGCGGCAACGCTCGTCGTCGTGCTGCACGACGTCGTGGGGTTCAGTTGGCTGCAGCTCCCGACGGTCCCGGTCGCGGTCATCGGGGGGGCGTTGGGTATCTTCGTCAGTTTCCGGACCAACTCGGCGTACGACCGCTGGTGGGAGGGGCGCAAGCTGTGGGGGCGGATGATCAACACCTCGCGGCACTTCAGCTCTCAGATTCTGTCGTACCTGCCCAAAGAGGACCGCAAGCCCACCGAGGTCCAGCAAGCCCTCGTCCGCCGACACGCGGCGTACGTACACGCGCTGCGATCCCTGCTGCGGCTCCAGGACCCCTTCGAGGACGAGGACTTCCTCCGCATGCTGCCGGGCGATGTCGATGTTTGGCGACACGAAAGCAACCTGACCCACGCGCTGCTCGCCAAGCAGCTAGACGAGTTGGTCGCGTTGCACGATGCCGGCACCCTGGACGCGTTTCGCCTCTCGGACCTGGACGAAAGCTTGAAGCATCTACTCGATATCCAGGGCGGCTGTGAGCGGATCAAGAAGACGCCCATGCCGCGCGGCTACGGTTTCATCGCCGAGCGCCTGATCCTCACGTTCGGGATCCTGTTCCCGCTGAGCGTGGTGGCCACGATCAGCTGGTTCGCCATCCCGATCAGCCTGATCGTGTGCTTGGCGTTCGGCCTGATCAGCGAGGCCGGCCGGGTCCTCGAGGATCCGTTCACGATGTTCTACAACGGTCTTCCGTTGACCTCGATCAGCCGGATGATCGAGGTCAACCTCGAAGACCGCCTGGGCACGCCCAAGGATGAGCAACCCGACATGATCGGCGTGAACGAGCACGGCATCCTGATGTGATCTTGCGCCGTGGCCCGAGCCTGGTAAGTCTCCGCCCATGACCGCGTGGGCCGTGCTTCGCTTCTGCAAGTTCGTCAGCGTCGCGCTGCTGACCGCGGCTGTACTCGGCGGGGTGTTTGGGGGCACGCCTGAGGCACGGCGCCGTGCGAGCCTCCAGCTCGGCACGCTCTCGATCATTGGGGTGCTCATGTTCGGCTATGCCCTGACCAAGAAGGTTGGCGCCTCGATCGGCGACCCGTGGATCTCTCGGTCACTGTTCGCGGGTCTGGTCGGCTACGGCGCGGCGTGCTGGACGGGCACGGCACCCCGAGTCCGCCCGATCTCAGCTGCCATCGCGCTCGCCGGGCTACTCGGTGCGTTCGGATGGATGAGCGCGCGCAACTTGGAGCACGCGTGGATCCTGGGGCTCCTCCTCCCCGCCACGTTCGCCACGCCCGCGGCGATCCTCGCGGCGAGACGGTCGAGCGTCGATGCGTCCGACACCGAGGCCTCCGACGACACCGTGCGGTGGTTCTCGTGGTTGGCCCGCGCCGAGGGGGTGTCGCTGCTGATGCTGTTCGGCGTCTACATGCCTCTGAAGCACGGCGCGGGCATCATCCTCGATGGCGGCCAGGGCTGGTTCGGCTGGGCCCACGGGGTTTTCCAGCTCATCTTTGTCGTCTCCCTCGTCGTGACGGCACGTATCCGTGGGTGGAGTGCAACGCGACAGCTGGTCGGCTTCTTGGCGAGCTTGATCCCGTTCGGAACGTTCTGGTTCGAGCGGCGCATCCGCAATTCATGACCCTCGGAGCCGGTGCTACAGCCCCGCGTAACAGCGAACCGCTCGCGTCCGTTCGGACCAGCACCAAAGCGTGATGCCTGTGCCCAAGCTTGTCCCACCGTTCACCCACGAGACCGCCGTTGCGAAGGTCCGCGCCGCCGAAGACGCGTGGAACAGCCGCGATGCCCAACGCGTCTCGATGGCCTACTCCCCCGACAGTCACTGGCGGAATCGGGCGCAGATCTTCCAAGGCCGCGACAATACTCGAGCCTTTCTCGAGGGGAAGTGGGACCAGGAACTCGAGTACCGGCTCGTCAAGGAACTGTGGGCGTTCGGCGACAACCGCATCGCGGTGCGGTTCCAGTACGAATGGCGCAACGCTCAAGGGCAGTGGTTTCGGGCCTATGGCAATGAGCTGTGGGAATTCGATCTCGAAGGCCTGATGCGACGACGCGAGGCGAGCATCAACGACCGCAAGATCTCGGAGAAGGACCGGCGGTTTCACTGGGATGCGTCCGCGCCCCGGCCCAGCGACCACCCAGGCCTCGTCGACTCGCCAGAGTAATGTCCGTGAGCCCGCCCGCGGCGTTTCCTCGGCCGGGGCTTGCTACCCTGCGCCGGGCATGGACAGCGTCACGATCGATAGCCGCTTCAACGGACCCGACGGATCTGCCAATGGTGGGTACGCCTGCGGACTCGTCGCGGGCTTGATGTCCGGCGATGCCACGGTCCGACTCCGCGCCAAGCCGCCCCTGGACACCCCCCTGACGGTCGTCCGGACCGACGACGGCGTCGAACTCCACGACGGGGACACGTTCGTCGCTCAGGGCCTCGCGTCCCGGGCGACGTGGGAAGCGGTTCCGACCCCTCCTACGCTCGAAGAAGCCCAGGCAGCACAGGAGCGGTACACCGGTTTTCACGCCCATGTCTTCCCGCGATGTTTCGTCTGCGGCCCCGAGCGGGAAGCTGGTGACGGACTCCGACTGTTCGCCGGACCCCTCGAAGACCGACCCATGGCGGCGTGCACCTGGTCACCCGGGCCCGGGTTCCTCGCGGCCGACGGCACGGTCGACCCGGTGTTTGTCTGGGCGGCACTCGACTGCCCCAGCTTCTTCGGGTTGAAGGTCCCCTACGACAAGCTGTTCCTCCTCGCCGAGATGAGCGCGAAGCTCGAGCGGCCCGTGCCGGGCAACGAGCCGCTGATCGTCTACGGGTGGGGCCGCACCATCGAGGGGCGCAAGCACTACGCTGGGGCCGCAATTGCGACTGCAGATGGCACTGTGCTGGCCCACGCGCAGCACCTGTGGATCGAAGCCCGCCCCGGATGAAACCCGGCGGGGTTTGCCGTACCATCACGAACCGATGTGGGAGTACTTCGTCCAGACATCCGACGGCCGCGTCCGCCAGATGTCCGAGGCGCAGCTCCGAAGCAAGCTGCGGCGCGGCAAGTTCACCGGCCTGGAGCTGGCCCGGCGCGCGGATGACCCGAACTGGCGCCCCTTAGGCCAGCTGCATCTGTACTCCCAAGAGGTCGCGTTTGAAGGCGACCCGCTGGACCACGCGCGCCAGAAGACGGTGCGGAGCTGGATGGTCCACGCCCTCGTCTTCCTCGGGGTCAACATCGTCGCTGGCTTCCCCGCACCCCTGCTCATCTTCTGGGGGCTGGGGGTGTTCATGCACGGCACCAAAGTCCTGCCACACGCAAAGATCCTCAACGAAGCGGGGCGGCTGCCCGTGTTCGGGAGCTGGAACGGCAAGAAGCCGCAGGCCCTTCCGGCTCCCGCGGCCCCGTACCAAAGCGGAGGGACGGCGCCTCCCATCGCCCCTGCTCCACAAGCAGCCCCTCCCGTGGCGCCCGCACTCGCGGCACTGGCCCCCAGCCCGATAG
>CAJXVA010000637.1 GCA_913061055.1 uncultured Pseudomonadota bacterium
TCGTCGGCAGCGTCAGATGTGTATAAGAGACAGCTCCTCATCGGGGTCGGGCGACTCGGGCGGCGACCTCCTGTTCATCTTCATTGCCGGGCCGATCTTCATCTTCGCGCCCGTCGTTCGTGCGGCTCTCGAGAAGAAGGAGCAGCCGTGGGAGGTCAAACCCACCACCAAGCGCCCGAAGCTTCACGACATCGCCAAACGGGACCCGAACTTCTCACCAGTGCTGCTCGAAGATTTCTTGTTCGAACTCTACTCCCGAGTTCATGCGGCACGATCCGATGCAGACTCACTCGCTCGCTTGAGCCCATACCTCACGCCCAAGATTCAAGAGGCGCTGAGCCGCCGAGGCGGGCGGGCCACGCAATCGGTCGAAGGTGTGGTCATCGGCGGCATGTCGATCGACCACTACGCTCTCAAAGGCTCGACCGACCACATCTACGTCGACTATGAGGCCAACTACACCGAGACGATCGGGCGGGATGGACCGGACAAACGCGTGGGGTTCTACGTTCGCGAGCGCTGGACGTTCACCCGCGCGACCGAGGCCCAGAGCCCCTCTCCAGCCAAGACGCTGGCGTTCAACTGTCCGAGTTGTGGAGCTCCTGTTTCCAACGACGAAGACGACAAGTGCACGCACTGTGGCGAGACGAACTGGGGAGGCCGCTACGCTTGGCGATGCTCCAGCATCCACTTGGTCGAGGAGAAGAGCCGGGCCCCCACGCTCTCGGAATACGTCCAAGAGGTGGACGGTCCCGCGACCACCTTCCCCGCGGGCACACAAAGCAAGTTCGAACACCTGCTCAAGAAGCACCACGGAGGCAGCGCGAAGGTCTTCAACGCCCGCGTCGAGGCGGCCTACCATGGGCTCAACGACGCCTGGAGTTCTTTGCAGTGGGATGACGCGCGTGGCTTCCTCACCGACAGACTCTGGTTGTCATGGCGCTACTGGATCCGCGCGTACTCAGATCAGGACCTCCGCAACGAGATGCGCGAGGCGAAACTCGAACGCGTGGAGATCGCTCGGGTCGACTCGGACCCGTTCTTCGACGTGGTTGTGGTTCGCATCTACGCCTCGGCAATCGACATCACGGTGCACGCGATCACGGACACACTGGTCGCGGGGTACCGGAACCGACGCCGGTCCTACAGTGAGTACTGGACGTTCATTCGCCCCACCGGCCGAGATGGCGGCAACTCCGACGACCAATGTCCCAGCTGCGGGGCCCCACTTGCGGTCGAGATGGCCGGCCGTTGCGAGACCTGCCGCGTCAAGGTCCAGCGGGGCGGCGACTTCGACTGGGTACTCAGCAAGGTCGAGCAAGATGAAGCGTATCGAGCCTGAGTTTCCTGTCTCCCCCGAGTCCATTGGGCGCGGCTTTCTGTAGACTGGCGACATGCGAGCTGCCTGGTGCGCCCTGTTGTTGGTTTGTGTCGCGTGTGACGGCGGGTCCTCGGACGACGACACCGCGACGGAATCCTCGAGCGGTGCCATGGCGGCTTCGAGTTCCAGCTCGGGCTCGACCGGCGGGGCGTCTTCATCCTCCACGGGTGAGCCCGGACCGGTCTACGCGCCCGAGTTCCCAACCTGCCGCCGCGAGTGCAACTTTGCAGCGGACTGCTGTCCGGCTGGACTCGACCCCTGCCCCTCGAACGACTTCCCCGGAAACTACGGATGCGCGGGCGGACTCTGCGTTCCCGCACCGTGCGAGACCGACGAGCAGTGCGAGTCGCTCACGCCCGGATCGACATGCCACGACGTCGAGGGTGTTCCCCAATGTGTCGTGACCTGCCAAGACGACGGTCCCTGCGCCGCGCTCGGCACGGGATTCGCCTGCGGTGCTGAGACCACGGATGGACAGGGCTACTGTCGCGAGCGCTGCGACGTCGGACAGCCATGCCTGCTCGACACGTGCAACCCCGATGGCGTGTGCGTCTGCGAGAGCAGCGATCAGTGCATCAACGGCTTCGCCTGCGACGCGGAAGCCGGCGGCTGAACACACGGCATTCGCCGGCTCACAAAACCCCGCTATGCTGTGAGCCGCGTGTTCGGCTTCCTCGCGCTGGCGCCCACGCCACTGTCGCCCCCCACACCTCCCGCGGAGGTTGAGTTGGTATGGCAGGCACCGAAGGAGTGCCCGACCGGGGAGGAGGTCGAGTCGCTGTTCGAGGCGCTGCTCACCAGCGAGCCAACCGGCACGGGCACCCTCGAGGCGCATGCTGTGGTCACGAAGACCCCCCGCGGATCCTGGCGGCTCGAACTGACGACGCGCATCGATGACTACACCGATGTCCGGAAGTTTCGCGGAGCGACGTGCCAAGACCTCGCCGAAGCTGCCGCGACCCTGTTCGCGTTTGCCTTGGAACCTGCGTTGCACGAACCGGCACCAGACCCGGAGCCTCTGCCGCCGGAGCGGACGCCAGAGCCAGAGCCGGCGCCAGAACCAGAGCCAAAATCAGAGCCGCGGCTGCAACCGCCGTCACCTGAGGCTCCCACCGATCCCCAACCTCAGCCGTTGAAACGCCGCCGTCTGTTCACGGCGGTGTCTGCCGGCCCAGACATTGGGGTCACGCCGAGCGTGACAGCTCGAATCGTGGCCGGGTTGGGGTTCAATTGGCGATGGGCCCGTTTCCAGGCGGACGTCGCATGGCTCGCACCCCAGCCCACCCCACCAAACCTCAGCAATGCGCGAGTGCAAGCGGTCGGGGGCCTGGTCCGCGGCTGTGGCTTGCCCGGGGGCGACACCTGGCGATTTCCCGTCTGCGCGGGATTCGAGGTTGGAGGCACCATCGCACGGGTCGACCGAGGCTCGGGGTTGGAGACCATCTCTGGCCCCTGGGCGGGGCCGCTGCTCAGTGCGGGCGCGATCCGACAATTTGATCGCGTGGGGCTCTTCCTTGCGGTCGAAGGCGCCGGCGTGGTCTTTCGGCGCAACCTCCGACTCGCCAACGACGCCATCTACGGCCCAGCCAACGGATCCCTCCGGGTCCTCGCAGGGCTTGAGGTCAGCTTCTTCTGAGTACGGGCTACGCCGCTTTTCTCGGGACGAAGTCCTCGCCGATGAGATCGCCGGTCGCAGCGTGATGGTCCAACCCAGCCAAGACCGAGTTGAGCAGTTTGCTCATCTGACCTCGCACCATCAGAAAGTTCATCGCCTTTCCGAGGACCCCGAACTTGACCTCGTAGCGCATCTCGAAGGTGACTTGGGTGGTGCCACCACCGGCCGAGCTGAGGCTGACCTTCGCTTCGAAGTGTTTCATCGGCAGGCTGAACTCGCTGAGTTCGACCGTGACCGATTGCCCCTCCGTAAGCTCGGTCACGACCTCCCGAACCGAGGTGCCGTCGTAGAAGTTGCATCGCCGTGCAGCGCCGAGTCCGGTGGCGCTGGGGCTGAGAAGATCGACGGTCTGCACGGAGGGGTGCCAGTCGGCGACGAGGGTGACGTCGGCCAGCAGCGGCCAAACGACGTTGGGCTCCGCGTGAACGATTCGAGTGACAATGAGGCTTTCCATGGCGGTGTTTCCTTGGTGAGCGCCAGCTCGGCGCCCCCTCAACATGGCTCCTGATTCGGAACATTCACGGGACAAAAAATCCAATCACTATCCCGTTGGCGTATATAATGAAGTGTGGCGTTGGACAGCATCGAGGCGCTCCGGGTTTTCGTGCAAGTCGTCGATTCCGGGCAGCTGGGGGCCGCAGGACGGATTCTGGGCCTGGCGTCGACCCTGGTGAGCCGCAGGATTGCCCGCCTCGAGGAGGAGCTGGGAGTTCAGCTACTCGTGCGGACGACCCGGAGCCTCCGCGTCACCGATGAAGGCGAGGAGTTCTACCGGCGCTGCCGCCGAATCCTCGCCGAGGTGGAAGACGCCTCCGAGGCCGTGCGCCCGGTCGTTGGCGAAGTCCGTGGCACCGTCCGCGCACGGCTCCCCACCGTCGCGGCCTCGCCTCGCCTCCACGCCTCGCTGCGCGAGCTGCTCGAGGCCAACCCGCGATTGAACGTGCAGCTGTCGTTCTCCGATCAGCCTGTAGACCTGGTGGCTGGCGGTTGGGATGTCGCCGTGCTCGCCGGTTCTCCCCCCGACAGCACCCACATCGCACGCCGCGTAGCCCGGGTGCGCCCCTGCCTGGCCGCGACCCCCGAGTACCTCGCGCGCGCGGGCATCCCCCAACGCCCCGAGGACCTCGCAGCGCACGAGTGCCTGCGCTTCATCAGCGATCGTCCACAGGACACCTGGACCCTCACCGACCAAGAAGGGATGGAGAAAGAGGTCCCCGTACACGGACGACTGGAGTCGGACAACAGCGCCGCACTTCGCGACGCCATGCTCGCTGGCGTTGGTATTGGCCTGGTGTCGACGGTCGAGGTGGCTGCGGCCAAGGACGACGGGTCGCTGGTACACGTACTGCCCGACTGGACGATGGCCCCGTTCACGCTTTACTCGCTCACACCCGCCGGACGAACTGGCATCCCACGGATCCGGCGCTTCACCGACTGGGTCAGCGCCTACCTCACCACCCTGGCGTGACCGAGGCTTCGGGTACTCTCGCGGTATGCGCCGGTTCGACCCCGGATCGCGTGTGGGACCGGAGATCAACTTTTTCTGAGACACGCGCATGGATTCCCCTGTGGCCGGACATGGCGCGAGTGCAGCGATGCAAACCGCGACCAGCTTCAAGGACCTCTACGAAGAACACTACGGCTTCGTATGGGCCACCGTGTGCCGTTTTGGGGTGACTCCGATGCTGGCCGAGGACGCGGTGCACGACACGTTCATCGTGGCCTATCGCCGGCGCGCGGCGTTCGATGGCCAAAGCCCCAAGTCATGGCTGTACAGCATCGGACGGCGCGTCGCGAGCAACTACCGCCGCACCCGCGGGCGTCGTGAATCCCGTCATGCCGCGGCTGCCGACTTCGTGAGGCCCGCCGCCGACCTGGAGTCGGACGTGAGCGCGAAGGTCTCGCTGGAGCAGTTCCTCGCGACGCTGAACCCCGAAGACCGCGAGCTGTTCGTGCTCTCGGAGCTCGACGGACTGACCGGCCCCGAGCTCGCATCCTCCCTCGGCCGCAAGCTTCCCACGGTGTACGGCCGCGTTCGGGTGCTCAGACAGCGCTTCCAGCACGCGGTGGCGGCCCAAGAAACGACGCTGCAATCGGCCAAGCGCGACCGACCTCGAGCGAAGGCCAGCGGATGGATGCTGCTGCAGCCGGCACTCTCCGTGTCCGGCGCGGTCGGAGGCTCCAAGCTCGTTGCGGGTGCGCTCGCGCTGGGAGCCGCGGCCCTCGTCTCGGTTGGGGTGGTGGCGAGCGCGGACCCACCTTCAGACCCCGCGCCTGCATCCGAGGCTCAGGTCTTGCC
>CAJXVA010000638.1 GCA_913061055.1 uncultured Pseudomonadota bacterium
GTAGAGAGGTCTCGTGGGCTCGGAGATGTGTATAAGAGACAGATGCCCGATAGTCTCCTGGCCGGCGGGGGGCGGCAAGCGGCGACGGTCGGTTGTGATGTTGTGCCGGCTTCGCCGCCCGTGGCCAAGGGGGGCGAAGAGCCGCCTCAAGACTCTCAGTCCGGACGGGAAGCGTAACATCGAGAGATCGGACAGAATGGCTTGTGACTTCCCAGTGGCCCTTTGACGATCCCACGAACGTGGCGACGTTCACGTCACGTCAGATCGTCTCGGGCGAAGACTGGATCTACTATGTAGGGCACGACGCTGATGGGGCCTGGCAGTTTCACGGCGAGAGCGGCGCGTGCGAGGAGCAGGACGCGGTTGTGGTGAGCCTCGCCTCAGTCGTGAAGGTCGACCCGTCGATCCGTGGACTTTCGGATCTTCCGTTGGGGTGGTGTGCCTGGCGCGACAGCCCCGAATCGGCATGGCGTCGAGGACCTCAGGCGAAGTGATCAAGCATCCGACCTCAGTCTTCAGTCTGCAGCCTCGATCGACGACTCCATGAAACACGAGGACGAGCGAGAGCAGAAGCGTCTCTGCGACCACTATGGTGCGCCGTGGGTGAGGAGTCCGGAGCATCTCAAAGTCGGCGTTGCTCGGAACCTGAAGTCTGGAATGCTGCCGATCAACGGACTACGTCACGCTCCGGAGGGAGATACGACGGGTTAGTACCTGTGGGCGGGTGAGGAACTCTCATCCGATCCCGACTTCTTTGTTCCTCTGCACCTCAAACATCTCGATGACTGGCGGCCAGGATTGGCTCGGTACCTGGGGCTGGCTCCCGGGTGGAGATTCTTGATCGACCCCGCCGCCGAGCACGAAGACGTCTGGGAGGACCCGTCACTTTTAGAGGGACGGTTGAACGTGGCACCATCTGACTCCGGCCTGGAGATCTTGACGATGGGCGCCATAGGGCCGCTTGCGCGCGGAAGGACGTGGATGCCGTGTACGAGTGGCTGACGGACGAGATTGCGGCGGTTCAGACAACAGGTACTTCGTCGTGGGGTCCCACTGCGAGTGGTGTTTGGAGCGGATCGCTGGGTACACCCGCCCCTGGAGACTGGTCTCCACCCTGAAGGTGGGGGAATATCCGTATGTGCACTCACGTTCGAGTGACGCCCAAGAGTCATGGTTTCCAGCTTCCGTTCCGTTTCTTGCGTTCTTCTCCTCTCGGCGCTCGCCGCCCCCGGTTGTAGTGCCTCAAATACACCCGAAACTCGGGCGCGCCCGCCCGGTGCAGACACGGGCCCCTCATCTGCTCGTTCCGAACGAGTGACGCCTTCGGATCCGATCGCCGAGGACACCCCGGTCACCGAGAACTCCCCGGGTATCGACTCTTCACCGCTTCCAAAGAAGAAGAGGACGACCGTCGGCTCACCGCCCACGAAACCGTGCTGGACGAAGGGCGAGCTGTTGACGAAGCGCGATGTCATGCGTTTCGCCGCATCCGACGGAGGCGGAGACCTCTCGCATGGGCAGCTCTCGCAATTCGGGGGAACTCAAGAATGGCATGCGACGGATCTCGAGGTAGAGGGCAACGTGGGCGACGAAGTCGACCTCAGCTACGAGGCTCACGTCATCGATGAGTCCGGAACCCACGAGGGCACCGTACTCGTCGGCCGACCCTTTAACAGTGTCAGCGTGTGGCTGGAGCCCAAACCTGCGACGAGCGAATTCTCGCTCGTGACGGCGGAGTGCATCCCCCCCACCGGGGTTCAGTTGCAACGCCGCCGTCTCGACACGCCGACAGCCGGGGCGACGGCAGCGGCCGACTGGACGTCTCGGCAGGAAGGCGTGCCGATGAAGGCGGTTGGTGAAGTTCGCGGGCAGTTCGGAGGCGGTGTCGACCGACTCGTCGTTGTGGCCCCCAAAGCTCCGCCCCTGATTCCGCCGAGCTTCGAGGACGTTCCCAAGGACGAGTTTGAACAACGGTCGAGCGACTACTTCTGCCAGGCTGAGTTCGTCGTCACGATGAAGGGCGAACGTGTTTCAGGAACCATCGCGGTCCAACGCCATGCCGGCAAGAAGGCCAAGAAAGCATGCGAGACAAAGAACGCCGGTAGGGTTTGGGAGAGCGTCGGTCTCGCAGGGGTCGTGGATCTCAATGGCGATGGTATCGACGAGGTGCTGTGGACGTGGGCGATGGGGGGCGAGGGTGTGGGTCACCCCCAGCAGCTGTCCATCAGCTGGTTCACGGGGAAGCGGTTCGAGACACAGGTCCTTGCCTCGTACAGCTACACGGGAAGTGAAGCGTTCATCGATCCTGCGAAGTGCGGGCGCTCGAGGACCAAGTGGTTCACCGAAGATGATCCGTGCGCGATGGAGCCGCGCTGAATCCCAGTTCAACGGAGGCCTGAGCCGTCAGCTCCCGCCTGGTGCCCAAGAAACGCGCGACGAGGTGAGGTCAACCGACTTCAACAGCGGGCTGCCCCCACGTCCGGCCGCGTTCCTCTTCACTCCGCCGAAGTATTCGTGAACATCTCCGCGGCCCGACACGGCTGCCCACGCAGCGACGGACACGCCGGTAGATCCGTCGGCACCGCCATCCCCGGGATCGTCGGCAGCACCACACTCGACGCGTTCCCTATCGAGTGTGCGACCGAGTGAGTCGTGCCTGCCGGAAGATCCTGCAGAGAAAACAGCCATCCGGTGCGGCTCGCTCCGGGCGTATCGATGATGACGCGGACCTGTGACCCCTCGCGGAAGACGTGGCCGAACGCCATGATCTCGACTCGGACGAGCGTCCACTCTCCAGCGGGCAGGGGCTCGGCGTCCTCCTCAAGGAAGGTCTTCACCGGGCGCAGCTCCGTTGCATCGGCGGCGAGTGCCCTGAGGCTTGCGCGTTGCCAGCCGCCTTGCACGTACATCTCTTGTCCATCGGGGCGGAGCTCGCTGATGGTGATCTCGATGTCCGCGTCCTCGGCCGTGGACTGGATCCACAGGTCGGCGCTGCCGTGCCCGAGCATGACGGTGTCTTCGGTGAAGGGCTCGCTGTCGAACACGATGCCGCGCCCCGACTCGGGCAAGGGCCAGTCGTACTCGGGGGTGAGGTCCCATTCGCCGGAGCCGGCCGCAAGCGTGCCGCGCTGGCCCTCGTCGGGGTCGTGCTCGAAGATGGACGCGCCGGTTTCGTCGGCCGAAGGCTCGGTGCGCATCGCTCCGTCGCCATGGAAGTACAGCCGCAGGGGCTCCGTACCCTCCGGTGGCCACTGGTCGAACGAGGCTTCCCAGGTGCCCTGCGGCGCGCCGACGTCGGTGTCCGGGGAGGCGCCGCTCTCGAAGATGACCCGCAGGTCCTGCTCGGCTTCGTATGCGGCCAGAGCATCCTCGAAGTTGTCATATCCGGTGAAGCGATCCTCGGGGAACTCGATCTGCGCGCCGAGCAAAGCCTCGAACATCAACGGCGCGAGCACCCGAAGCTCGGGATCGATCACCGGGACCTCCTCACGCAGATAGAAGCTGAGGAAGTTGTTCCACTCGACGAGCGTTTGCGGGGCGTACCCGTCGGGGTGCACGCCGTTGAGCACGGTCATGCGCACGGTGGGGGAGCCTGTGAACTTGTCGAGCACCGAGGCGAAGCCGGGCCCGGTCTGCTCGTCTTGCCATTGACCGGTGAGGAACACCGGGACCTGGATGTCGGGAGCCTTGAGGTTGAGGTTGAGGGGGTCGGCCACCTCGGGGTCGTAGAACGGGTTCTCGTAGGCCTTGGCGATGATGTCGACCGCCTGCCCGTGCAGCAGCTGGTTGTCGTCGCAGTAGAGGTCCCCGCCCGCGATGACCTCTTCCTCCCAACCTTGCCCGTACGGTTCGGCGCGCGACAGCACGCGGTCGGCCCACTCCAGCGCGAAGCCGTCGTTGAGGATGCCGCCGGGCACCAGGATGGATTGCGCGTCCGCGATGATCGACAGGGGCGTGATCGCGGCGAGGCTGGGCGGTTGCTCGGAGGCGACGAAGGCCTGCGAGATGCCGGGGTAGGATAGGCCGGCCATGGCCACCTTGTTGCCTTGGACCCACGGCTGGGCGGCGACGGCCTCGACTACGTCATAACCGTCGAGGTTCTGCAGGCGTTCGAAGAAGTCGTAGGCCCCACCGGAGCAGCCCGTGCCGCGCATGTTCACGCCGACCGTTGCGTAGCCCAGGATGCCGCCGATCAAGCCGCTGGGGTGGTCCGGGGCGTCGCACAACACCGGGTAGTCGGGGCAGAGCCCTTCCACCGGGATGTCTCCAAGGTCCAGGGGGGCTCCGGGGCGCGAGGGCGAGTAGCCCGAGTAGTTGACGAGCGTTGGATAGGGCCCGTCCTCGGGCGGGCCGGGCAGGGAGACGAACACGGACAGCCGAGTGCCGTCGCGGGTTTCGATGTAGCCGAAGCCCGGCTCGAGCACCTGGTCGCCGTAGAACGCCTGCTCGGGTAGGCTGTTCTCGACGGACATCACCGTGAGCTCGCGGGTGTAGATGTCGGCGTTGTCGGTCTCGCGAATGACGTAGCCCTCGCCTGGCTCGATCTTGCGAAAGATCAAGCTGCCGAGGTCGTCGGTCGTGCCGGTCTGGAGCTCTGCTCCGGAGGCGTCGTAGAGCGTGATGCTGGTGCCCGGCGTGGTCCGGGTGATGTGGAGCTGCTCGACACTCTCTCGCACGTCGAACTCCGCCGTGCCCGGGTCGCCGCCCGTCGATTCGTCCGCACCAGTGTCGTCTTCGCTCCCCGAGCTCGTGCTGGCCTCTCCGCTCGTCGGTGCACCTGACGTCGTTGGGTCGTCCGTCTCACCGCCGTCGGTCCCGCTCGCCGAGGTGGCTGGATCTTGGCACGCGACAGCGCCTGCGAGGACAGGGAAAGCAAGCAGACGAAGGGAACGAAGAACGTCGAATCGCATGGCAAGTCCTCGCCGACGACCTCGGAGGGCGAATACGCCAGCCGGGGTGTCGGATGGATGTTCGTACCACGCAGGGGTGAGGCGAGAACAGGTGGGTTGAAGACCCACTGGCGTCGGACAACAGGGATCCGCTTCCCATTCCCGCGCTTCCCATTCCCCCCATTCCCGGACCGAGGGTTGTTTGGGCGGGGATGACGCCTAGACTCGGTCGAGCGGCCAACTGGCCCGAGTACCGGCCTACGCATGGGCCACGCGCAACTGGCCGGACGATGTGGGTCCCGCAATCGTTCGCTTCTTCGATGCTGAGGTCTTGGCGAACTGTTTGCTCCTCACCTCGACGTGACGGTGCCGCGGTCGATCGAATGCCCGTATGGGAGATGTCAGCGTGGCCGCGTCTACCGCTCGAGCCTGCGGAGGCGGCTCGCGTGACCCGGCCGA
>CAJXVA010000639.1 GCA_913061055.1 uncultured Pseudomonadota bacterium
AGGTCTCGTGGGCTCGGAGATGTGTATAAGAGACAGCCCCAGCGCCACACTCGGGCACATTCTGCTCGATCGTGCCCGAGCCGTCGTTGGAAGTCTGGGTGAGCGTGCACAGCGGCTGAAGCCCTTCGGCCACGGCATCCGTGTCAGCAACGCACGCGGGCATGCAGGCGGGGCGGAGCTGGTCGCGGACCGACTCCGCGACCGCGGCCAGGGCAGGGCCGTAGTCGGTGCTGCAGACCGAGAACAGGTTGGTGTTGCCGTCGCCGACGAGGAAGTTCTCGGCGAACTCCCGCAGGCGCACTGGGGGAACCGCTTCGGCGACCTGGCTGGAGCAGCCTTGCCCGATGCCAAACCTGGCCTGGAAGCTGTCCGGGTTGTTCTCGTCCGGACCCTGCGCGTAGCTCAGCTGCTGGACCTCCGGGTAGTTCTCCGGGACGCCCACGATGGCGGAGACGAGCACCTCCTGTCCCGGGCTGATGAGCTGCTTCTGGTTCTCCAGATCCTGGACGTAGCTCGTGTACTTGGACAACGGATACAACGCGGCAGCATCGGGGTCGGTCGCCTCACCTCCGTTGACGTCGCGGTCGATCGCCTTGCATTGGTCCGACCCCAGGCTGAAGTCACAGCTGACACCTGCATTCCAGCACACCGCCGAGGTCGGCGATTGCTGCACGTCCGGCAACGACCAGAACACCTGGTTGCCGACTCCTTCTTCGCCAAAGACGGTGTTCTGAAGCTCGCGGTTGAACGAACAGTCGGCCTCGTCGGTGACGAACACAACCGAGAGCACGGCAGAGTCACGAAGAAACCCAGACTGGTTCTGCCCGCTCATGTCGGAGAGCCTCAGCGCCTTCCACATGGACTCGAGGTGAGACTCGAATCCGCAGCCATTGATCCCCTGCGGGGCGAAACACTGCATCGCCTGGGTGGTGGTGACCCCCTCGGGCAGGTTTGTGACGCCTTCAATGCTCTCCAGCCACGGCCGAACCCGTGGGTCGGGATCCGCGTCGGTGACCGTCGGCTGCATTTCGATGTTGTCGAACTCGCAGAAATCGGTGCAGGCGCTCTGGGCTTCGAATCCGTCACCACCCGAGAAGGAGAAATCATCCAGTCGGGACCGACAGCTCGACTGCACGAGCTGCCCAGACTCCGGGTTCGAGACGCCTGCGCCCTTGCACCAATAGTTGCTGTCGTCGGTGGTGGTGATGCCCGGGCGGTAGTTGGCCCGGACGTCGTCGGCTTCGAGCACGCTGAGGAACGCGCCGAAACTCTCGGAAAGGGTCGCCTGTTCCTCCCCCATCGATCCGGAGTTGTCGATCACGAACAGGATATCGAGGTCCTTGTTGACCTGGATCTGGATGCCTTCGGGTCCGCCGCTCGGGTCGTCTCCGGTCGAACCGTCCGCTGCGGTGGTGCCGGTTGAGGTTGGGTCGCTGTCGCTGCCCGAACCGTCCCCCGTGTCGGTCTCGCCCACTGCGACCGCGCTGTTGCAAGCCGCTCCCATGGACAGGAACGAAACGATGAGGACGAGCCGTGGAGCGCTCCTGCGCAAGATGACCATACGGGTGGGTATATCACCGGCGGGCCCGAATACCCGTCCGCTGGATCACCCCTCGGGTTCGAACTCATCGCACGCGGTGTCGATGACGGACACCGCGTCCGAGAAGAATCCGTCGTAGCTGGGGGCGCATACGCTGCCAACAAATCCGCGGCTGCCGAACGCGTTCACGAACTCTCGCAGTCGAGGCGAGGCCTCGGCGCCATCCACCCCGCCGTCGTCCAGCGGCTCGCAGAGGCCGTCGGGCATGTCGGTGTCTCCGACCAAGCCCAGCACGACGGCAGCGGTCTCGTTGCCGCCCTTGGCGTCGAGGACGGCCTGGTGCCATTGCGGAGGGTCGCCCTCGGAGCCGAAGAAGCCGTCGTGGTCGTCTTCCTCGTCGGTGATGATCGTGACGACCAGCACCGCGTCGTCGCGCAGGAACCCATCGTTGCAGCCACCATCGCCGGTGTTGTGGTCGTCAATGGCGGCCAGCACCGCGTCGATCGGGACCTCGTTCCCGCTGCCGAAAGTGCCGACATCGGCCATGCACAGGAACCGTTGCTCGAGGTCGGGCTCGGCTTGAGTGATGAAGCGTTGCTCGTCCGAGAGGCCACACTCGCCCTGAGAGGAGAACCGTCGACCCGCGCCGAGCTCGACGTCACATCCTTCCACGGCGACCTCACCCCCACACGGAACGCCGAAGCACGAG
This sequence comes from uncultured Pseudomonadota bacterium, assembly GCA_913061055.1. Lineage (GTDB taxonomy): Bacteria > Myxococcota_A > Polyangia > Nannocystales > Nannocystaceae > CAJXVA01. The sequence continues at coordinate 2,250 of CAJXVA010000639.1, forward strand.
TCTTGCCCACCCCCAAGCGCGCACGCGTCGACGCAGCAGTCCGGGGCCGGAGCGCAGGTGCAGTTCCCCCCGGAGCACGTCAGAACCTGCTGCGACCCGGAGCCTCCCGAGGACGTCTGAATCATGCTCCCGTCGGTGCTCACGACCATGAGGTGGTAGTCCATCGCCGCGATCTCGCTCTGGATGGTCTGCATGAACGCCGGAAAACTCGCGGCGAGGGTCTGCTGTTCGTCGAACATCGACCCCGAGTTGTCCACCACGAACAGGAAGTCGACCTTGGCGCAGCCGAAGCCGGTCGGGCCCTCGCCGCCGGGCGGGAGATCGAACTTCGCACCACCGGTCGTTCCCGACGAAGACGCCTCTGCGTCGCTGTCTGGGGGCGAAGTGGTGACGGTCGCAGTCGCGGGACCCGGGGGCTGGCCGGAGGACGCACCCGGGTCCTCCCCGCCGCTTCCGGCGTCAGCGTCAGCCGCAGGGGCGTCTTCGTCGCGGATCTCGGGGGAACACGCGGTCAAGGCAAGCAAGACAAGAGACCGGGTGAAAACACGGGCCATAGTTGTGAGTCACGCTCGGGGCCGAACCATTCCCTGCGAGACGAAGTTTTCTGCGCGCGACCTCGCGGGGGAGGCGCACGGCCCGCGCTTCAGGAGTCGGATCGGTTGGCCAACGCGGCGATCTCGGCGGCCCAGCGCTCCAGCCCCTGCAGGGTCGTCTCGGCCAGCGCGGTGCTCTCGTGAGCCTCGATCGTCTCGCGCAGGTGGGTACGGGCGCGGCCCAGCCGAGAGGAGACGGTGCCGGAGGGGACCTCTAGGACCTCGGCGATCTCCGGGACGGTCAGCTCCTCCCAGTAGCGCAACTCCAGGACCAGCTGCATCGCGAGGGGCAGGCGTCGCAGCGCACGGAGTAACACCCGATGCTCCGCATGTTTCGCCAGGCGTTCGGTGGGGGACGTGGGTGCACGATCGAGAAACTCCGCGACCGAGTGCAGCTCGACGTCGAGCCGCTTGGCCTCGTTGCGCCGGGCGTCCCTGAGGTATCGCAACAGTTGGAAGTTGGCGATGCCGAGCAAGAACGTTCGGAACGAAGAACGACCCTCGAACCGCTCGCGGGCCTCGAGACACGCCACGAACGTGCGCTGGCACAGGTCGTGGACGGCGTGGCCCACCTTGTTGTGGAAGAACCGGTAGACGGTCGGGAAGTGTCGCTCCACGAGGACCTCCCCCGCGGCTTGGTCGCCGCCGGACCAGTCCGCCAGCAGGGCCTCGTCACTTCGCTCGGTCATGGGCGGTCCTCCGCGGTGAGGTCGTCACTGGGCACCGCGAGGCCGCGCTCCAACATCCAGGTCTCGAGCTCCTGGCGGTCCTGCGATGGGGCAGCGAGCTCGGAAAACGCCGCGAGCGCACGCCGGGCGTGGGTCGCAGCCGCCGCAGGGTCCTCGTCGTAGCTGGTCCGTGCCAGGACCGAGGCGATGCGCCCGGTGCGATCCGGATCCTGCTGGGTGCCCGCAAGCATCTGCGTCTGGGCGCGCTGTGCCAATGCGGCCGCCTGCGTGAGCGCTCCACGCTGCAGTGCGACCTCGGCCTGGCCCACCATCGGCTCGGACAGCATTGGATGCTGCGCTCCCCAGGCATCACTCCAGTTTTGCACGGCCTGGGCATAGGCCTCCTCGGCCTCTCCCAGCGCTCCTCGTCGCCGAAGGACCCGGCCCAGGTTGATCCACGAGTACCCCATGTCCGCGTGTGTCTCTCCCACCGACGCACGCTTGGCCCGCAACGCATCCCGCAGCGTCTTCTCGGCGGCATCCAACGATCCCAGCTCGTACAGGATGCCACCGAGGTTGTTGAGCACCATGCCGGCGTCGCGGCTCCGGGGGCCTCGGGTCCGCTCGAACACCGCGAGCGCGTCCTGGTAGTGCGTCTTGGCCAGCTCCGGCTCGCCCAGACGCGAGTGCACATTCGCCAGGTTGTTGAGCGCGGTGGCCACATCAGGGTGGTCGTCGCCCTTGTGTTCCCGGTGCCAGTCGAGCGCCTGGTTGTAGCGCCGAAGTGCCTCGGACGGCCGATTGAGGGCCTGCAACGCGGCGCCGAGCAGGTTGAGGTTCGAGGCAAAACCGGGCCCATCGTCTCCGATCGCCCGCCGAATCTCGAGCGCCCGCTCCAAGTCGGACAGACCCGCCACCGCATCCCCTCGGGCAAGCCGCGTACGGCCGACGTTGTGTCGAAGCGGGGCGAGAAACGCCCGTGGATCCGGAAGCGCCTCACACCGGGCTTCGGTGGCAATCGCGAGGCCAAGCGCTTCGTCGTAGCGCCGCAGCGACGCCCCTAACATGCCCACGAGGTCGACCTGGATGTGGAGTGCCCGCTCGACGTCTCCGGCGGCCTCGGCCTTCGCGAGGGCCCGGCGGGCGACGGGCAGCGCGTCTTCGGGGCGCTGCACATCCCACAGCGCTCGCGCGAGGCGAGCACCCGTGGCGGCAGACAAAGGAGCGTGACCGACGGACAGGCTCAGGTCGTGGGCCTTCTGGGCCTCTTCGAGTTGTCGGTCGAGTCGCCCCGCAAGTCCCTGCGCCTGAGACCGTTCCCGCGCAGCCACCACGCGCTGCGCGGCGTCTCGACGGGGGGCGGACGGGGGCAAGAGCAGCTCGACCGACCGAGGCCGAACGTCTTCGCATGCGGTCGGGTCCGGTAGCCCGTACACCAGCGCTGCGACCTCCAGCACCACCGAGGCGTCCGGGTTCTCGAGCACGTCGACGCTGGCCTCGAAGCTCTGCATCATGCGGTCGAGGCAGAGCAAGCGCCCCTCGGAGGCGGTCTGGGCCTCGGGCAGTAACAGCGCCTCGCAGGCCCCGACGCGCGCCTGCGACCACGATGCCGCGAACGTATCGAGGGCTTGGACCGCCTTGTGTCCCGCCGCGGCTGCAGAGGGCAGGGGATGCGCCGCGAGGGCATGCTCGACCGAAGCCGAGCGCTCCGCGGTCCACGCGTCGGTCATGGCTTCGGCCGCACCGGCGCAGGCGTCCTCGTGTCCCGCCGTCTGTCTCTTATACACATCTGACGCTGCCGACGAGCGATCTAGTGTAGGTCTCGG
>CAJXVA010000640.1 GCA_913061055.1 uncultured Pseudomonadota bacterium
GGCAGCGTCAGATGTGTATAAGAGACAGGGGCCACAGCGTCTTGGGGAAGAATCGCTTGAACGCGCCGACGGGGTTGCTCTTGCTCGCGCGCCCCAGCGACAGCTCCGCAAGCAGCACGGGCAGACCCAAGCCGATGACAAAGACGAGGTACAGCAGCACGAACGCGCCGCCTCCGTTTTCGCCAGCGGTGTAGGGAAACCGCCAGATGTTGCCCAGGCCGATCGCCGAGCCAGCTGCCGCGAGGATGAAGCCGAGTCGGGAGCCGAAGGCGCCTCGACTTTGGGTCTTGGACGGGGGCGCTTGCATGGGGGCACTCCGCTGCGCCGCGGACCGTCAGGAGGTCGCGTCGCTCGCGCGCGGACGATACTTGCTCCGCACGACGGCAGCAAGCGGCACCAACACCGTGGCGATGGAACACAACAAACCGAGCAGCCAGCCCCCGCGGGCATAGACGGTCGGTGCCTGCGCCGTGTTTCGCGGCAACGCGACGTCGTGCACCAAGCGCTGGGCCGGCACCGGCCGCCGGGGTTCGGGATCGGTCACCGGCACCGACGCGACCAAACGGCCCCCATGGTCGATGACCGAGCTGGCCCCCGCCGCCACGCTGCGGACCATCGGGATCCGGTGCTCGACGCTGCGGAACTGCGCGAGGGCGAGGTGTTCCCAGGGCTCGGCGGTGTCGCCAAACCAGGTGTCGATCGTCACGTTGACGAAGAACTCGATCCCGGCGTCCTGCGCCGCCACGCGCCGCGCGAAGTCCGGAAAGATGTCCTCGTAGCAGATCAGCGGGCCCGCCCCGTAGGTGGCCGAGCCATCGGCCAGCGCCACCGGGAACAACGCGGGGTCCTCCCCGGCGTGGTTGTGGGACATCGCCGGAACGATCGACCGTGCCCAGTCGGGGTCGACGATCGGGATCTCCTCGCCGAACGGCACCAGCACGGTCTTGTCGAACGTGCCCTCGACCTCGCCCTGGGCGTTCATGACCACGGCGGTGTTCCACTCGTAGGGGTCGCCGGCCTTGCGCGTGGCGACGCCGAGGATCGTGGGCAGCTTGTGGGCCTGCAACACCCGGCGAAGCCCTCGTCCGTCCTCGAGGAACGGACGCTCTTGCACCCACGGGTAGATCCCCGCCTCGGGCCACACGATCACTTGAGCGCCCTCGCGCTCTGCCGCGGCGGACATTTTCCACAGCCGCCTCATCTTGTCGCTGCGCTGGTTGGCGAACAGTGCGGTGTTGGGCTGGATGATCCCGAACCGAACCACGGGCGCGTCCTCGGCCTGGGCATCGAGGCTCTCCAAGCGCCATGTTCCCGCAACCCAGGACACAGCCGGCAGCGCGACGGCGACTCCCAGTGCGACGAACCGCGTGCGCGGAACCTTGGTGACAGCGGCCGCGACCACCGCGTAGCCGAACCCCAACACGATCCACTCGACGGCCGGCACCCCACCCAACTCCGCCGCCTGAATCCACGCAGGCAGCTGCGAGAGGCCGATCAGCGGGGTGTAGGGGAAGATGGCGGGCCACAAAGAGGTCAGTCCGACCCACGACGTCGCCGCCCAAAGGAACCGCCACGGACCCGACTTTGGCCCCCGCGCCAATGCGATCAGCCACAGTCCATAGGGGATCGCGGTGTACGCCGCGAACAGGAACGTGCCCAGGGCGGCGAGCCACACCGGGAACTCGGCGAACCGCTCGAGCGTGTGGCCGATCCACGGAAAGCCGACCAAGCCCGTGCACAGGCCCCCCACCCAACCGACGAAGAACTGGACCCGAGCGCGACGGCCGGTCACGCCCTCGGCGGCGAGCAGCAGCGGGATGAAGCCCAACCAGGCAATCGCGGGCACCGAGCTCGGTGGCGAGGCCAGCCCGAAGCAGAGGGACCCGAGAAACGCGAGCCCGGCCAGCACGGCCGTGCGGCGAGCCTGAAGCCAGGCGGACACCGCGGCACTATAGACTACGGGGTCAGCGAGCGAACCTTGAGGACGAGGCCACGCAGCACTTCGGGCTTGGCCTTGAGGTCGGGATTCGCGGCCATGTTGGAGTCGAGCCCGAGCACTTTGCCCCCGTCCGTGATGACGGTGGCGATGTGCTCATCGGTGACCTGCGACTGCCACGTGGAGTCCGCGAGGACCCGCGGCTTGGTCGGCAGCGCGGCGGCACCCGGGCCATCTCCCATCCCTCGGGGGCCATGGCAGTTGGCGCAGCGCTCGCTCCAGATCGCATCCGCCTCGGCCTGTGCGGCGGGCGAGACGGGGCCGCTGCCTCCACACCCGGCGGACAGCAGCAAGAGCACGAGGCGCGTGCGCATCCACGACTGTGTAGCGCAAACCGGGCCGGCTGCCACCCGTTCACGCGCCGCCGCGACGCTCTTCGAGTTCCTCCAGCGTCTTGGGCCAATCCTTGCCCAAAAACCGAGACAGCGCCCGGTCCGCGAGGGGTCGACCGCCGGTCTGGCACACCGCGCAGTAGTTGGTCTCGCGGTCCGCGTACTTGATCCGCTGAATCTTGGCGCCACACACCGGGCACGGCTCGCCGCGCTTTCCATGCGCCGCCATCTCTGGCCGAAACGCGGTGACCTTCTCGAGCCAGCCCTTCGCGTCGGCCTCGACCCGCAGCCGATCCGTCCACACCGCCAACGTGCGCAGCGTCGCCTGATACAGGCGCTCAACCTCGTCGTCATCGAGCTTCTGCGAGAGCTTGATCGGAGAAAGCTTGGCGGCATGCAGAATCTCGTCGCTGTATGCGTTGCCAACACCACTGAAGATCCGCGGGTCGGTCAGCGCCCGCTTGAGGGTGTGGTTCTTGCGGCGCAACCGCTCGCCGAACGTCTCGAGATCGATCTCGAAGAGCTCCAGACCGCCGCGGTCATGCTCGGCGACGGCTTCCGCGCCTCGAACCACGTGCAAGCTCGCCCGCTTCTTGGCACCCATCTCCACCAAGTACAGCGTGCCGGAGTCGAAGGTGAACACGGCGTGCAGCACCTTGCCGGCGGCGTTCTTCGCCTTCTTGTCGGGGTCGGCCCACCGCAAGCGGCCCAGTCGCATCAGATGCAGGACGAAGAACAGGTCGTCCTCGAAGGCGAACACGATGCGCTTGCCCTGCCGCTGCACACCGATGACTCGCTTGCCGTACGCAGCCGAGTGCGGAGGGTCGAAGGTGCTGAGCAGCGACACCGAGCGCAACTTGATGCCCTGCAACCGGTGGCCGATCAGCTTGCGCTGGAGCAGCTCGACGTAGACCGTGACGTCAGGGAGCTCGGGCATGGACCCCAGCATAACGCCAAGCAGGGCCTCAGGCCTGGGGGCGAGCGTCTTCGATCAGGCAGCTCCGCAGCTGCCGCTTGGCGCGATGCAACAACACGTCGACATGGTTCCGCGTGATCCCGAGAGCACCTGCGACGTCCTCCCCAGCCTGCTCCTCCAGCAGCCTCAACGTGACGACGGCGCGCTGGGTATCGCAAAGCCGGGCCACACACGCGTGCAGCCGGACGTGCTCCTCGGCCTGAGCCACGAGCGCCTCGGAGGTGGGTTGCTGGTCGACGAGGTCCATCTCCTCGAGGGACACGTGCGGGCGAGCCCGGTGATGCCTGCGCCGGCCGTTGCGGGCGGCATTGCGAACGACGCCGGCCACGTAGGCGGCCAGTCGGTCTTGCGGCACTTCGATGTCCCCCGTCATCAGGCCGCGGAGCACCTTGCAGAGGCTCTCTTGCACCGATTCGATCGCGTCTTGCGGGCCGAGGCCTTCGCCACGGGCGACGGCAACCCATCTCGCGCGTTCGGCGAGGATCAGCGCCCCGAGCATGTCGAGCCCGTGATTGGATGCGTCCATCTCGTTCTCAGGTGTCCAGCGACCACAATCTTACGCCTGTAAGGGCAGCATTGCTGAGCACCTTAGAGCGTGATGAGCAGTCTCCTCTCCCTCGACCCAGCGACCCTGGCCCGGACCCTACAAACGCCGCCCAAAGGACTCCTGGTCCTGTTCTCGACCCCGTGGTGCGCGCCCTGCCGAACCTACAAGCCGATCGTCGAGCGGGTGGTCGCCCAGTCCGACGGGGAGCTCGAGCTCCTGTTGGTCGACGCGGACACCTCCGCCGAGGTCGCGACGCACTACGGCGTCCGCAGCGTGCCCACGCTGCTGTGTTTTTCCGACGGTGAGCTCGCCGGGCGACAAAGCGGCTCGATGCTGGAGCCGCAACTGCGGACCGTGTTGCGGAACCTCGGGCTGCCCGCGTAGCGGGACTCAACCGCGCCGAGGATTCCGGGGAGCTGTCTACGCGAGTCTCACCGCGGCCGGCGTGTTGTTGAGTTGATAGATGAGGTCGCCACCGATACGGTCGAGCGCGATGAGCGGACTCCGAGAGTACGAGCGCCAGGCCATCACGGTCCTGACGGCGGGAGTCCTCAGCGAGCAGACCCTGGCCGAGGTCCTCGAGTCAGAGGTCGTCTCCGTCGAGCACACGGGCGTCGGCTACTTCGCAACGGTGAAGCACACGTCGCTTCCGAAGCAGCACATCATCTGCCACGAACCCATGGTCTTCGGAACGGAAGGCGACCTCACAGTCGGCTTCCTTGTGATCTTGAAGGGCCAGGAGCTGACTCTCGAGTGCCACCTTGGAACTGGGGAGTCCGTTCCGCTCGACGTCCGCGAACGTGGCCTCAAGATCAAGCCGGCGCCATAGGACAACGCTCGGAGGATACCCTGCTCCTGACGCCGTCCTTCCCGCGAGTGCCACCTCCACCTGACCACGCGCAGCGGACGAACCGTGGCGGGACCCGTCGCAGTCTTTGCCGAGTTCGAGCCAGAGATCCACACCGAGCCGGTAGGAGCCCCGACACCGCAAAGCAGAAGGGCCGGCGACGACAGGAAGCTTCATTGTCCGGGCTCAGCACGTCGGAGGGCGACCAGGCGGGTCGACGTCGGCCCGGCGGCGACCCAGACAGCCCGCGCATCTCGGCCTTCTCGAACGCGCCCGAAGCAATCCCCTTTGGGACGACGCCCACGGAGCGGCCTTCTCGACGTGGGTCGGCGATCCGTGGGGGCCGCAACCGAGCCCGAGTCTGACGATCTGGAGTTCAGCGCGTAGCGTCTCGCGGTCGAGAAAGGTCGGACAGATCGGCTGGCTCGTCAGGTTCGCTCATCGGCAACCGGCACCCGGCAACCGGCAACCGGCAACCGGCAACCGGCTCGACTGAGCTACTCGACCTCGCGTCATCGGCGGAGGGACAACGGTGCCCGATATTTATCGCACACCGATTCCGGGCCCGACCCAAGCCCTGTCTCTTATACACATCTGACGCTGCCGACGAGCGATCTAGTGTAGAT
>CAJXVA010000641.1 GCA_913061055.1 uncultured Pseudomonadota bacterium
GATGTAGAGAGGTCTCGTGGGCTCGGAGATGTGTATAAGAGACAGGGGCTCGACGTCTGCGTCGCTCACCTCGGGTGCGGGCTTGGGGCGCTTGGGTTTGTTGGGCTCGGTGTTCCGTCGAGTCCGACGCACCTTCTCGATACGTTCCGCCACAGGGGCCTCGTCCTCGACAGCAAGCTCGACCAACGGTTCGACCCGGACCAGCTCTTCGAGGGCGAACTGACTCTTTGCCGCTCGCAGCCCAAATGCGTCGATGGAGTCCAGAGGCATCGAGCTGCGCTCGAGCGCGTGAACCGACGTGCGGTCGAACAGCAGCGCTTGCTCGTAGTAGGCGATCGCGAACCGCGTCCCTCCTTCCGCATCCCAGTACTCGTCGCCCAGCCGGATCAGCGTGATCGAGAAGTCCGTCCGAAGATCGGTCGCGATCGACGGGCCGACCGTCCCGAGTTCCTCGAGTGCAAGGACCGCTTGGTAGGCGGTCCTGGCCGAGACGTCGTCGGGTGGTGGGTACACCCAGGCTGCTCGTGATCCCGCGGTCCGAGCCTCTCGGGCGAGGCTGTTCGCTTCGATTTGGTCCGGCGAGAGGGCTTGGGTCGCGTCCGCCTCGGGCCGCGTCATCGAGAACACCCCCAGACCGGTGAGCGCGACTGCAGCCAACACAACAGCCCACGAACTCAACCGGTTGGTCGAGCGGCGGCGCGTGGGATCTGGCATCCCTGCCAGGATTCGGGTGCGCTGTGCCGAAGGAATGTCTGCGGGGATGGGAAGATCGTCCCACGGTGTCGAGAGCCCGGCGGCGATTTGGGCCTCGCACAGGCCGGCTTCGAAAGCAGCCATGTTCGCGTAGCGAACTTCGGGGTCACGAGCAATCGCGCGCAGCACCACGGCATCGAGCTTGGGGTGTACGTCCGCGGCGTGCGTGCTCGGAGGAGGGGGAGGGTCGTCGAGGTGGGCCTGCAGCGTCTCGTCGACCGTGTCGCGACCGAAAGCGGTGATCCCGGTCAGCAGTTCGTACAGCACACAGCCCAGGGCGTAGATGTCCGCTCCCGGACCTTGGGCGCCGCCGAGAACGACCTCCGGCGCGGTGTACAGGGGCGTGCCGCCGGACTGGGCGGATGTCGCTTGGGTTGCAAGGCGGGCGATGCCGAAGTCCAGGACTCGAATCGTGTCGGGCCGCTCCTCTGTGTCGCACAGGAAGATGTTCTCGGGCTTGAGGTCGCGGTGCACGACGCCGCTGGCGTGGACGAGCTGCAGCGCCTTGCAGACCTGGCGGGCGATTCCCAGGACGCGGACCGGTGGCATCACGGACTCCTCGCGACGCGAGAGGTCCTTGCCTTCGAGCAACTCCATCACGAGCGCTGACCTGCCGTCGGGAAGCTCGAAGTAGTCGTGTATTTTTACGAGGTAGGGCGAGTCGAGGTCGCTGGTCGCTCGCGCTTCAAAGCGAAACGCCTCGATGACGCCCAGGTTGGTCGCGTACTCGGGCCGGAGAATCTTGACCGCGACCGGACGTTTCACGTCGACGTGTTCGGCCTCGTAGATGACGCCCATGCCGCCTTCGCCGATCCAGCGCTTCAAGAGGTACCGGCTGCCGGGAATCAGCTCATTTCTGGCCAGCCTCGACCACGACTGGCCCTCGATGGACGACCCACTGACCTGGACAGGCCTCGTGTCTGACGCAATACGTACTCCCATGGCTCCTCCACGAAGCAGCCCAATGGGACTGCTTGACGGATAAGCCAGCTTACAGGAATATTCACTCCCGATGTTTGCAACGGTTTCGATCGCAGGTGCGCTATTCGCGGGATCTCCCGGGGTCGAGCTGCGGGTGGTCGAGAGCGAAGCTGCTCCGGAGACGATTTCCGCGCTCACCGACAGCGCTGTGGCGGGAATGGCCGTGTCGGGAAGGGTCGTCGAGATCGGCGCGGCTTGGCGCGAAGACTGCGCTGCCGACGCCTGTTTCCGCGAGGCCATGTCGAGCACATCGGCCAGTGCAGTCGTTCTCTTGACCGTCGATCAGCAGGACAACGTCTTCCGATTTGGGCTCGAGGCGCGCAGTGTGACCACTGGGCAGCGGCTGGCGAGTGTCGACGACGTCTGCGAAATTTGCGGCCTCGAGGAAGTCGCGGAGCTGGTCGAACTCCGCGCGGCTGCCCTCGGAGAGCGACTGGACCAGCCCCAGGAAGGAACCATCCGAATCACGTCGGACCCGCCGGGTGCAATGGTGATGGTCGACGACCGTGCTGTGGGTGCCACCCCGCTCGAGCTTGTCCTCCCCGCTGGGCCCCACGCTGTTCGCGTCGAGAAGCCCGGTTTTCTCGAGGACACCAAAGCGGTCGAGGTTCATCCCGGCGTCGATGATGAGATGCGGTTCCGGCTCGTTGTCGTTCCGACCGAGGACCGATCCACCCGGCGGTGGTTCACCATCGGAGGTCTCTCGTTGGGCCTGGGCGTTGTGGGTATCGCCGCTGGAATCCCACTCGTGCTGATGGACGGGAAGCCCTATGAGGGCAACTGCCGTCCCGATGCAGAGGGGAATTGTGCAAACCTCTACGGCACGATGGCAGCGGGGGCTTCGCTGACGACTGCGGGTGTGATTGGCTTGGGTGCAGGAGGGGCGATGCTGCTGATTGCTCGAAAGCGCAGGCGCCGTCCGCTGGAGGTTCGCCCAACCGCGGGCGGGATCGCAGGGAGGTTCTGAGTGCGCGCCCTCGGCGTGGTCTGCGGATGCCTGTTGGGTGGATGCCTCGTTCCGAACCCTGTCTATCAAGGTCAGGCAGGCGCGACCGACACCGACGGCCATATCGGGACCGGCACCGGCACCGGGTTCGGCTCGGATGGAGTGACGACGCTGGGCTCCGGCTCCGGCGACGCGGATTCAGGGAGCATCACGGGAACCTCCACGACCGACGGTCCCGGGACCGACGTGACCACATGTGCGGGCTCTCTGTGCCTCGGAACGGCGCGTTGCTACGACACCGCAGAACCCCCGTCTCGTGTCGAGGTTGGTGATGTCGATGGGGACGGCAGGCTCGATGTTGTCTCGCTGAGTATCGAAGGCGAGGCACTCGAAGCCTGGACCACCGAGGACGATGGGGGACTCGTCCCGTTCAACACCTACGCCGTGACCGGGCAGCCACGTTCGCTTGCGGTGTTCGATACCAACGCGGATGGCCGAGCCGAGGTGGTGGTGGGTGTTGCGAGCCCAAATCGGCTCTTGGTGATCGACCCGCTCGATGACAGCCGCTCGAGGACGGATGTTCCTGGGACACCGGTGGCGCTGGCCGTCGGTGATGGCAACCTCGATGACCTACCCGACGTCGTCGTCGCGACTCGAGACCCGGAACAGCTCTTTTGGGCGCTCGGTGGCGGAGATGGCACGTTCAAGGTGGGGCCGGCGGTCAAGGTTGGCGGTCGTCCGAGTGGACTGGCGCTCGGAATGGCCAATGACGACGCAGTCCCCGATGCGTTCGTGGTCGCGAACTTCGCGGTGCAGTTGGGCTGCTTTCTCAGTGAAGGTGGCGGCGTCTTCGAAGAGGGTGTTGGCTCCCAGTTTTGGCTGCTCCCACACGCGCTCGACACTGCCGACTTGGACCGTGACGGGACGCTCGATGTCGTGATGAGCAGCGTCTGGCCACGAAGCATCGAGGTGCTCACCGACGATGGCGATACGACGTTCTCCAGCGTCGAGACCATCGACCTCGGTGAGACACCGGGGCAGGTCCGAGCGGCCGACCTCGACCTCGACGGAGACCCTGAGCTGATCGTCCCGATGCAGAGCACGCCCGAGATCTGGATCTACCGGGGGACATCCGATCTCCAATACGGGGAGCCGATTCACGTGGCGTTGCCAGGCGACGGCGACGCCCTGGCGGTCGGGGATCTCAACGGCGATGGCCAGCCGGACATCGTCGCGAGCGTCCGCGATGCCTCTGAAGTGTGCGTCGTGATCGCCGATTCCGTCTGAGGCTCGAGATCGAGTATGGTCCGCGACGTGACGACGGTCGACGACGCAGACTCCGGGACGTTTGACGCGGTGCTCATGCTCTACATCGCGTGCGCAAAGCTCCCCGATGGGGCGCTGGACGAGCGCGAGGCGGCGCGGGTTCTTCACTTGGCTCGAGCGCACACCCAGGGGCTGGCGCACGGGTACGCGGAGCAAGCGGTCGAGGATGTCGCCAAGGTCCTTGGTCAGGCGGACGGGCCTGACGCGCAGCTGAAGTTGGTCGTGGACGCGGCACAACGGGCGTCGCGAAACCTCGACGATGACGCGAAGGACAGCCTCGTGGCTGAGCTTCGGAGCATCGCGCGGGCCGATGGCGAGAACACGTCGGCCGAGCTCGACTTCGTACACGCGGTGGCCAAGACGCTCGGCGTCGAGTAGCGGCGGCCGCCCGAAGGAGACCGCCGCGAGGGACAGAGGGTCCTACTCGAGGAGCGCGTCGACGGCCGCCTCGAGCACCGTGTCGACGCCGCCGGCGAGGTCGGCGGGATCGTACTCGACGACCAGGTCGGGGATGACCTCCACCCCCTCGAGCGGAGTGCCGTCCATCATGCGCGACTGCAGCGGATCGTTGCGGTAGGCCAGCTCGGCGACCGAGCCCTCCACCACGGCCGCACCCAGCCCACCGAAGCCGTAGTTGGCCGTACCCGGTGTGCCCACGACGATGGCATCGGAGTACTCCTTGGCACCCCAGGCGAAGAAGTCCGCTGCGCTGGTGGTGCTGTAGTCCACGAGCACCGCGGTGGGTGCGTTGTGGTTGAGGCGGTCGTCGTCCGGAACTTCGAACGAGAACGTTGCGACCGGGTCCTCGCTGAACTCGAACGGGTCGGTGTCGTTGATGCGTTGGAAGCCCTCGGAGATCTGCGTCCGGTTTGCACCGGGCATACCCGCGACGATCGCCAGGGGAACCTCCGCGGCGCCGCCCGAGTTGCTTCGTGCGTCCCAGATGATCGGCGCATCGGCGGGGATCGTGCTCATGATGCCTGCCAGGCGATCGACGTAGTCGCTGACCCACTGGTAGTACGACTCGGCGGTGAGTGGGTTGGGGAAGGGGGTCTCGCTCGGGCCGAAGTGCGGCACGCGAATCACGGCGATGCCGTCGGGACGCATCGTCATCTGAGCCTCAAACGTGGAGTAGCCACCCTCGATCGGGTTGAGGCACCAGCCGACCGGATCGTCGGCGAGGCGGGCAGGCACTTCGACCTCTCGGCTGTCGCCGTCCGGGTCGATGACGGTGATCGTATCGCCCTCGTCGAGCAGGCCCAGCAGGTCACCCGCGGCTTGGCGCCGAAGCGCGTTGGGGTTGCTGGGCCTGCTC
>CAJXVA010000642.1 GCA_913061055.1 uncultured Pseudomonadota bacterium
TGTGTATAAGAGACAGCCTACGGCGACCGCAGCACGGGCACGGTCTTCGACGTGATCGAGTCGACCGAGAACAACCTCGGGGACCTGTTCGCGGAGGGGATGCTCGAGACGACCGACGGCGTTGGGCACGGCGGCCTCGAAGATGCGAGCGGGATCTCGCTCGCGGGCGGCGGCGGCTCGATTGGGCCGGTCTCCCAGGGCAAGTCCGCCCGGCCGAAGCCGGAGGTCACCTCGACCGGAATCGCCGATCCCGACGCGTTACGCGTCCAAGTGATGGGGCACGCGGCGTCCGTCCGCGGGTGTCACGAGCGGGCGCTGAAGACCGACCCGACACTGGCCGGCACGTTGACCCTCACGCTCGAGCTTTCCGAGGGCCGCGTGACGTCGACCAAGGTTCACGACGAAGGCCTGGACTCGCCGAGCGTCGCCAAGTGCGTGCGCGCCAAGGCGGCTCGGTGGCGCTTCAAGAAGACCGTTTCGGGCTCCGTCGAGGTCAGCTTCGTCTTGTCGTCGGGTTGAGCCCCGTTCAGTCTTCCAGCGATGCCGGTTCGCCCTGCACGACGCCGAACCGGTGGCCGGCGGGCAAGGTGAGGTGTTGCGTCTCAAGGTCGCCGTTGGGCCAGCGAATCTCGATCTCGGCCGCGCACGCGTCTCCCAGGCCGAAGTGCAGGACCATGTCGTCCTGCGCCCCGTAGTGCCCGAAGCCGCCACCGACGTCTTGGGTTTGCGTGACACCGTTGGCGGTGACGCGAACGCGCGCTCCGATCGCGGCGCGGTTGGCCGACGTCCCCTCGAGACGGAGCTGGATGTAGCTCGCATCTTGTCCATAGGTGTTCTCGAATGCGCGCACCTGGCGGGTCTCGTAGCAGTCGTTGGGGGCATTCGCGTCGCAGCGTGCTCTCGAATGACCGACGATCAGGTCTAGATCTCCGTCGCGGTCGAAGTCGGCGGCCACGACACCATGCGAGCGGTTGTGCTCGAAACTGTCCTCGGTGGACACGGGCTCGAACCCGCCTCCGCTCTCGCGCTGGTGAAACAGAAGCCCTCGGTTCCCGGGGTAGTCCGACGCGCCGACGTAGATGTCTCGTCGCCCGTCGTTGTCGAAGTCGAGGGTCGTCAGGCTCATGTGTCCCTCGTCCCAAGACGCGCCGGTGACGTGCTCGACGACGATGCCCATCGCGTCGCGGCCTGGACGTTCGAAGCGAAGCCCGTCCCCGTCGCTCACGTTGAGCAAAGCCTCGCTCATGTCCGACCCTGCACCCGCCCACCAGTGCCGGATCTCGCTCGTGTACAGGTCCATGTCCCCGTCGTTGTCGAGGTCGGCACAGGCCGTTGCCCCACTGTTGCCCCCGAGTCGATACGGCTCGCGATCCGAGGCGTGGTTCCAGTTGGGGGTGCCGCAGGTGATGCTGGGCACGGGAACCTCGTCGCAATCTTCAGCGTCCGGGTTCGCTTGGCAGAAGCAACGCGCGAACTGGTTGCCATCCCATGCGTAGTCTTCATCGCGGGCGTAGCCGGACTCGACCTGCCGAGGATCGAAGACGACGACGTTGTCCTCGTTCACGTGGGGCTGCCACAGGTGGTTGGTGGAGCGCCCATACGAGCCCGCGAGAAGCTCGGAGTTTCCGTCCCCATCCAGATCACATGCGAGGGCGGACCACGCCCGGCTGTGCACCGCGCCTGCGTTCGCTGGCTCGACATCCACGCCGGGCACGGTGCCAAGGCCGGAGCCCAAGGTGACGTCGACGAAGCCCCCTTGGCCATCGCCGTAGTACAGCCGGTCTTGCAGGCCGTGCTCGGTCACCCAGACGTCCACCCAGCCGTCACGGTTGACGTCCACGAATGAGATGCCGGCCACCGCATCCGTCTCTCCCGCGCGCCGGATGTCGCTGGACTCCGGCCCGAGCGCGAACGTGCCATCGCCTTGGTTGATCATGAGCTCGGTGGTCTCGCCAAGGCTCACCGCTGCGTCACCGGTGTCGATGCCCGTCAGGATGTCGAGGTCGCCGTCGTTGTCCACGTCGGCGGAGGCGACCACCGCGGCGGGACGACCCGTATTGGCGTCGAGGTTCCCCCTGGGCGTCAAGATGCCGGATGCCTGAGTGACGTCTTCGAACCCGGCGCCCGTGTTTCGCATCAACCACGACGTGCGCGCGCCGGAGAAGTCCTCGGCCTGCGTCGTCGTGCGGACGTGGAGGTCCGCCCAGCCATCTCCGTCGATGTCGGTGACGCTCAGCCGCACCCCCTGCACCCCGGTGAGGCCCCACGCGTCGGTGGCCTCGCGAAAGGCTTGGGTCCCAGCGGCCCAAATATCGGCATCGCCACAGACCGCCGCGACGCAGCCCGTCGCGTCGCAGTACGCGTTCTGCTCGCAAACCTCACCGCCCGAGTCTCCGCAGTGGCACGCACCGTCCTCTCCTAGAACCGTGTTGGCAGGACACTGTGTCCCACCCGTTTCGGACTCGCCGTTGTCGCTGCCACTGGAGGCCGATCCCGGGTTTCGCGTCGTTGAGCCCGGACCGACACCGGTGGTGGTGGTGTCCGGGCCACCGCCGGTGGTCGCCGAGCCCGTGCCCTCCGAGCTGGCGTCATCGGTGCACGCACCGAGGACCAAGGCAGCCAACACAGCGACCGATCGGTGAGCACGGGAGTCCATCCGCAAAACGTTGCACTCGTGGCACAGGGTGTCAAGCAGGGGCCCGACGGTCACGAACATCGGATCCGAACACGCCGCTCAATCGCGGACGACCGCGAGGAAGTCGATGTCGATGTTGGAGATGCGCTCGCGCTTCGGTTCGCTGCGCCAGCCGGCGGGCAGGGTGGTGCCCTCGGCCGCGTCGGCAGTGACGTAGATGTCGCCAGCGTTGGCAAGGTCTTCGCCGAGCTTGGCGGCGAGGTTGACCGGATCTCCGAAGTATTCGTTGCCGTCGAGGTCGAGCAGGCGGCCCCAGGCGATGCCGATCGACAGCCGCACAGCATCATTGGCAGCCGTGCCGTCGAACGCGGCGCGACAGGCCTCCTGCAGCGCGAGCGCGGTGTCGATGGCGGCCTGCGCCGAGTCGAACATCGCGTAGACGTTGTCGGCTTCGGTCTTCACGACGTGCCCGCCCACGGCGGCGCGAATGATGGGCAGGACGAGTCCCTGCATCCGATGGATGAGCGCGAGGAAGTGCACGATGCCCTCCTCCTGCGTGATGCGGGAGAACCCTGCCATGTCGATGATCATCACCGCCGCGTACCGCTCGTAGCGCTCCCGAATCTTCGCGTCGACATCGGCCCGCGCCGCCGCCGTAGCGGCCTGCATGCGTTCGTCGAGCAGCGCGGTGAACCCCGGATTTTCCACGAGCGCTACGGTAGCAGGCGGCGGGATCGGGGCCGAACGAGCCGGAGCGTGTCGAGTTCACCGCGGGTGCTAGGCTCCCTCCGACGGGGACGGTGCGTCTGACAGTACGTCCACAGCCGACGCGGGAGACGGAGATGGCGACATCGATCCACGATGCGTTCAGGTGGCCGACTTCCAGCTCGAGTGCGGCTTGTTGCCGGAAGAGGTGTACATGGGTGAGCTCCAGCGATGCGCGGAGCAGGCTCGTCACCCTTGTCTCCCTCGGCCAGCGGCCTCGTTGAACTCCAAGCGCCGACGGCCGTGGGCAAACGTGAGCTACACTCCTCACCCATGGCGAAGACGATCGAGTGCCAAGAGTGCGGCGATGAATCCGACGAACTCACCGCGGTCAAAGACGAAGGCAAGAAGCGCAAGCTGTGCCCCGACTGCCTCGAGCTCTTCGAGGAAAAACGGGCGATCGAGGAAGAGGCGGGCCGGGCGATGCGCGGCATGATGGAGTACAAGGGCTAGGGGGTTTGCAGGTCCCGGTTCGGTCAGGCTTCCTCGAGCACGACCTTGAAGCGGGCCCATCCGGCGACGTTCGCGATCCGCAAGAGGACCAATGCGGGGGCCCAAACCAGCGGTGTTTTGCCGGATCCTGGGCCAAGGAGCGGTTCATCGATTCCGACCGCAACTTCGTCGGCGTCCATGCCCTCAACGGCAAGGAGGCGATCGTCATGCTTCACGACGACAAGGGCGAGCGGCACCCAAGCTGGCGTATCGAGAGGATCCGGCTTGGGAGCGACGAACCGTTGGGTACAGCATCCGCAGCCATACAGGTTATAGGTGGGAAAGGCCGCTCTTTCACCTTCTCGTGCCGATGTGGCTCCGACCCTAAAGACGCTGTCTGAGGCCCATAGGGACCCTTGTGGGAGTTCTTCGTCGAAGCGTTCGCGAACGCATGCTCGGTTGAGTCGGACTGAGTCAGACCGGCGTCGTCTGCGGGGGCGGGGTCGGTGTCGCGCATCGGTACCGGATGTAGGACTTCGCCTTGATCTCCTCGGCACTCACCTCGCGCACGCTGGGCCCCATGGGCCCAACCCGGAGTTCCACGCCGCTGGCGGCTCCCGTTGGAACATCCCCCGCTTCGAGCGGAACGACTCGATAGCGCCCAGGCCCACAGTGTTCGGTCATGGCCCGCTTCGCATCCTTTTGCGCCCGCTCCTCGTTTCCTCGGGCCTGGAGCAACCCGCCGTTGTCATCGCGTGACCACACCTCCACGTGTCCACAAGCGGGAACGATGAGCATCGCCAGCAGAGTCGCGGACAGTTTCCAAGAGCGACCCGCTGAGACCATGCGACGCATATCCATTCTCATCCGACGCCAGGAACACCGTCGGCATTCGATCGCGGATCAGTCCTCGCTGTTCTGAGCGTCTCGAGTCCGCGGGCTCAGCGGCAGAGGGCTTCGCGACCGGTGTGGCGACTGCCGATGTCGGAGGGATGGTACGGGCAGGTTACTTCCCTTGGTCCGGATCTGGACCGTCTTACGACGGCCATCCGGCGCCTGAGCCCGGGCTTGGACAGCGGAGTGACGTTGGCGAAGGGGGTGCGACGTGCAACGATCCCTGGTGATCCCGCGCAAACTCTGGACCGAGCTTTCTCGGCGCGTGGCTCATGCCCACATGCGAAGCTCACAATGTGATGGCCAGGCCGAGACGGACGCTTCTACTCGTGGTGTTTCTTCTCGCCAGTGTGCTCGCGTGGCTGCCGTTGACGTTCGCTCCGAGCGTAGATGCTCCGCCGGTGCTGACCGAGGGCCCGCCGCCGGCGCTGATTGTCTCGCCCGCGACGGCGCTGCAGGCCCCCGGCACGATCGAGGAACTCAAGACCCAGATCGCGGACGTCCTGCGGCGTGAGGGCGTGCCGGGGGTGGGACTGGCAATCGTCGACGCGGACGGGGTCACGTCTGTCTCTTA
>CAJXVA010000643.1 GCA_913061055.1 uncultured Pseudomonadota bacterium
GAACTGACCGCCGCCGACTTCTCCGACGCCTCAGGGCTGGTGATCGGGAACGCCGCGTTCGCGCTTCACCACGTCGACTACGAAGGGGCAGGGGGCCTCGTTCGCGGGGACGTCTTGGGGCTGCTCGCATCGATCGGTGTGGACAGCATGGTGATGGTGGAGCCGGACTCCAATCACGCTTCGGACTCCTTGGCGGTGCGGTTCGCGTACGCGTACCGGCACTACCGGACCGTGTCGATGAGCCTGCGCGCGATGCTCACGCCGGCCGACGCGCAGCTGGCCTGGACGGAGTTCTTCGCGCCGGAAGTGCACAACGTGATCACCCACGAAGGCAGCCGCCGAACCGAGCGTCACGAGACGGCGACGCGGTGGGCGGAGCACCTCCGCGGGGCTGGTTTCTCGATCCGCGACCTCAAGCAACTCGTTCCCACATCGGGGACACCGCCGGGGTTCGGTCTGCATTGCGATCCCGAAGCCTTCAGCCTCTGCTTCAACGGCGTCGGGATCCTGTCGGTGTTGTGCGGCTCTCAGAGGTGAACCGCATCGTCGCGGTCACCGTGAATGAGCCACTCTCGCGCCGACTCTTCCTCCCAAAATCGCCGAAGGATCTTGTCGGTTCCGCTCTCTCGGGCCACCCGGTTGAGCTGCAGCGCCACAACGTCACTTTCGACAATCTCGGCGACGCGTTTGACGCCGTTTTGAATGCCGAACTCTTGGACGGCGCGGATCTTGTCCGCAACCTCCGGCGAGGCGGGACTGAAAGCGCGCAGGTCCGCTCGGATCTTGATCTCCTTGCCGGCCAGCGCGAGCGTCGCGTTCTGCAGGTCGGTCACAAACCCGTCTATCTCTTCGTTCCTGACCAGTCCGGAGAGGAAGAACTGCACGATCGTGTGCTCGGTATCGGTCTCGATCTTGTACACTCGGCGGTTGGCTCCCTCAGGGTTCCGGCCGTTCACACTAACACCCCGGCCCGCGTTTCCTTGGGGGCCGGCAGCCTCAGGGCGACGCGATTTTCTACGAGGGGACGGAATCGCTCGTCCGCGAAGTGCTTGATATTGAACGTATAAACCATCTCCGCGTGGTTGGGTGTCGCATTCTGTCCCACATGTGCGATGCTGCTGGACATGCGAATCAGGGCGCTCCTTCTCTCGGCCGTTCTTCCCTTCATCGGGGCATGCGCCGGCGACTCGGGGGAGGGTCCGTCGGCTGGAGATGATCGCGGCGGTCTGGGCAAGGCCGACATCGTCGGCAAGTGCGTGACGCCCGAAGGCGAGCTGCTGTGCGACGGCCCGGGCACGGGCAACTGCTGGTGCGACGCGGAGTGCGTCGAGAACAACGACTGCTGTGAGGACGCCGCCGACGCGTGCGGCATTGAGGTCCCGGAGCCCGAAGGCA
The DNA here is from genome assembly GCA_913061055.1 of uncultured Pseudomonadota bacterium. Taxonomy (GTDB): domain Bacteria; phylum Myxococcota_A; class Polyangia; order Nannocystales; family Nannocystaceae; genus CAJXVA01. The sequence goes on from CAJXVA010000643.1 coordinate 1,396, forward strand.
CGATCTGCGGAGGCCTGCTCGGCTCGATCTGCGCCGACGACGAGTACTGCGCGTATCAGCCCGGTGATGCCTGCGGGACGGCGGACGCCGCCGCAACCTGTCAGAGCATCCCCGAGGTCTGCATCACGTTGTTCGACCCGGTTTGCGGTTGCGACGGCGAGACGTACAGCAACAGCTGCGCGGCAGCGGCCGCCGGCACCGGCGTGTCCGCTGTTGGCGAGTGCGATGCCGATGCGCCCCCGTCGTTCTGCGGCGGTATCGCTGGGATCCAGTGTCCCGAGGGCGAAGTCTGCGTCGCGAACCCGGACTCCACGTGCGACCCCGAGCTCGGCGGAGCGGATTGTGGAGGACTCTGTGTTCCCGAGCCGGCCGAGTGTGAGCCGGTACTGTGCGAGCTCTACTGCGAGTACGGCTTCGCCGAGAACGATGATGGTTGTGCTGTTTGTTCCTGCGCGCCGCCTCCTGGGCAGTTCTGTGGCGGCATCGGAAGCATCCCCTGTCCCGAGGGACAGGTCTGCGTCGCCAACCCCGACTCCGCATGTGACCCCGAGTTGGGTGGGGCGGACTGCGGTGGCCTCTGCATCGTCGAGGAGCCCGAGTGCCAGCCGGTGCTGTGCGAGCTGTTCTGCGAGAACGGCTTCGCGACGGGTGAAGACGGTTGTGCCGTCTGCTCGTGCGCACCGCCGGCGAACTGTGAGCCGGTGCTATGCGAGTTGTTCTGCGAGAACGGTTTCGCCACGGGTGAAGACGGCTGCGAAGTCTGCTCCTGCGCCTAAGCGGGGCCGTGCCTAGCCGTCTGGCTCGCCCGCGAGCCACGCATCCATGAGCGCCAAGGGGGCCTCCTGCCCGGGCAGGGTGGAGAATCGCTTGCGCGCGGCTTCGACGAGGGAACGCGCGCGCTTCGGGTCGCCGTCGGTGCCCGTATCGCTTCGCCCAGGTCACGCTGGTGCACCACGAGAGCCTCGTCGTACTTGCCTTGCCACTCATAGACGTTGCCCAAGTTGGTGAGGGCGAGGCCGACCTCGGGATGATCGGGACCGAGGTCGGCCTCGTAGAGGTCGAGCGCTTGCAGGTATCCATCGACCGCGGCGTCGTACTTCCCCTGGTTGGAGTGCAGGTTGGCGAGGTTGTTGAGCGTTGCCGCTCGTTTCCGCGGGGCGACATCGTCCCCTTGGCGCTCCAGAATCTCCGCGTAGATGGCCGCGGCTTCGTCGAGCCGCGCCTGGCTCTGCAGCACCAGGCCGACATCGGCGGCTCGTGTGGCGTGAGCCTTGAAGCGTACCGCGAACGATGCACCCTCTGCCGGTTGTCGCTGCGCGAGCTTGGTACGCTGCCGATGAATGGCGGACCTGCTGACTCGTGCCGCCGACGCTGTGTGGTCCTATCCGGTCGTGGGCCTGTGCCTGCTGTCGGCGATCTTCTTCACCGTCTCGCTGCGGCTCATCCAGTTGCGGGCGTTCCCGCATGCGATCGCGCTGCTGTTGGGCCGCTACGACCGTGAAGACGAGACCGGGAGCATCTCTCACTTCCAGGCGCTGGCCGCCGCGCTCTCGGGAACGATCGGGATCGGCAACATCGCGGGCGTCGCGATTGCGATCGCGGTCGGGGGCCCCGGCGCGGTGCTGTGGATGTGGGTGATGGGCCTGTTTGGGATGGCGACGAAGTTCGTCGAGTGCACCCTCGGCACTGCGTATCGCGAAGTCGACCCCAGTACTGGAGAGACCCGTGGCGGGCCGATGTACTACATCCTCGACGGGCTCGGTCCGCGTTGGCGGCCGATGGCGCTGTTCTACGCGACCACGATCGCGCTCGCCGGGCTCGGGTTCACCTGCATGTTCCAGAGCAACCAGGCGGCGGAGGCATTGCGGACGAGCTTTGCGATCCCGACGTACGTGACCGGGGCCGCACTGTCGGTCCTCACCGGCGCGGTGATCGTTGGCGGTATTCGCAGCATCGGGCGTTGGGCGGCGCGAATCGTGCCGACCCTGTGTTTGGTCTACGTGTCCGGCTCAGTCCTCATCTGCCTGTCGCAAATCGAGCTGATGCCTCGGGTCCTGGGAATCATCGTCCAGGACGGACTCACCGGCGACGCCGCGGCCGGCGGAGCGCTGGGCACGATGATCATGTGGGGCGTACGTCGAGCGATCTTCTCGAACGAGGCCGGGCTCGGATCGGCCGCGATCGCTCACGCGGCCGTCAAGACCAACGAACCAGTGCGTGAGGGCGTTGTGGCCTCGCTCGGCCCGTTCATCGACACCGTCATCGTGTCGGGAGCGACGGCCTTCGTCATCGTTCTGGCCGGAAACTACGGCGCGTTCAAAGACGAGGACGTGGCGCGACTCGAGGCTGTCGAGACTGCGGCCGTATGGCATACCGTGGCGGCGGAGCAGACTCCGGACGACACCACGCCGCTGGGCCACCGGCTCGATGGGGTCCAGGTTCACGCGATCGACGGCACGGCCTCGACCGACGACGCGCTGGTGTTCGAACTCCCCGTAGACGCGCTCGAACACGACGGGATTCGTGTCGGTGCGGCGGTCGGGGGAGGGGCACTCGAAGCCACGCTCTACCAGGGGCCGAAGGCGCTGCGCAGGGTTGAACTACTCCCGCGGCCCGCCACCGCACAGCTGCTCTGGGGCGCCCAGACGTTGTCCTTTGATTCGGAGCTACGCGCGTCGGCGAAAGGTGAGCGTCTGCGACTGGTGGTGTCTCCCATCTCCGACCATCGCCGTCACCAAGCCTTCGTTGCCACGCCCAGCCTCGTTCACGAGCGGAACGGGATCACGCTGAGCACCGCGTCCTTCGATCGCTTCATCCCGGGCTTCGGTTCGATCTTCATCTCCGTCGCCGGGTTCCTGTTCGCGTTGTCCACGATGATCGCCTGGTCCTACTACGGGGAGGTCGCGAGTACTTGGGTGTTCGGGCCGCGGGCCGTCACGCCGTATCGCGTGGTGTTTGTGGTCCTGGCGTTTGTGGGGGCGGTTCGAAAGCTCGCGGTGGTGATCAGCATCTCCGACATCCTGGTCGGCCTGCTCGTGATCCCCAACGTCATCGCGTTGCTGGTGCTCTCGCCGCGGGTCGCGAAGTGGACTCGGGAGTACTTCACCCGGTTGAGGGCGGGCGAGTTCAACGAGCCGGGCGACGGGTAGTGCGTCGCGTCCCCCCCGTGCGCCTACTTCGCCTTGGCGTCGCTGCGCATCGATAGGGCGACGCGCTTGCGGTCGAGGTCGACGCCGGTGACGGTGACGCGCACCTTCTGTCGGACCCGAACGACCTCGTTCGGGTCCCGGACGAAGCTGTCTGCGAGCTGGGAGACGTGGACCAAGCCGTCGTTGTGGACCCCTACGTCGACGAAGGCGCCGAAGCTGGTCACGTTGGTGACGACGCCGGGCAACACCATACCGGGCTGCAGGTCTGTGATGTCGTGGACATCGGCAAACTCGAACACCTCGAAGGCCGGACGTGGGTCGCGGCCCGGCTTGCCCAGCTCGGCCACGATGTCCTGCAGGGTCGGCGCTCCCACGTCATCACTGGTGTATGCGTCGATTTTGATGCGCTCGCGGCGTTTCGGGTCACGGAGCAGATCGAGGACTGTGCAGCCCTGATCCTTGGCCATGCGTTCGACGAGCGGATAGCGCTCCGGGTGGACCGCACTCGCGTCGAGGGGCTGGGCGGCATCCCGGACCCGGAGGAATCCCGCCGCCTGCTGAAAAGCGCGGGAGCCGAGCCGGGGTACCGCGGTCAGCGAGGCCCGGTCGCGGAAGGGCCCGTTCGCGGCCCGGTGTTTGACGATTGCGGACGCGAGCTTGGTCCCCAACCCGGCGACATGGGCGAGCAGCTGGGGGCTTGCGGCTGTCTCTTATACACATCTGACGCTGCCGACGAG
>CAJXVA010000644.1 GCA_913061055.1 uncultured Pseudomonadota bacterium
GTCCGGAGCGTTGCGCTACCTCGGCGTCGACCCGGACGCAGCTGCCTTGGCCGCGGTCGCCGCCCGCCTCCCGCCGGTCGAACTCCACCCCGGCACGTTGGCCAGCATCGACCCCCTCCGCACGTTCGACCACGTCTTGGTCCTGCGGAGCTGGAACCACCTACCCGATCCTCAGGGGTTTGCAGATCGCGTGGCGACGTTGCTTCGCCCCGGAGGCTCGCTGGTGGTCGTAGACAACGTCGCCTTTGCGCTGCTGCGGACGCCCCGGCAGACCCGAGCTGCCCAGGAGTCGACCGCCCGGTGGGAGCACTGCCGAAATGATGACGACCAGCAGGCCCACCGCATCTTGGCGGGGAGCGGGTTGACCCTACAGCGACGTCTGCCGATCCGCCCCGAGGGCAGCAACCAGTGGATGCTCCTGTACACTCGCCCTGCATGAGTGCTGCGCCTGGCTTTCCCGACGATGCTGCAGAGATCGATGCGGACGACGGTCGCGTGTCGCTGGTGGTCGATGCGGAGCTCTATCCGCGGGACGCGGTCTACGCCGCCGTGATGCCGATGCTCGCGACAGCGTTTGTCATGCTCGACCAGTCGACGGACGGCAAGACCCGGATCGAACTGCGTCCGCGGGCGGAGTCGGACCCCGCCGCGTTGCGAGCGATGCTTGGGGGTCTCGCCAACGAGTTGTTGGTGGCCACGACCCGGGCGGAGATCGTCAAACGTAGGGGAGGCCTGTTGGAGGCCGTCACGCGTCGCGCCATCTCTGGTGCGATGGGTGCACCCTCGCTCGACGACCTGGAGGGGTTCGATCTGGACGGGGACGCCTTCGAGGATCCCCTAGGCATCGCGGATTCGTGGGATCGCGCCCACGGGGCGTCGGAAGGAAAGGGAGAGGCATGAGCACGCTTCGATTTCACAAGGAGCTGTACTCAGGGATGGCGGTCGACGCCGCCATGAAGCGTTTCGAGCGGTTCGCGACGTTCGAGGTCGCAGACGACGCCAGTCACTGGGCGGTGGACGTGCAGGCCAAGCGCGCGGAGCATCAAGTCCAGATCGAACGGGAGCTGGGCAACTTCGCCCTTGGGCTCACGATCGAACGCGGGGGTCCCGACGTCGCCGAAGACGCCTGAGGCTGATATGCTCAGTGGGCGCGACGTTCAGTGGCGCATGGGAGCGCGACGATGGACGATGACCGCAAGACAGACGATGGCGACGCACTGCCGAGCTTTCGCGCGGCCGCGTCATCCGTGCTGGGCGCCGACGCTCGCACGATCTCGGCCCGCGCTCGTTCCGCCGCTGATGAGCCGCCGGCTGCTCCAGGCGACGTTGCTGGGGGTCAAACGGCCGCCGGCGGGGGTCCTTCACACTGCAGCCACGGCTCGCACGGCAGCCACGGCTCGCATGGCAGCCACGGCTCGCATGGCAGCCACGGCTCGCACGGCTCTTGGTAGGAGGGGGCTGTGGGCCCCAGTCCGTGGCCGGACTGACCTGTTCAGCATGCCGACTGGCGGTCGGGATCAAGCCGGCAAGCCTGATATCATCCACAGCGGGAGGCACATCGCGTGAATGATCAAAACGAAGACCAGACAACAGATGAGACGAACGACGACGCGATGGAGTTGCCGTCGTACCAGGCCTCTCCGTCTGCGGTCCTCGGTGAAGACGCTCGCGAGATTTCCGCGCGTGCCCGAGCACAGGCCGACGAGCCGCCCACCGCCAGTGACACCATCAACGGTGGCGGAAACATGGCCGCGCCAACTCACTGTAGTCACGGCTCGCACGGCAGCCATGGCTCGCACGGTAGCCACGGCTCGCACGGCAGCCACGGTTCACACGGTAGCCACGGTTCACACGGGAGCTGGTAGTCGGATGAGCGACCCGAGCGAAATCCGGAGGTGGGTGTTCCAGCCCAGCGCTGCATGAGCGACGACTCGCCAAGCACCGAAGGGCCTGTGCGCCCGAGCGAAGACACAGGAGCGGGGCCAGCCCCGATCTCCGAGAGCGAAGCCGTCCGGCGTCGACTCACGATGTTCGTGCAGCCACGCACCAACATGGAGAGTGCCAAGGGCCGCCGAACGGTGCTCTACGTCGGAACGAACCCGCGCGAGTCCGCGAATCTCCAGGAGCTGCTCAACGATGCGGTCGACCCCGGGTTCGGGGTCGAGCACGCACCGGACGAGACGATCGCGGTCGAGATGCTGAATCGACCGGACAAGGCGTTTCAGATCGTCGTGGTCGAACTCGACCGGGACCGACGCATGTGGACGCGGCTGGTTCGCGACCGCCGGTTGCCGAGCATTCCGCTGATCGTCATCGACCACCGGGGCACGCCCGAGGAGCGCTCGCTTCGTCGTTCCCAGCTGCTCAAGGAAGGTGCCGCAGGCTACGTCCGCCGCAGCGAACTCTCCGGCGCGATGCTCGAGGCGTTGGTGTTCGCCGCTTTGGAGCGGGCGCAGATGCGTCAAGCACTCAGCGAGGTGCAAGAGCGCTTCGCCCTCGCGGTCCGCGGAGCCAACGACGGAGTCTGGGAGTGGATCCTCGAGACCGGCGAAATGCACTTCAGCCGTCGGTGGCGGGAACTCCTGGGCTACGGGGTCGACGACTTGTCCAACTCCGTCAACGAGTGGTTCGATCGGGTCCACCCGGAGGACGTCGCTGCCCTCAAGGAAGACATCGACGCCCACCTCAACGGAGACAGCCCGTACCACGAGAGCGAGCACCGGATCCGGGCCAGCGATGGCACCTACCGCTGGGTCATCTCTCGGGCGGTTGCGCAGCGCCAAAACGGACGTCCGGTCCGGATGGCGGGATCGATCACCGACACGTCCGACTACCGACTTCGCGAAGAGAAGATCCGCGAGGAGTCGCGACAAGACCCTCTGACCGGGCTGCCTCGTCGCGAGCCGTTCATGGAGCAGCTTGCGCGTGCGGTTCGGCTTGCTGACACCGACGAGACCTACTGCTTCACCGCGTTGATGGTCGACGTGGACCGCTTCCGCTGGCTTGCCGATTCGATTGGGCACCAAGCGGCAGATGGCATGCTCGCGATTCTCGCCCGCCGGCTGGTCGCCTGCGTTCGGCCTGGGGATACCGTCTCCCGCTTCGGCGGCGACAAGTTCGCGGTGCTGTTGGAAAACCTACGCGACGTCGACACCGCGACCGACATCGCCAACCGCATCCGGCTGTCCGTACACGAGCCCTTCGACGTCGAAGGGCAGACCGTCTACACCACGGTTTCGATCGGGCTGACGACCTCCGACCGCGCCTACGCCGATGTGGACGAGGTCATCAGTGACGTCGCCGCGGCAGCGAACAAGGCCAAGGAGCGCGGCCAAGATCGCCACGAGGTGTTCGACACCAAGATGCGTATCGACGCGCTCACGACGCTGCGCCTGGAAGTGGCGTTGCGGCAGGCTGTCGAACGCGAGGAGTTCGAGCTGCACTACCAGCCGATCGTCGACCTCGAGTCCGGCGCGCTGATGGGCTTTGAGGCGCTCACGCGCTGGCGGCATCCCCGTCGCGGCATCGTGTCGCCAGCCGAGTTCATTCCGGTGGCCGAACAGACCGGGCTCATCATCCCGATCGGGCGCTGGGCGATCCGGGTCGCACTCGAGCAGCTGGGCCGTTGGCAGAGCACGCTCCCCAGCAGCAACGGCGGGAAACCGCTGTCGATGAGCGTCAACCTCTCAGGTCGTCAGATCGCGGACCCACGGTTGCTCGACGAGATTCGCACGGCGATGACCGAGAACAACATCGCGGAAGACACCTTCCGCCTCGAGCTCACCGAGTCCGTGCTCATGGACAACTCGGAGGCCGTCTCACGGACCCTCTCGACGCTTCGGTCCAACGGGGTGCGCATCTGGGTCGACGACTTCGGGACCGGCTACTCGTCGCTGAGCTACCTGCATCGTTTCGAGTTCGATGGTTTGAAGATCGACAAAAGCTTCGTCGACGCGCTGGATGGCTCGGCTCAAGGGGCGGCGATGATTCGCACCATCCTCAGCTTGGCTTCGAACCTCGGCGTCGAAGTGATCGCCGAAGGCATCGAGTACACGGTCCAAGCCGATCAGCTTCTCGAGCTTGGCTGCGTGCGGGGCCAGGGCTACCTGTTCAGCCGCCCAATTGCGGCGGCGAAGGTTCAGGGGTACGTGTCGGGCAGCTCGACCGAGCCGGCGGGTCCTCCCGTCGCCTCCTAGCTGCCCGTCGGCGGTCCGCGGCCGCGTGGTCTCAAACCAACGAAAAACGCCCCCGCGATCGCAGGGGCGTTTTGCAGTTCGGGGAGGGCTACATCGTGAAGGGGTAGGTCGTGCCCATCTGGCTGCTCTTGAAGCGGTGGAAGGTGGCGGACTTGACCGCATCTTCTACGCACTTGCCCAGGGCGGTTCCGCCGTGTGGAGCGTCCGCCGTCGCGGAGAGAACCTTGCCGGTGTCGCCCTGAATCGAGAGCTTCACGCGAACCTTGGTGCCGGCCGCTGCACCGTGTCTTGAGCCGCAAGCCTTGGCCTTGCCTTTGACGGGCTTGATTCCGGCTCGGACGTCGTTGGTCGACAGCTTGCTGGGAAGGGTCTTGTCGAGGTCCTTCTTGTCGAGCTGTGCTCGGCGCGCCTCGGCACAGCCCGGCTTGTCCGGGTTGAGCAAGCAGTCGCTGGAGAACTTGCCGTCGGTCTTGCCCCCGGCCGCTGGCTTGGGCTCGGGTTCTGGCTCCGGCTCGGGTTCTGGCTCGGGCTCGGGCTCGGGCTCGACGGTCTCCCACTCGATCGCCCCGACATCCACCACCGAGGAGGGGTCGCGGGCGATGGCGACAGAGAGCACCGTAGCGTCGGCCAGCGTCTCGCAGCTCGCATCCGCGAACGTCTGCGTGGTCTGAACGCCGTCGACGGTGACCGTCAGCGCGAGCACGTACTCCGAATCGCGCCCGGTCACCGAGGCCACAGCGCTGACCTCCAGCGTGGACTCCGGGCTGCTATCGAGGATCGCCGTCTCCACCTGAGACGCCCCGGGACACTCGTCCGCAGGCGCGTTCCAGGTGAGCACCGGGTTCGCGGAGTCGACGGATGCCTCCGGCGCACCCGTCAGCAACCCAGCGACCAGAGCGACCAGCACCTCCGTCTCGTATCACAGCTCTCGGCGGCCCAGCCAGAGGCGGAGCCAGCGAGCCGCGACCGCATTCGCAACCTAGTACCTCATGCCCGAAGTCCGTGCCGGGTTTCTGCGCGACCCCCTTTCGGGTGTGGGGTCGCTCCGAAACCCTCGGTTCCACAGGCCTGCGTTCGGTACTTTC
>CAJXVA010000645.1 GCA_913061055.1 uncultured Pseudomonadota bacterium
ATCTACACTAGATCGCTCGTCGGCAGCGTCAGATGTGTATAAGAGACAGTTTCGAGACCATGCGCGAAGTCGGAACCCAGCGGTCGCAGCGTGAGTCCGGCAGCGGGCGCATCCTGAGCGAGGACCCGAAGCATCCGGGGTGCAGCGACCCAGGTGACCAGGTCGACGGCGCTCACGACAAACGTCCGCGACGTGGTTTGCGGGTCGAACACCGCCGGCTCATGCAGCGCTCTGGCCAACGTGACCAACCCGTTGCGGACCGGAACCAGCAGGTCCTCGGCCCGCGGAGTGAGCGAAACACCGCCGGGACTCCGCACGAACAACGGATCATCGAACAGCGCCCGAAGACGGCGCAGCGCGTGGCTCATGGCCGACTGCGTGACCCCCACGACCCTCGCCGCCGCGGTGACGTTCCCGGTGCGTGCGACCGCGTCAAAGGCCACCAGAAGGTTCAGATCGACGCCACGCAACGCCTCCACATCGTCATGAGCAAGATTCATGGCACCAGAAACATACTCCATTGGATTCATATCCACGAGTGCCGCACATTGGAATCATGGCCAACGCCAATACAACCCTCGCCCTCCTTGGAGCCACCCGTGGAATCGGTCGCATCCTGCTCGGACAGGCTCTCGAGCGCGGGTACCAGGTCCGTGCCCTCGTGCGACGCGGCAGCTCGCTCGATCTGCAACATGCCAACCTCACCATCGTTCGAGGCGACGCGACCGACCCCCAAGACGTGGCTGTTTTGCTCGAGGGGAGCGATGCCGTTCTCAGCGCCCTGGGAGCTCCGGCGCGGAACAAGGACAAGATTCGCACCCGGGCTGCGCGCGCCACCCTCGATGCGATGCAACGCACCGGCGTCCGGCGGCTGATCGCAGTGTCGGTCTACGGCACGGCCGAGACCCGCGAGCACCTCCCGTTCTTCACCCGCGCGGTCGTGTTCCCGTTCTTCCTGCGGCATGCGATCGCCGACCACGAGACCCAGGAACAAGCCATCATGGCCAGCGACGTCGACTGGACGCTCATCCGGCCTCCGTACCTCACCGACGAGGCGATGTCCGGCGTCTACGCCTCCGACTTTGGCGCGAACCTCGACGGACTGACCTGGAAGATCAGTCGCGCCGACGTGGCGCACTCCATGCTCGAAGCGTTCGAGCGCGGCACGGCGACGCACCGCGCCATTGGAGTCTCGAACCGGGAGCCACTACACGCGACGGCGGCGTAGCCCCAGGAGTCCCAGACCGAGGAGTATCTGCAGGTTCGTCGCTGGACCACGGAACACGGAACACCCTGATGGATCCGAGCCATCCGCGTCTCCGGTACCCGACCCACCTCCGCCGTCGGCGGTCGTTTCGGGACCCCCGCCCCCACTCACCGCAGTCGGGTCCGAGCCCCCGGCCGTGGTTCCAGGACTCGACGTGCCTTCGGTCGCGGGGTCGCCGGTCGTCTCGAAGCCCACCGAATCTCCTCCTCCCGTCCCGCCATCGGTCTCCCCCTGCGGCGGCGTCCAGCCTCCGGCGCGAGGGTTGTGCGCGGCGAAAAACTCGACGGCGAACTGCGAGATGTTCACACCGTTGCCGTTGACGTAGGTGAGCAAGCCGCCCGCGACCCCCGACCCGGAGGGCCACGCGTGACCCTCCCCTGCCGTGGAGTCGAGCTGCGCGATGCGAACCCCCCCGCGGTCGGCGTAGGTGGTCCACGACCCCGCCGGCATCGCTCCGGCCAACTCCGCCATGTCGAGCACCACCGAATCCATGCTCTGAAGACCCTCGGCGTAAACAAGGCCGAACATCTCCGCGTTCACAGCGTTGTAGCCGGTCGAGACGGTGAAGTCGGTCCCTTCGGCGAACGTGAATGCCGCCTGGGTCTGCAGTGCCCCCGCTTGATCTCCCGCGAGCTGCTCACACAACGCGGCAGCCTGCACCGCCGTGGTGCTCACGAACCCAATCTCTGAGGACTCGGTGCCAAGGGCAGGCCCAGCCACCACGCCCACGCCTGCAAAGACGTCGGGCGCAACGCAACCCAACACCAGCGCTTGAGCGCCCCCCGACGACAGGCCCGCGACGTAGACCTGGTCGGGGTCGATCGAAAGCGCCGGGTCGCTGAGGAGCTCCGCGACCATGTCGAGCACCGGGCCATTGTGGCTCGAGGTCCGCGTGTGCAGCGGACCGTAGTAGTCCCAGCACCCCGCGAGCACTCCCCCAGCGGGAACGGCGGGGACCGCCATCACCACGCCGAGCGAGTCTGCGGCCGGCTCGAGGTTGCCCTCATCTCGCAACACCGACGCATCCTGGGTGCATCCGTGCAACACCAGCATGAGCGCTCGCCCGGATCCGACGGGCGAGTTTGCGTCGGGCGCGTACAGATGCACGTTCATGCCGCCCAGCGTTTGCTCCGACCATTCCGCATGGACGACTCCGCACGCGAACGCCGTCGCAACGCACGCTGCGAACGCTGCCGTTCGACCCAACCCTCGAAATCCCCGATCCCTCATGCTGAACATGAAACATGATTCACCTTTCACAATCACTTCAATTCGGGGCGCGAGACGGGGCTGTGCGCCGGCCTACGTCCGTGGAGTGAGTGCCGAGGCAATAAAGCTCAAGACCGATTCGCGCACCTGCGGCGGCGGCAGCTTGCCCTCCCACAACACCCAGCGCATCCCGATGAAATCGAAGATACCCATGAGCGTGTAGGCGACGGCCTCGGCGTCCCGAGCGACGAACTCACCGTCGGCCATCGCCAACTCCAAGGACCGGATGGTCCCCTCGGCGAGCCGGGCGTAGTACCGACGGTAGAGCTCTTCGTCGACGAACTCGGCTTGTCGAACGATCTTGTACAGGTGCCGATGCGCCTGAATGAACTCCAGAAATGCATCGAAGCCGGCTTCTTCGACCGCCATCGGCGAGTCGAGCCCGGCCGTGGCATCGGCAAGCGCTTGGCGCAGCGATGCACCCAGCGTGTCGACGAGCTGAGCGAACAGGCTCTGCTTGCTCTCGAAGTAGACGTAGAACGTCCCCTGGGCGACGCCGGCGGCTTTCGTGATCTCCACGATCGACGCACGCTCGAATCCCATCTCGCCAAAGACCCGTTCGGCGGCTCCCAGCAGTTTGGTTCGCGTTCGCTGACCACGGGCGGTCAGCGCAGAGTTTTGAGGGTCAGCCACGGCAGGGCGGCATGATGGCCGCCGGCTTGCAGCCGGGCAAGTGTTCTTAGTCGGGCACCTCCTGGGTCTCCGCGGGGCCCTTGGTGCTCTCAGGAGGGCCCAAGGGCACCCCCGGACTGGGCGTCTCGGCCCCGTTCGGCTCATCCAGATCTCCCGGCGCGGGAGATTCTGCGGATGTGTTCGACCCATCGGGTTCGGGTTCGGGGGCAGGCGCGGGTCGAGCCGGCGCCGATTCCCGGAGGAGCGCGGCCTCCACGTTGGCGGCCTCGGACGCAGGCGGGCTCGGGAGCGTGCGAACGAAACGGAGCACGGCATCGTTCCACGCCTGCGCCTGCTCATAGTGCGCCATGTGCCCGGCCTTGGGCAGCACGAGCAGGCTCGCGCCTGGGATACGCGCGACCTCCCGTTTGGCGAGCCGAACCGTGCTTCCCCCGTGGAGGAACGGGTTGGGGATCAAGTTGTCGAACTTGCCGAAGCTGACCAGCGTGGGCGCGGTGATCTCACCCAGCCGCTCTTGGACCGGGCCGTCCAACATCCCCGCCACCGAACGCGACACCGCCACGCAGTAGTCGCCGAACTCCGCGGCGCCCCTCATCGCGATGCGGTCATCCACCATGAACGCGGCATCCTTGGGCATCGCGTGAAAGTTGCCCATGTGGCGCACGTAGATCGACTCATCCGAGGCCAGACACGTGAACTCCGGAGTCACCGCGTTGGCAAGCCACTTTGCTTCGCCGTCGGCGAACGTCTCCAGTCCAGCCGGCGAGGCCAAGACCAAGCCCGCGACCTCCTGCGGATGCTGCAGCGCGTACGTCATCGCGATCTGACCTCCCATCGAGTGCCCGACGAGGACGGGGTTCTCGACGTCCAGCGCGTCCAGCAGTCCGCGAATCTTGGCCACGAAGTAGCGCATGGAGTACGGAGCTAGCGGCTTGTCGCTCTGCCCGTAGCCCGGCAGATCCAGGGCGATGACTCGCGCGTGTTCCGAGAGCGCAGCCACGTTGTTTCGCCACGCGGGCATGTAGCTGCCCAGCCCATGAATCAGCACGAGCGTCCGCGGGCCCTCGCCAACGTCGATGTAGGCGAGCGTCGTCCCTTCGACGTCGACGGTTTCTACGGGGAGGCCGTAGTCGAGATCGGAGAACGAAGCGAGCTTGGGGGAAGCCTTGCAGCCTCCAGCAGCACCCAGAGCGAGCGTCAGGGCCAGCGATGCGATGAATCGGTCGATCGGGTCCATCGATATGCTCCTCAGAACATCAGCCACTTGAGGGTGACAAAGGTGGTCCACGGATCGCGGGGCCGAACCGCCTGCATCATCTCGTCAGGCTCCACGATCTCTGGCGAGTCGTAGTACCCACCCAGGTCGAGGTACGCAGCGTGGAGGTCGAGGTCGAGCATCGGCATGATGCGCCACGACACGTTCAGATTGTATTCGGCGCCGATGAAGTTCGCCCCTTCCACGGGCTGCACGTTCGAGCGCGCGAGGCCGCCGCCGAGTTTGGCGGAGAGCTTGTTGCGGATGATGTCGTAGCGGAGGTTCAACACGCCGCCCGAGACCCCAAACCCGGCGTTGGAAAGGTCGAGAACGGCCGCGTAGAAGCGGTTGACGACGTTCGTGTGTGGGAACAGAAGATAGGTACCCGTTCCACCGAACACTGCGCCTGGGCCTCCCCACGTGTTGCCGGTGACCACCCCGGAGTACGTTCCATCTTCGAGCGCGTCCGCATCGCCCGACGAGTAGACGAACTCGGCCGTGATGGTGTCGCGCGTGCTCCGGCCGTAGCGAAACCCGGCCCGAGCGTTCGCCGCCAGACCCAGTACGTTGGTCAGTTTGTCGTACTGATCCGGCTGCTCTGGGATCTCGGTCTGCACCTGGCCGAAGTTTCCGACCGCAAAACCGGAGGCCATCCAGCGCCCCGCCGCGAAGTCGACATTATAAGCGGTGTTCAGACCGGTCCACACAAAGTGCGCCCGCCAGTCCTCCACATCATCCGGGATCGCAAACCGGAACACGCCCATGTAGTCGGCGAGTTGGCTGTTGGGGCCTTGCCCGAGGATGCCC
>CAJXVA010000646.1 GCA_913061055.1 uncultured Pseudomonadota bacterium
GCTCGGAGATGTGTATAAGAGACAGGGCGAATGCGCCCTGAGCTCAGGTTCCCGCGCCTCCAACAGCCGCTCCTGAATCGAGAGCTGGAGTCTCTCCACCCGTCCCGGCCCCAAGCCCTCGACCGTCGCCAGCCGCCCATCGCCCGCTGCGGCCTGCAACTCCTCGAGGGTGTTGACCCCCAGGTCGTGGTGAATCCGCTCCGCGAGGACGTCTCCGATCCCGCGAACCGTCGTCAGCACCTCCGCCGCGCGCACGTCCCCGCGCAGGCGCTCCAGCGTGCTCGATGTTCCGGTACGAAGCACCTCCACCACCGCCCGTGCGAGCCGGTACCCGATCCCCTCCATCGCCTCCAGACCGGCGATACCCTCGCCTCGGTACACCTCGCCCAGCGACACGTCGTGGCCAGCGATCAAGGCGGCCCCACGACGCCACGCTCGCACGCGATGCTCGTCCGCGTGCTGGGCGTCGAGGAGGTTCGCCACCTCCTCGAAGATGCCCGCGATCCCGGCGTTGCTCTGCTCCCCCACGGAAGCAGTGTGGGTCTGCGCCCGGGAGGTCAGGGCGCAGTCTTTGCCGATTCTCGGTGTCGCGTGGCGGGGCTGGCCACGCTCGAACGAGACCTCAGCCGTCCTGGGACTCGATGAACCGCCGAATGTAGCGTCCGGTGCGAGCGGGGCACTCGTACTGCGGGATGTGACCAATCCCGTGGAAGATGACCATCCGCGAGTTCGGAAGGCCTCGGTGGTACGCACGACCGGCGGAGATGTCGATCAGGCGATCGCGGTCGCCCCAGATCAACAGCGATTCGGCCTTCACGCCCCCCAAGCGCGGCGTGAAGTCCCAGTCGCCGTCCAGCAAATCCCCCATGATCTTTTGGTTGAGGCTCGCCCGCTCCATGAATTCCTGCGCCAGGTGACGACGGATCGGCGCGGGAATGGGGGGCTGCTTCTCCATCACGAAGCGGACAAAGTCCTCGTAGCCCTCGTGGGAGTCCACCACGAATGGGTTGTCGCCCGCGTCGAGTCGGAGCTGCAGCGGGCTGGGGGTTGGCATGCGCAGCCCCGCGGCAGCGACCAGCGACATCGAGCGGACCAGCTCTGGACGGGACATGGCGAGCTGTACCGCGATGGCTCCACCCAGCGAGCTTCCCACCACGTGGACATCGTGCAACCCGACCGCCTCGAAGAACCCGGCGACGACCTCGGTCAGTGAAGCGAGGTCGTAGGTGAAGTCCAGCGGGGACGAAGCCTCGGCAAACCCCGGGACGTCGGGCAACACCAGCCGATAGGTGCCGCTGAGCGCTTGGCAGGTGTCGACGAACGAGTCCTTGCTGTCGCTGAACCCGTGGATCAGGACGATGGTGGGTCCGTCGGGGTTTCCGCCCTCGAGGTACGGCATCGTGAACCGGCCCACGTCCACCTGCTTGCGCTTCAACCCGGCCGAGCGTCGACGCAGGTCGAACACCGCGGCGATCGCCGAGGGCGGCAGCTGAACCGACCCCATCGGGATCCGAGCGACCGCGCGGACGAGCAGCGCGGAGAGGTCGCGACGTCGCACAAGGGGGGACACGCGCGCAGGCTATCAGCTTTGTGGAGGGACCCAGCCCAAGCACGCGGTGCGTCCACCCGAGCTCCGGCGCAGGGTGTACAGCACCCGCTTGAAGCCCGCATAGACGTGGAAGAAGCGCTCGACGCCGGCCCGGTCCGACGGCTGAAGCGCGCCGCTGCCACACACCCATTTGGGATCCGGCACCCCGCCGTCCACGAAGTCGACGCAGCCAAACACCTGCACCCGCACCCGCAACCCGTAGGGCAGCCGAGGACCCAGGACGATCGCGTCGAGGGGGTCGGCGTCGGCCCCCAACGTCCCCACGATACTCCCGTAGTTGTAGGGGCACGGAAACGGCGACACGAAGTCGACGGAGCCCGATGGCCGGCGCTTGACGAAGCTTCCGCGAGCCACCTCGATCACCACCGAGACCATGTCTCCGGGGCTCAGCGAGTCATTCGAGTTCGGGGACGAGGACATGGAAATCGATGCGGTTCGGCGACGTTCAACACAGGCCGCGTGGCCTTGTTAGCATGCACCCGTGGAGGTCGCAGAACTGTTCGACACCGGTGGCGGCATCGACCTCGAGACGCCGCAGTCCTCTCCGTACGCGGAGCGCTACGGGGCCGACGGGTCCGACGCCATCGAAGTCACGCTCGCCACGACGCCGGTGGTCGCCGAGGCCGCCCGGATCGTCGACTTTCTCCTGGAGGACTTCCAAGTCGACGCCAGCGCGCACGAGGCGTTGTTCAAGTTTGCGGTGCTCGTCCTGGCGGTCACGCGCGCGCAGCCCGAGCTTCGGACCCATGTCGACGATGCCGACCTCGATTCGCTCGCGACCGCCGGCGGCGGCGACTTCGAGCAAGCCGCCGGCCCGATGAGTCGAGTCTTCCAGGGACTGATGGCAGTCCTACGCGAGCAGCCCGGCTGGGCCGTCAACGGTCCGGCCGCACAATCCCGCCTCCGCAACGCCGCGGCTGGGTACGCCCAGGAGCGCCGACTCGAAGAGTTCGCCGCCGATGCCCTCACCCCGGGTCTGGCGGCAGCATCGCGTGGCGCTTGGAAAGAGGCGCTCGTGGAGGCCGCGTGTGTGGTCTGTGGCGACGAGGGTCGCAACCGCAAGACCGAGGTGGCCGACGCGGTCGGGCGCCTGTTGGGAAGCGTCGTCGGACTCGCGTCGGAGCTTGCCCCGTTCCTCGCAGGCGTTGGGGACGAGCGGGCGGTCGAGCTCGTGACGCAGCGGTTCGCGATCCCGCCGCAGGTCGTCAAGCTCACCCTCCGGCAGATCGCACGCGCGCTGCGAGCCACCCTGGAGCTCGAGGTGCGCGACCTGCTCGACGCCCTGCATCACCTCGATCCACTGGGTGCCCGCACCCAGCTCGTGCGCCGTCTCGTCCTGGCGATGCTCACCGCCGACGGATCCGCCCGCGCCGTTGTGGCAGCCACGACTTCCGAGCCTCCCAGTCGCGATGAGGTCATGCGGCGCATGCGGGCGATCGCACTCGCCGACGGTGAGGTCACGAGCGACGAGCGCGCTCTGCTGCGACGGTTCGACACTCAACTGCACACCTTCAATGAGCTGATCGAGCGCATCGAGGAAGACCGAGTGGTCGACTTCGACGAGTTCCAGCAGCTTCGTGAAATGCGGCAGACCATCCTCGACGAGCTGTTCCGCGTCGCACTCGCCGACGCGCACGTCAGCGACGACGAACGCCAGCTCCTCCTGCGCGCCATGGAGCTCGTCCCCACCCTACGCTCCCGAGCCCTCACCGCCCCCGACAGCTAGCGCCCCGCCGGGGTTCTCGAAGCGCCACCGACAGCCTCTCTTCGAACCGATTTGGCGGCTACCGCCGCCCCGTTTCGGGTGAAGCGAAGGCAGCTTCGCTGCCGCAGCGAGGGGCCTTTTCGAAAGGCCCCTCGAAGACGAGTGTCGTGGAACAGGACACTAGTGCTCCGTCACAGGGGCGGCGTCGCGGAGGGTCTGGATGTCCGCGCCGTCGATCAGGAAACACTCATGCTCGGGGTCGACGACGACCCCAACGCCTTCGGGGAGCGCGTGCACGAGGTACTCGAACGAAACCCCTTCGAGTTCTTCGCGGTTCAGCTCGCGCCGGCGGGTCCGCGATGAGTAGGCGACGATCGCCGGACCGTGCGTGGTGGGGACGGACTCGAACTCAACCTTGGGCCCGTCTTCGGTCAGCAGGATCTGGACCGGTTCGACGTAGACCGTGCCCAACATCAGCGACGCATACAGATCGACGCGAGCGTGCTCGTCGGTCACCGCCGCGCCGAGGCGCTGGTGAAGAACGGCAGAACGAGAGCACTGCATCCCGACTTGGCTCTCCTCGGCCTCGATGGGTGGCTGGGTACGCATGTCAGGTTCGACGTCCCAGCTGGAGGAAACGATGCAACGACAAGAGGTCCGTTTGCGTCGCGTTTGCAGAGCGAACAGTGTGTTCGCTCTGCAACACCGCGACACCATTGTCGTGCCGGTGGGGGGAGAACAGAGCCGCGCAAGCCATCACCTAGGCAGTCGCGGCTGCGAGCAAATGGATGCATCACCGACCGCCACCACCGGCATTCCGCGTGATCTGGACCGCAAACCGAGGGGTTCCCCCCGACTACTTGGAGTCCGGCAGATCGCGCACCGCGTCTTGCGCTTCGTCCAAGAAGGACCGCTCCACCGACACGTAGTCCGCTTCGACGTCGAGCCGGGCGAGCACCGAGTAGAAGCCGAACTGAAGACGATTGAGAAACAGGATCCCCTCGGGCATCGCGGCGTAGTCGGAACCAGACAAGCTGATCATGGACTTCGCCATCGACCGGAAGCGTTGGACAACCTCACCGGCGAACTCGCGCGTGATCCGAAAAGGAGACTCGAGCAGCGGCGATACGGCATGGCGCATGTAGCTGGCCATCTCGCGCCGATGTTTCCCGTCCCGAGCCGCAAGCATCTCGGCCATCGCGACTTCGAATCCCTCGAAGCTCCCCTCCGCGAGCGACGCGTGTCCGGCGACAATGCGCTTGCGGTTGTAGTTGTTGATCTCCTGCACGCATCCGAAGTCGAGAAAGCCGACGGCGCCGTCGGGCAGGAACCGGTAGTTCCCGGGGTGCGGGTCGGCGTTGAAGATGCCGCCGAGCATGATCGAGCCGTAAACGAACCTCCACTGCGTTTCAGCCCAGGCACGGCGGTCCGAATCGGATGCCTCGCAGGCGCGCTCGAAGTCGATGCCCTCGACGAACGCGGTGGTCAGGACGCGCGAGGAGCATCGGTCGGAGACGACTTCGGGGATGACGACCTTGGGGTCGGAAGCGTGGAGTGCAGCGAACCGCTCATACCGGGCCCGCTCGAGACCGTAGTCGAGTTCCTCGCGAAACCGTGCCTTGGCCTCGTCGACCAAGCGGCCCACCTCGAACTTGCCGAACCCGAACGCACGCGAACCGAAATCCATGAGGCTGGCGTTGCGCATGTCCGCTTCCATCGCCTCGGCAATGCCGGGGTGCTGGACCTTGACCGCCACCGCCCTGCCATCGAGCAACGTGGCACGGTGAACCTGACCGATGGATGCACTCGCCAGCGGGAGGTCTTCCCAGGTTGCGAACAGGTCCTCCGGCGGCGCCCCAAGGTCTTCGACCAGCGTGCGACGGATATCCGCAGCCGAGCTCCTGG
>CAJXVA010000647.1 GCA_913061055.1 uncultured Pseudomonadota bacterium
CCACCGCCCTTATTCGCCCGGCGATGACATCCGCAACCTCGACTGGAACGTCTACGTCCGGCTGCGGCGCACGCTGATCCGCCTGTTCGAGGAGGACGAAGACCTCCCGATCCGGGTGGTCGTCGATGTGAGCGACTCGATGTGTCTACGCGGCGGCGCCAAGCTGCGGTACGCCCAGCAGGTGGGCGCGGCTCTGGCCTACGTCGGACTCGCCAACCTCGACCGCGTCGGGCTCACCTGCATGAGCCAGGAGAGCCACGTCACCCTGCCCGCCATCCGCGGCAAGGGGCGGATCTTTCGGGTGTTCGACTTCCTGAAGACGGCGCAGACCGGTGGGGCGACCGATATCCGGGCCGGTTGTGGCCGGGTCGCGGCGCAGAGCAACCAACCGGGTCTGACGATCGTGCTCTCGGACTTCTACGACCTCGAAGGCGCGTTCGAAGGCCTCAACATGCTGCGCTTTCGCAAGCACGAGCCCGTCGCGATCCAGATCATCGACCCTGCCGAGGCCGATCCAACCGGCTCAGGCCTGCGCGGCGATGTTCGACTCCTGGATTGCGAAGGCGACACCCAGCGCGACGTGACCTTGTCGCCGCGAGCGCTCGCGTCCTACGCCGAGGCGCATGAACGGTTCTGCGCCCAGCTGCAGACCAACTGCCGCACCCGCGGCATCGGCTACGTGCGCGCCAACATCGACATCCCCTTCGATGATCTCGTGCTCCGCATGTTCCGCCAAGGGGGCATTCTGCGATGAGTTTTTCGGGGTGGAGTCTCTCGCAGCTTGGCGTGTTGTTCGCCGTGTGCGGCGGGGCGATCACGGTGCTGTACCTGCTGCGGATGCGGCGACGAAAGGTCGTCGTCCCCTTCGCCGCGCTGTGGGAGCGAGTCACCCGGGACTCCGAGAGCCGCAAGATCTGGCGCCGGCTCCGGCGGCTGCTGTCCTGGCTGGTTCAGCTGGTGTTGCTCGCGATGATCGTCGCGGCGATCGGCGACCCACGAACCAACGCGTGGGTCCGAGACCCGATGACCGTTGCCATCGTCGTGGACGCCTCCGCATCCATGGCCGGGCCCTCCCCTGCGGCGGACGACGAGGAACCGAGCCGCCGGATCGAAGCGGCCAAGGCTCGTGCAGCTGCGCAGGTCCGCGGTTTGGGCCCATCTGACCGCGCGGTGGTCATCGTTGCGGCCGAAGAGGTTTCCGTCGCCAGCCCCCTGTCCGGCGACATCTCAGCCCTGCTCGCAGGCATCGAGACCATCGAGCCCAGCCACGGAGAAGCCAACCTCGGCGGGGCGCTCACCCTGGCCGGCCACGCCGTGCGGGGCAACCCCGGCGCCCAAGTCCTCATCCTGACCGACGGTGCCCTGAACGTGGCCGGCGCGGACGCCCTGCGACGCTGCCTCGACGACGACGCCATTCGTTGCGAGATCGACACCCACACCGGCTCGGCCGACAACATCGCGATCACGGCGTTTGCCGCCCGCCGGTATCCCGAGGCCCGCGACAAGCTCGAGGTCCTCGCCGAGGTGCAAAACCTGGGCGACAGCGCCGCGACCGTCACGCTCGACGTTACCGCCGACGGCGTCTCGGTCGGCCGCCGTCCCTTGACCCTCGCCCCCGGCGAGACCCGGCGTGAGGTCCTCTCTGACCTCGATGCGGCGCGCTCACGCTTCGAGGCGCGGTTGTCCGCCGAAGACGCTGCCATGCTCGGCCCAGACTTCGACGACGTCGCGTTCGCGGTCGTGCCCCCGCTGTCCCCCCTGCGGGTGGCGCTGATCAGTGACGGCAGCAACTTGTTCTTGGATGCCGCGTTGCTCAACCTGGGCGATCACGTGCAGCTCGATGCGGCCGAGGGCACAGACCCCGACCTCGCCGAGTACAACCTCGTCATCTTCGACGTCGGCAACAACCCCCTGCCGGCCACCCTGCCCCAGACTCACCTCGCGGTCTTCGACCCTTGGCGGTTCGAAGACTCCCCGTTCCCGATCGCCAAGGCGAAGGATGTGGGGCGCCCGTTCTTGACCGAGCAGGCTCGCAAGCACCCGCTGCTGGAGTTCGTCGTCTTCAAGGACGTCAACATTGGCCGAGGCACCACCTTTGCGCTGCAGCCCGGTGACGACGCCCTGGTGCGCTCGTTGGGCGACCCGATCGTCGCGCTTCGCGAAGACGAGCACATCACGCTCGGCATCGGCTTCGACCCCCGCCAGTCGGACTTCCCGATGCGCATCGCCTTCCCGCTCTTCATCGACAACCTCGTCCGCTACGTGGAACAGCGCACGCCCGGGTTCGTCGCCAGTGCGCCGCTGGGTCTGAGTCAGGCGCTGGGCCTGGCCGACCTGGGGCTCTCCCCAGAAGGCATGTCGAGGGTCGAGGTTCGAGGTCCGCAGGGCGAGCCCCAGACCCGGCCGGTCGAACGCGGACGCTTCCGCATGCGCGCGCTCGTCCCGGGCATCTACACGGTCAGCGCCCTCGACGGACCGGCCGCTGGCGCTCAGGTCGAAGTCGCGGTCAACCAGGCCAACTCCGGCGCCTCAGACCTGCACTCGGTGCTCGGCGAGATGGACCTTCCGGCCGAGGCAACTGCTGGCTCTGCACCCGATCCCGCGCCGCTCACCGAGGGCCCGCTGTGGACCGCGCTCATGCTGGCGGCGGCGGCTCTCATCGCGCTCGAATGGGCGACGTACCACCGGAGGGTCACCGTATGAGGATGCGCGACGGAATGCGCGCTGCGCTGCGGCACCCGGCGGTCGATGTCGCGATCGGCGTGGGGCTGGGCGGTCTCGCGGTCGGTCTGCTGTTACTGCTCGCGCCTTGGCCACAGGCATTGTCCGTCCCGCTGCCGGGCGCGCTCGCCGATCTCCTCGGCGCCACCGAGGGGACAGACCCCGTCGCGGTCTTGGCGAGACCCGAAGCGCTGTGGCTGATGCCCGCGGCAGTCTTGCCCTACCTCGTCCTTGTGCTGCGTCGCTCGCTGGTCGACGTACCGGGCTTGCAAGTGATCGTCCAGCTCCTGGCCCGTCTGGCGGTGCTCATGGCGGTCGCAACCGCCCTGGCGCAACCCAGTCTGCGCAGCCCGATCCGGGGCAAGACGCTGGTGTTCGCCGTGGACCTCTCCGACAGCATCGACGACGCTCAGCTCGCCGAGGCACGAGCCCTGGTGAGCACCGGCTTCGCCCAGCTGAAAGCAGAGGCCGCGGACGACGTCGACCCCGAGGACCGCACCCGGCTGGCGGTGGTGACGTATGCCGAACGAGCCGAAGTCCACACCGTCGACCTCGAGACCTCGGTCGACGCCCTGCTGACGCGCCCGGAGACGGGAGCGTTGGGCAGCGACCATGCCAGCGCGCTGCGACTCGCCGCCGCGCTGGTCGATCCCCAGACCGAAGGACGAATCGTCCTGCTCACCGACGGTGGAGGCTCGCTTGCCGAACGCGAGGACCTCTCGGGCGCCACCACCGAGTTGGCAGCGCGCGGGGTCTCCGTACACGTACGCCGCTTTGAGCCCGCCGCCCGCGGGGATGTCTTGGTGGAGGCCGTCCACCTCCCGGCCGAGATGCGACTGGGCGAGACCTTCAACGTGGCGGTGGACGTCTTCTCCACCGCCGCTGGAACGGTGAAGCTCGGCCTCACCCGCAACGGCGTCGCCAACCCGCTGGAGCCCTTCACCGAGGTCCAGCTGCGCGGTGGGCCCCAGCAGGTCACGTTCGAAGCCCGGGTCACGGAACCCGGACCGGTGGTATTCGAGGCGACCCTCAATCCCGAATCCCTCACCGGGCCCGACAACCGCAGGACCGGCAACGACGCGGCCGCGGTGGCCGGAGAGGTCCGCGGCCGCCCCAAAGTGCTGTTGGCGGGGTCCGGCGGCAATGCCCCGCTCGCCTCGGCGTTGCGCTCGGACCACCTCGACGTCACCGTGACCGGCGGCTCCGGCGTCCCCGAGACGCTCGACGGTCTGCGCGGCTTCGACCTCGTCATGTTCTCAGACCTCGCAGCGGGGTCCGTCAGCTCCGCATCCAAACAGGCACTCAAGCAGTACGTCGTCGATCACGGCGGCGGCTTCATCATGGTGGGCGGCGACCAGTCGTTCGGGATGGGCGGATGGGGTCGCGGCACCGTCGGCGAAATCCTTCCGGTGCGCTTCG
Source organism: uncultured Pseudomonadota bacterium (assembly GCA_913061055.1). Lineage (GTDB taxonomy): Bacteria > Myxococcota_A > Polyangia > Nannocystales > Nannocystaceae > CAJXVA01. Next base: position 4,141 of record CAJXVA010000647.1, read on the forward strand.
AGGGCGAACGGCAGCGCGAGCAGCCCAAACTGGCTCTGGTGCTGGTCATCGACAAGTCCGGCTCCATGTCCTCCGAGGACAAGCTCGATCTGGTGAAGGAAGCCTCCCGTGCCACGGCGCGCACCCTCGACCCCAGCGACGAGATCGGCGTCATCGCCTTCGACTCTCGCCCGCACAACCTGGTGCGACTGCAGCCGGCCTCCAACCGCATCCGGATCAGCTCCGACATTCGGCGACTGACCTCCGGCGGAGGCACCAACGCGTTGCCCGCCCTGCGTGAAGCCTACCTCCAGCTTGCGGGCAGCAACGCTTTGGTCAAACACGTCATCCTGCTCAGCGATGGGCAGAGCCCCGAGAACGGCATCTCGGCCTTGCTGGGCGACATGCGCGACGCTGACATCACCGTCTCCTCGGTGGGCGTGGGCGCAGGCGCCGGCAAGGACCTGTTGCGGCGGGTCGCTCGGCGAGGGCGCGGCCGCTTCTACTACAGCCACGACGGCACCGACGTCCCGCGCATCTTCTCTCGCGAGACCCGCGAGGTGACCCGCAACGCCGCCAAGGAGCTGGCGCTGTATCCCCGCGTCGCCAAGAACGTCCAGGCCCTGCGAGGCATCGATTTCTCGGGTGCGCCCGGTTTGCGAGGCCTCGTGCCGGTCAAAGCCAAGGCCATGACCGAGACGCTGCTGCGTACCCACCAAGGCGATCCGCTCCTGGTTCGAGGCCGGCGCGGGTTGGGTCGCACCGCGGCGTTCGCCAGCGATGCCAAGGCCCGATGGGCTGCGACGTGGCTGTCGTGGAGCGGATTCGCCAAGCTCTGGTCCCAACTGGCCCGGGACACCATGCGCCAAGGGGCGAGTTTGCTGGGCGGAGCGAGCATCGCGGTGACCCCCTCTGGCGACGGTGGATACGCGGTCTCCGTCGACGTCGACGCGGTCCGCGGCTTCGCCAACGACCTGCAAGGCGAGCTCGAGGTCTTGGACCCGTCCAAACCCGAGGGTGACCCCGCCCGCATCGTCAGCGTTCCCCTGCGACTGTCTCTTATACACATCTGACGCTGCCGACGA
>CAJXVA010000648.1 GCA_913061055.1 uncultured Pseudomonadota bacterium
GAGATGTGTATAAGAGACAGCAGCGACACACCTGCGGACGCGCTGGCCTCCATCACCGACGCACGGGCTGTCCTCGATTCCCACCCTCCAACACCCTGGCTCGACTACGAGCGAGCATCGCTGACCCTGCTGGAGGTTGCGGCACGGGGCGGTGTCATCGATGACACGTTGGCCTCCAGGCTCCAAGACGCGAAGCGGGCGCTGCAAGAACGTCTCGCGACGTCCCACGACCAAACGCCAGCGCGCAGGCTACGCTCGGTCGAAGCCGCGCTCAGTCGTCGACCGAGCCCTCCGGTCGAATGACACCGAACAGCCGGATCCACCGATAGATCTGCCGCCGGTCCCGCGCAAAGTGCCGCGCCGTCCCGCGAACACTCCACCCCTCGGCCTCCATCACAGCGATGAACTCTTCGCGGGTAGGCTTGGGGGGCTTGTGCTCCGCGAGTCCGGCTTCGTCGGGCTCGCGGTTGGCGTCGACGGTCTGCAGCCAGGCGCGAACATCAGCGACAGAGACCTTCTTGCTTCCTGCTGTGAGCAGCAATCCCCCAACGCCGTGGACCACCTGATCGAGGCCGCGCAGGTTCTCGAGCCACGGCTGCAGCAGCAGCGCCTCGAGGGCTTCGGCCGTAAACTCGACGGGCTCTGCCGCGAGGCCGGACTGGCGCTCACTCCACCGTTGGTGCAGGAGGTCGTACCAGACCATGAAGTCGGCCCGGCGCTCCCTCAGGGGCGGGACCTCGATCCGCTGCAGCGTCAGCCTGGCAAAGAGGTCACGCCGAAAACGTCCCGCAGCGACCTCCGTGTCGAGTGTGCGGTTGGTCGCCGCGACGACGCGGGTCCGTACCTGGTGCACCTTCGTCCCGCCCAGCGGGATGATCTCGCCCAGCTCGACGGCACGCAGCAGCTTGGGCTGCAGGTCCTGCGGGAGCTCGCCGATCTCGTCGAGGAACAGCGTGCCGCCGTTCGCCGCTCGGAAGAACCCCTCATGAGCCGACACCGCCCCCGTGAACGCGCCGCGCTCGTGCCCGAAGAGTTGGCTGTCGATCAGGCTCGAGGACAGCGCCGCGCAGTTCGCGACGACGTAGGGGCCCGACGCTTGACTCAGGCGATGGAGTTCAGCGGCGACGAACTCCTTGCCCGTGCCACTCTCCCCTTCGATGAGCGTCGTGCCACCGGAGCGCGCCGCCCGTACGACGCAGGCCCGGAGCTGCATCGCCCCAAGCGACTGACCGGGGATGCGATGGGCGTCGTCATCGGGCTCCACCGCATCGAGTACCTCGCCCACCTCGAACACGGCCAGGACCTCCCCCATGCGCAGCACATCCCCATGCTTGAGGATGCGGGGCAGCGATCCGACGGCGACACCGTTGACCCAAGTGCCGTTTCGGCTCCCGAGATCCGTCACGGAGTAGGTCCCGTCAGAGACCTCGGCCACGGTCAGGTGGCGACGAGAGATCGTGCCGTGGTCGACCCGGACCACGTCCTCTTCCGACGCCCGCCCGAATGTCACCGAAGCCTCGTCGAGGACGAGCACACCGTGCAAGGCACGAGGCGCCACGATACACAGACGGGCTTGGCGCGCCGGCGGCACGTTGGGCTGGTCCTTCGACGCGGTCAGCGTCGAAGAGACCGTGCTTGGCCCAGACCCAGGCGTCATCCAGAGTCGATACCACGTCGGACGTTGGTTCACGAGGTCTCCAAATCGAGGACGGAGTTCAATGGTGTCGTCCCTGAAGTTGACACTCCGCTTCTCCGGTCGCGGCGTCGGTCGGCCCCACGCTCGGGATGAGCGGCGAGGCCAAGAGGACTCGAGGGGTTTTCATGGGGACGGGTAGAGCAACCTCCGTGCCAGCTTCAACCGCCCTGGTTTGGGCATCCTCATCCGGTCCGGAGCACACAGTCCCCAGAGTCACTCCCGGGTGTCCCCGGGGACAGGCCAGACCCCGCGTGGGCAACGCTGAGGCGCGGACCAGTCTCGAAGCGCCATTCGGATGCGCCCTGGACAAATCGTCCGCCTCGCGCAACAAGGCTACCGATGAGGAAGTCGTTCTCGCTCGAGCATCCCAAGCACAAGCCTGCCCGGGTGATCGAGAACATCAAGCATCAGATCCGGAAGTACCTCAAGCGAGAGCGCGGGAAGACGCTTCCTGACGACATGGACTTCTGGGCCTTCGACTGCAAGATCGGGCGCGACGCCCCTGAGCGAGCGCTCGCCGAGAAAGAGCTCAGCAAGGCGATCGACGACGCGGCTGCGGAGGGTTGGGAGTCCATCCACGTCGAGCTCATCGCAACGCCCGTCAAGCGCCTGGGCAAGAAGCCAGAGCCGGAGACACCCCAAGACAGCGAATAGCCGGTCAGCGGGGATGGGTCTCGAGCCACGCCGTGACCTGGGCGAGTTCGTCCGGGTCCGGGTTGGCGGCCGCGTTCAGAGCAGCCTGTGCTCGGAGCGCGAGCGTTCGGGCCCGTTGCCGGTCGTCACCGGCGGCCCACAAGCTACGCGCCAGGCTCAGCTGTAGTCGTGTCCTCCTGCGGACGGCAACCTCGTGGTCACCGAGTTGGGCCAGCGCCGCTTCGAAGTGGAGCTGCGCCTCATCGTGCCGCCCCTCCCCGGCCTCGATCTCTCCCATCGTCGACAGAGTCGTGGCGAGGGTCGGTGCATCCGGGTCCATCACCTCGAGCTCAACCGCTCTGAGCGCCGAGAGTTTCTGCAGGGCCGCGGCGGCGTCCCCGAGCTTCCACAGGCACACTGCGACGCCTCGAGTTGCGTCAGCCTGGTGGATTCGCTGGTCACCGGCGACCCGCTCGAAGGCATCATGGGCCCCCTGAAATCGCCGCTGCGCCTCCTCGTAGCGCTCGAGCCCGACGAGCACGTTGCCGATGTTGAGCTGGGCTCCGGCGACGTCCGGGTGGTCGTCGCCCACCATCTCACGCGTGAGGTGGAGCGACCGCTCATACGCTTCGAGCGCCAGAGCTCCCCGCCCGCTCTCGCTATGGACGATCCCCTGGTTGTTGAGGATCGCAGCCACGACCCCCTTCGCACCCGGAAGCTCTTCGGCAATCGTCAACGCCTCACCGAGCGCCTCTTCGGCTGATTTGTAGCGCCCGAGTTGGCTGCGAAGAAAGCCTAGGTTGTTGAGCGCCATCGCGAGCTCGCGATGGTCCGGACCGTACACCTCTCGCGCGATCGCGACGACCTCCTCGAACTTTGCGCGGGCCGCATCCGGACGACCGCGATCCAGTTCGAGCGCCGCCTGGTTGCCTAGGATGCGAGCGATTTTAGGGTGGACTCGACCGTACGCCTGGGTCGAGATTGCATAGGCGCGGTCGAGGCCAGCGACGGCGTCGTCAAGGGCTCCAAGACTTCGCCGTGCCATCGCGAGGTTGGTGAGCACTGTGGCCACTCTGGGGTGGTCGGCTCCATAGACCTCTTCGACAGCCTCGAGCGCGCGTTCGAAGCTGCGAACGCTCTCCTCGATGTTCCCGAGGCTTAGCTGTGCACCGGCGATGTAGTTTTGAACCGTCCCGACCCGAACCCGATACGAAGGGTCCTCGCGATACAGATCCAAGCCCTCGGCGTAGCGTTGGAGCGACTGTTCGAACGCGCCGCGCTCCTGGTCCAAACGACCGCGGGCGATTGCGAGGTCTGCCCGAGACCTCGGCAACTCGCCACCGTCCCGTTCGATCAGCGCCTGCGCAGTTTCGGCCCACTGCAGGTCTTCATCCCCCGTTTCCACGCGACCGGGCAAGTAGACGAGTTCGAGCGCTGCCTCGAGGGCATTCCGGTCGTCACCGGCCGCCGTCGCGACATAGAAGGAGCGCTGGAGCGTCGAACGCTGCTGTGCATGGTCACCCGCCAGGCCGTACAGCCTTCCACGCTCCAGGAGAGACGCAGCCAGGAACGGCGGGTACTCGAGCGCCTCGGCGTCCCGAAGAAGGCCTTCGGCGAGCCCGCTCGCAGGTTCGTATTTCCCAGCGGCCGACAGTGCGTGGACCCTCGAGAGCCGTTCCTCGAGCAGCACCAGCGAGGCCCTGGACTCTTCTGAATCCGGCGGTTTGACCTCCGCAGTGAGGTAGTGGAGGTCGCTACACGGCGAAATCCTCGGGAGCCCCTCGACCATGCTGACGGCATGCTCGGAAACCATGGCGTCGGCGTTGGAAAGAAGCTCAATCGCCGCTGCCAGGTGTCGCCTCCGGTCATCGAGACACCCCAGACGCGACACCATGACCGCATCGGGTTGCTGGTGACTGACGCGGGTCTCCCGACATGCCGCATCTCGGTGCTCGACCCACGTCTGCGCGTACGCATCGAGTCCGCTGCCAACTCGCTCGAGGCTACCTTGGGTGTACTCCAGTTCGGTGCGGAGCATCGAGGCTTCCACCTCGCGTCGGGCCTCGTCGCTCCAAGTCGAGGCGATCAACGCCGCTGCATCCGGGCACGGGTCCACATCCTGCCGAGCCGCAAGCGAGAGGCCAACACCTGTGGCGATCAACAACGCGGCGCCACCGACCAGCCGACGCCGCCGTCGCCGAGCGGCGGCCGGATCCACCGCCAGCGCCGAGAGCAGGTCCGGCATGGAGTCGTAGCGATCCTCCGGACGTTGCTTCATTCCGCGCCGGAGGACTTCCACCACCCAACCTGGCACGTCCTTGGGATCGCCCTGCGGCCCGGGGAGTGTCACGCCCGGTCGAGGACGCGGCCCGAGTAGGGCTTCATGCAGGGTGAGGCAGAAGCTGAACTGATCACTTCGCGCATCGACGTTTTCCCCAGCGCGCTGCTCTGGAGACATATAGGCGGGGGTGCCCACGGTCCCCTGCGTTACACGACTCGAGGTTGCCATCTGTCCGTTGTCGACGTCCTGCCGGGACCCATCGCCGTTCGTAGCCGCATCGGGTGAGATCTGGACCAGCCCGAAGTCGACGACACGGATCCGGCCATCCTCGCCCACCAACACGTTGTCTGGCTTGAAGTCACGGTGGACCAATCCCTGAGCATGGGCCGCGGCGAGTCCTCGCCCCGCTTCGCTGAAGACTCTGATGACCTCGCTGTGGGAACGCGTTTCGGACTCGAGCCATTCGCGGAGCGTTTGGCCCGGCACGTACTCCATGACGACAAAGAGGCTCTCGTCGTCGACACCCACCTCGTGGATCTGTCTCTTATACACATCTCCGAGCCCACGAGACCTCTCTACATCTCG
>CAJXVA010000649.1 GCA_913061055.1 uncultured Pseudomonadota bacterium
TACGAGATGTAGAGAGGTCTCGTGGGCTCGGAGATGTGTATAAGAGACAGCGCTGACGTTGCGACGCGCGAGGGTCGGTGGTTCGACGCGGCTGCCGAGTACGGCATCGTGTTTGAGGCGACCGGTGACCTCCGTGTTCGTTATGCACAGGCCGAGGCGTTGCGGTACGGGGGCAACTGCGTCGACGCGATTCCGATGTACGAGGAGTGCGTCGAGGGTGGACAGAGCGCCTCGATCAAGTCGCTGTCCGCCGGGCGGATCGAGGTCTGCGAAGAAGAGCTTGCGGCCGCCCGCGCCCGCGAGGACGCCCTCTCCGCGCCGAGCATCCCCGACGCGAACCCAGATCTCACACAGACCACCGACGCCCCGGTTCGCGAACCGGCCACCGCCTGGTACCGCGACCCCGCTGGAGACGGCCTGGTCGCCGTCGGTCTTGCGGCGTCGGTCGCCGGCGGCGTTGTCCTGGGGCTGGGCAGACGCGAAGGCAACGCCAGCACCGATGCCGCGAACGACCGCGACTTCGGAGACTCGATCGACCGAGCCCGGACGCTGACCCTCGCCGGAGGCGTGACGCTTGGTGTTGGTGGTGCCCTCCTACTCGGCGGCGTCGCACGTTGGGTCGTCGTGCATCGACGCGGCCAAGACGTCGGGCTCGCGGTCCACCGCAACGGCGTCCTCGTCTCGGGTCGGCTTCCTTCGTTGGCCGACTTGCGCAGGCGCTAGCAGGCTGAGGAAAAAGTCGCGCGTATGCAGAACGGCGTCATCGCCATGCAGAGCAAGGCACGAAGAGGGAGCTGGTTGGACACCTGTGACCGATGAGGAACGAAGCTATGCATGGCGAGGGCGCTGTGATGCACTGCGTGGGACTTTTTCCTCAGCCTGCTAGATCGCGTACCGACGAAGCCACAGGTCGATATCTGTGCCTTCGTTCTTCACGTATCCCGTGACGATCACGCTGTGCGGCGCGACGTCCACGGCGAGGACCTTGTCGATGCCGCCGCCGGTGCCACTGACCGGATAGGTCCGAATCTCTGTTCCGTCGGGTTCGTTGAATCGAATCCAGCCATCGGCGGTCCCCGTCTCCTGCAGGTTGAACCCCAGAAACCCGACGACGACGTAGCGGCCGTCGTCCAAGAAGGCGATGTCCGCGGCCTCGTCCTGTCCGCCGGCGCCCTGCGTGAAGGGCTCTGGGGCAGGGGCGCCTGTGTCGTCATAGAACTGCACAAAGATGTCCGTGTCCCGGACCCCCGCGATCGCGGAGCCCCCCAGCGGGTTGAGGGCCTGCCCGACGCCACGCGGGACATCGCCATCGGGGTCCGGCACCAGGTGTTCCCAGAGCTGAGCGCCGAGGTTGTCGTACCGAGCGGTCCACAGGTTGGGCACGCCGTTGTCGACGATCACCCCCGTCACCTGGACGCCGACACCGGGCACGGTGATGACATCGACCCCCCGACTGTCGCCGGCCGCATCGAGTGCGTCCAACAACGGCTCGCCATCCCGAGACCCGTCCGGCGTGTACCACTGTTGCCAGGACATCGATCCGCCCTGGCTGCCCGCTCGGCCAACCCCGACAATGCGGCCATCGTCTGCCATCGCAACGCCTTCGATCTTGGACGCGACGGGATCGAGTTGCTCCCACACGAGTGCGCCGGTGGGGTCAAACTTCGCCACCCATCCGCGCTCGGTCCCGGCGCCGTTGGTCACGACACCGACCACGACCACGTCCCCGTTGTCGTCCACAACCAGGTGCTCGGCCGTGTCGGTCTGAGCATCGGTATCGCTCGACCACGTCCAGGCGCGGGTCCCGTCGGTCAGCCCATATCGCTGAACGAGCAAGTCGCGACCACCCGCCTCAGAGCTCGTGAACCCGCACAGGTAGATGGCATCTGCCGAAGCGTCGACCGCCAGCGCGAAGCCTCGATCGTCCCGGTCCTCGGCGTTGTAGCTCTGGGTCCACGCCGGCTCGTACGGCTCGACGCACAGCGGGTGACAGCCGTCGTCCGGTGCGTTGTTTCCATCGTCACAGCTCTCCCCGTCCTCGAGTACACCGTTGCCACATTCGGCCGCAGGCTCACTCCCGGTCGACGAAGAACCTCCGGGTTCCGTCGTCTCGGCTCCCGTATCCTCGGTTGCCGCCATGGGCTCGACACAGGCGTCGGCGATGGAGTTGGGCGCGTAGGGTCCGTAGACCCGGCCACTCTCGCAACGTTCCGCTGGGTACGAGCACCATCCGTCGGCCTCGCACTGCCCCTGCGACCGGAGCGCACACTGCTCGTCCTGTGCGCAGATGAACGCATCATCCAATGCGCATCCACTGATCGCCACGACGGCGAGGATCCCCAAGAGCCGCACAGGCTGTGAGGATACCAAGTCTGCGGGCTCCGTCAGACCAGGCCCGGGAGCGGCCCCTGATAGTTGGACATGTCGTTGCCGAAGTGAGCGTCATCGCCGCCCATCGCATGCAGGATCGACGTGAAGAGGTTGTGGGTCGAGTGCTCAGACTCGTACTCGAGGCCGCCGTCCACACCGTAGCTGTTGTAGTCGATGAACCGGCCGGTCTCGAAGTGACCGCCCGCCGACCCTGCGAGCAGCATCGGCAGGTTGTACGCGTAGTGGCCCGACGCGTTGCGGAACTCGCTCGTGAACATCAGCAGCGAGTTGTCCAGCACGGTCATCCCGTTGGGCTCGACGAACGTCTCATCGTCAAGACCGTCGAGCAGCTGCCGGACCAAGCCCATGCGCCAGCGGCGGTTGTCGAGCGCCTCGTTGAACCAGTCGTCGTACATCGCCGCCTTGGGACCGGTGGGGCCGATGTCTCGGGCATCGTGTCCGAGGGAGTGCCCCAGCGTCACGCCGGTCACGTTGCCCGCATCGGTCCATGGCGTGAGCAGGTCGCCGATCTCGAGGTTGGCCACGTTGGACAACCCGCACCGCAGCGCCGCGATCAGCAAGGAGACATGCAGGGGACCTACCTGCTGGGCACTCTCGGCGCCCCCCGGGTCTTCAGGTCGGCTGCAAACGACCGGGTTCATCAGCTCGTTTTCCAGAGCCCGGAGGTGGTCGAGGTGCGCGTCGATCTTGTGTCGGTCCGCCGCGCTCACCCGCGTTTTCGCGTCGCCGTAGCTCGTCAGCAAGCCGTCCAGCGCGCTGGTGCGCATCGAGAGCAGCCGTTGCGCCTCGGGACTGGGCTCACCGTTCTCTGCGACGCCGGCGAACAAGGTCGTCCACGCCTCGGAGGGGCTTTGGATGCCGCTCATCGATTCGTTCGAGGCGCGGTAGTACGGCGTCCCGTAGTTGTGCCCGTGCACGGACAGATGGATGCGCTCGAACGGTGTGGGGTTCGACGCGGAGAGCCGCTCGGCGATCACCTGGTCGATGCTCGGGCTCTTCGAGCCGTTGTCGTCCTGGTCTCCTGCCGTCAGCGCGGTCCGGTTCGCGATGCGGTGGGCGCCCGCGGAGTACTGGTCCTGCTCAATCGCCGACTTGTTGTCGATGCCCTCGAGCAACAACAGCTTGCCAACGTGCGGCTGAAGCACAGCCTGAATGGGACCCAACGTCAGCGTCGCGTCCGCGGTGTCGACGGGCCGCCACAAGTCCTCACCGTGGTGGTTTCCAGTGCCATCGTGCCGCCAGTTCTTGCCCTGGTTGCTGATCGTGCCGCCGTGGGAAAACACGGTGATGAAGCGTTTGGGCGCTTCGCCTCCGTGCGCCAGGGCTTCACCGTGGGTGTACTCGAGCAGAGGGAGACCCAGCGCCATGGTGCCCATTCCGCGCAGGAAGGACCGACGCCCCGAGTGTTTGAACCGTTCGAACATGACTACTCTTCCCCTCCAACTCGGGCGTAGCGGAACGCGGGGCTCCGGACGATTCCCGCCAGCAACGCGCGTACATCTCCCGTCTCGACGAAGGCTGTGACGACCTCCTCCTCCGTACAGGAGTCGAATGTCTCGGCGTCGAGCGCGGTCTGGGCCCACCGTTTCGCAAAGCAGGCCCTGGCGTCCCCGCTGTCGACAAGCGACTCGGACAGCTTGACGGCGTCGGCCATCGGCCCAGAGACGTCTCCAAGCGTCAGCTCGCCTTCCGCGTCTACCCGCAAACCGCTGTGCACCTCCGTTGCCCGCCAACGACCGAGCGCGTCGTAGTGCTCGAACAGGTACCCGGTCGGGTTGATGAGGGCATGGCAAGCCACGCACGTCGGGTTGTCCATCGTCCGCACCTCGACCAGCTCCCGCACGGTGAGTGGACCTTCGGGATCATCCATGCCTGGTTCGATCGGAGTGTCATTGGCCGTCGGAGGCGGCTCGCCCAAGTCGGCGCACATGACTTCCTCCAACACGTAGACTCCGCGGGCGATCGGCGACTGCACCCGCTGTCCCGCGTGGACCGCGAGGAACGCCCCCCGGGTGAGGATGCCGGCCCGCTCTTCGGAAGGCAGCGTCACCCAGGCCCAAGAGTCGTCGTCGGCCGGTCCCTGCACCCCGTAGAGTTCCGCCAGCGATGCGTTGACGTAGGCTTCGCGCGACATCAGCAGCTCGTCGAAGCCGGACTCACCGCTGGACAGCGCACGGTCGACCAACGCGTTCACCTCGACACGCATCGCCGCGAGCAGTGCGGGACTGAACTCGGGGTACAGGTCCGGTTCCTTGATCGCCTCCTCCAGCACCAGCCGGAGGCCGGCACCGTCGATGTGAAGCCACTTCGTGACCAGCGAACGCAGCCGGTCCTGCGCGCGCGGCGATTCGAGCATGCGTTCCACCTGGTGCTCGAGGCCGGCGGGCGTGGAGAGTTCCCCTGCCTCGGCCGCATCAAACAATGCGTCGTCCGGCATGGTGTTCCACAGGAAGTAGCTGAGGCGGCTGGCGAGTGTGTACCCGTCGAGTTCGAGGACAACCCCCTGGGCATCGTCGAGGGGCGCACCATCTTCGAACACGTAGACGAACGATGGTGACTGCAGCATCGTCGAGAGCACGACGTCGAGGCTGTCCGCGAAAGAAAGCTGCTCGCCGTAGGCCGCGCTCTCGTAGACCGACAGCAACGCATCGACTTCGCTGTCGGTGATCGGGCGGCGGAAGGTCCGAGTGCCGAAGCGTCGGATGAAGCTCTCCGCGCAGGCGTCATCGGGTTCACCAGCCGTATCGCACCCGAACACGTCGTCGGCCCATGCGTCTGTCTCTTATACACATCTGACGCTG
>CAJXVA010000650.1 GCA_913061055.1 uncultured Pseudomonadota bacterium
GGCATACGAGATGTAGAGAGGTCTCGTGGGCTCGGAGATGTGTATAAGAGACATATCCAACGCCATGGCGGCGACAAAGTCGACCGCATCTCGGTCCCGCTTGATCGCCTCGAACTTGGCGACGAAGCCGACCTTCTTGGTGGCCGAGACGAGCTTCGACCGCCCGTCGATGCCCGCGCTGACCAGCACGAGCACCGTGGTGGGGCTGGGGTCCTTCAGATACTTCACCAGCGCGTCGAGGCTGGCCTTGGCGGCGTCGCCCTTCTTGCCGACCATCTCGGGGTCGTGCAGCTCCACCAAGCGCCGGGAGGCCATGAAGGGGAGCTGAGCGCACGCGCCCAACACCGGGCCGACCGCCTCGAGCTCGCGACCGGCAAACCGCTCGTGGTTGAACGACTCCATGCCCGGCTCGAGCACCTTCGTGCGCAGCTCGGCCAGACAAGCTTTCACCGGCCCCGGCTCATTGCCGTACAGCAGGTAGACCGGCTCAAAGGTCTCGGCCGCAAGCGCGCACTTGAGCGACTTGAGCGGGTCGGTCATTCAGCGCTCCGGGCCCGCAGGGTCGCCACGACCTCCACGTGGCTGGTCATCGGCATCAAGTCGAACACGGTCAGGTCGACGACATCGAAACCCCGGCTGGTCGCCACCGCGAGGTCCCGGGCCAAGGTGGCGGGGTCGCAACTGACGTAGATGATCCGCTGCGTCGCCACCCGGCACGCGGCCGCCATGCCCTCTTTGCCCAGACCCGTGCGCGGCGGGTCGAGCACGATGACATCGTAGGTGCTCTTGCTCTCCGCCAGCTTGGGAAGCAGGTTGGTGGCGCTCTGACGTTTGGCGTTGATCGGCAGCTCGTGCGACTTGGCCAGGCCCTGCAGCTTGCGGATGGCGTCGTGGTCGGTGTCGCTGGCCCACACCCGTTGCGCGGTTCGAGCGAGCGCTCGCGTGAAGTTGCCCGATCCGGCGTACAGCTCGAGGATCTTCAGTCCGCCCGCGTCCGCCTGCTTGACCACGTGGTCGACCAGCGACTTGTTGCCGGCCGCGTTGGCCTGGCCGAACGAGAACGAGCCGAGCCGGACCGCGGGCCACAGCGCGGTGCCGTCGACGTCGAGCACCCTCTTGCCGACGTGGCCCTGCTGGCGACCGCCTCGCACCTCGATGCCCACCAGCGTGTCGTCCAAGACCGCGCGCAAAGCCTCGAGGATCTCGGGCTCGGGTTTGACCTTGGGCAGCCCCAAGATGGCCTGTTTGCCGTCGGAGAGACCGAGGATCTCACCGGAGGATGGGAGCAGCCCGGCCACGGTTCGCAATCGCTGGACCGCGACATCGAGGGCCGGGTCGAGCACCAGACATCGCGACACGTCGACGACCTCTCGCGAACGCTCGGCATGAAAGCCGAGCGAGAAGCCCGACTCGGAGCGCCGATAGTGCACACGGGCCCGTCGCCGGTAGCCCTCGGCGGGCCCGGCAAAACCAACCCGAACCCCTGTGGACACGCTGCGGAGCTGGTCGGCCACGATGCGCGCCTTGAACTCGGGCTGCTTGAGCGGGTCGACGTGCTGCCACTGGCAGCCGCCACACGTCGCGGCATAGGGACACGGCGGCTCGACCCGGTGCGGTGATCGTTCCACGATCTCCACCAACCGTCCGTGCACGAACCGCTTGGCGGCTCGAACTTCTTGGGCGTCCACGACCTCGTCGGGCAGCGCGCCAGGCACGAACCAGGTGGGGCCCTCGCCCTCGACCAAGTTGCCAACGCCGTCTCCACCATGGGCCAGCGCGCGAATTCGAATCCTGGAGTCGCTCATCGAGCCCCCACCCTTGCCGCAGTGGGCCACCGGGGTCAACCGAGAGCGGCCCGATGCTGGACGGGCGCGAGTTCGCTGGGAGCGACGTGAAATCAGACCGCCACGATGGCAACGGTCGCGGCCAGACCCCGCAACGATACTGGCCGGTCTAGGGCCACAGGGGGGTTCCTCGGATCGTGTATTTCCGGTGAGTTGGAACAACGAGGGATCCGGCACGTGCTTTGCTTCGTATGGTCAACATGGCCGCCACCGCTTCGCGACTCCTCGCCCTCGTCCTCTCCGCCACCACCCTGGCGGCGTGTGACCAGGCGCAGGGCACCGAGGTGGGGCCTCGTGGCGGCGTCATCGTGAGCGACGATGGACGCCTCACGGTCGAGATCCCCGCCGGCGCCCTCGACAAGACCGTCGATATCTCGATTCACGCCGTCGAGGCCGGCCCCGAGGGCGACGACACCGCGATTCGCGCATACGCCATCGAGCCGCTCGGAACCGCGCTCGTGTTGCCCGCCCACGTCGAGTACGACTGGACGCTCGAAGCCGCCGCCGATGCGCTCACCCGGGACGGCGAGGTCATCGAGCCCGCGCTGGTCATCGAGCGTGGCCCGCAGTGGCGCGCCCTCGCCGACCGCACGGTCGACCACGACGCCGGCTACGTCTCGGGCACCGTCAACTACCTCGGCGTCATCGCCATCGTGCAGGAGTAGCGCCGAGTCCGGGCCCATCGGGAAAAACAAGCGCCCACTGTAATCAAACCTCGCCTCCTGCGACCCACCTGCGCGGCACCTCCGACCGAGGTCACCGCAGGGGGACTCAGGGATGGCGAAGATCACAGCATTGTCACGGCGTTCGTTCTTGCGAGGCACGGGGACCGTCGCGGTTGCCCTGCCCTTCCTCGAGGCGATGCTGCCGCTGGGACAGTCCCACGCGCACGGGGGCGCACCGCTGCGGTACGCCAGCGTGTTCACGCCCAACGGCTACACGATGAGCGAGTTCATCCCCACCCAGCAGGGGGCGAACTACGACCTCCCGTCGGTGCTGGCCGGTATCGCGGATGTTCGAGATGAGGTGTCCGTGCTCAGCGGCCTTCGAGCCGCGGACAATGGCGTCGGTGCCCATGCGCAGACGACCGGAAGCGCCTTCACCGGGACCCCCGTCGGGCTCGCGAGCGCCGGGCTGTACAACACCACCAGCGTCGACCAGGCCTACGCCCAACGCATCGACGGGCAGACGCCGCTGTCCTCGTTGGTGCTCGGCGTCCGCGAGGTCGCCAACGCGGCCGACGACGCCGGATACCCGGACGTCTACCACCGCCACATCTCGTGGGATGGAGCGACCCCCATGGCCCGCATCGACGACGTGGCCACCGCGTTCAGCCTCGTCTTCGGCGACGTCGACCCCGGAGCACCCGATCACCTTCTGATCCGGCGACAGCGCCTGCGGCTCAGCATCCTCGATGGCGTCTTGGAGGAAGCCAACGCGCTCCAGGCCAAGCTCGGGTCCAGCGATCAGCAGAAGGTCGACGAGTATCTGACCTCGGTCCGGGACCTCGAGACCCGGGTCGAGTCCGAGGATGTGACCTCGGACAACGGCTGCGCCGTCCCGGCGCCCAAGGGGCTGTCCAACGACGAGGAACGGGTCGACGCGATGCTCGAGCTGATGGCCCTCGCGTTTGCCTGCGACCAGACCCGCGCGGGCAGTTTCTGCATGGGGCGGTCGTTCTCCAGCCTCGACTTCCGGCCGATCTTCGACTGGACCCAGCACTGGCACAGCCACAACAACACCCACACGATGGGCGACCCGAGCAACGGCCAATCCGTGATCGCCCGGGACCACCACAATCAGATTGGACACTGGGAGTTGGAGCGATTCGCCCGCTTCCTCGGCCGGCTGCGGGACATGGACGAGGGCGGCACCAGCGTGTTGGACAACAGCATCATCGCGCTGACCTCGGACGTCTCCAACTCGCACTCGCACGGAAACATGCCGATGCTGCTCGCAGGGCGCGGCGGCGGAGCCTTCACCCCCGGCCGACACATCCACTACGGCAGCAGCCCTCCAACCGCCAACCTGTGGGCGTCGGTGCTCAATGCACTGGGCGACGACGTCACCTCGTTCGGCGAGAACGGAACCGGAACGCTGGACCAGCTCTAAGGGAGGACAAGACGATGCATACGATCGATTTACGCACCATGCTTCTCCTCGCCAGCGTCACAGCTGCGGGCTGCTACAGCGGCGACACCTCGAGCGCGGTGGCAGACACCGACGACGCGATGAGCAGCGGGGAGACGCTCGGCGAGAGCGGTACGGACGACGGGGGTTCGGACACCGGGGAGGACAGCTTGGACGACACGCTGGATCCCGGTCGCGTCACGCTGCGACGCCTCAACGCGACCGAGTACCGCAACACCCTGCGTGACCTCTTCTTCGGGTTGGACACCGACCCAACCGCAGCGTTCCCGCCCGACCCCAAGGCGCTCGGCTTCGACAACGTCGCGGACGTCCTCACGCTCTCGCCGGTCCAGTTCACGTTGTACGAGCGCGCGACCGATGACCTGCTCCTCGCAGCGCTGGAGGGCCCCGCGAATGCCGAGGTCTCTGCGCAGCTCATACCGTGCGACACCGATGACGACGCGTGCATGCGCGACACCGTTGAGACGTTTGCCGAGCGCGCGTGGAGACGCCCACTGACCGAAGATGAGATTCAAACGCTGCTCGCGGAGGTGGACTTCGCGCTGGCCGAAGGTTCGACCGCTCCGCAAGCCGTCGCCGCGGCGTTCAAGCGAGCCCTGCTCTCGGTCCACTTCCTATTCCGGGTCGAGCTCGACGAGGAGCCCACATCGGATCAGGCACACCTGGTCGGCGACTTCGAGCTCGCCTCTCGGCTCTCGTACTTCATCTGGAGCTCGATGCCCGATGACAAGCTGTTCGAACTCGCAGCCGACGGTAGTCTGCGAGACGTCGCCGTGATCGAGGCCCAGGTTCGGCGCATGCTCGACGACCCCCGGGCGGCGGCTCTTCAGACGAACTTCGCCGGGCAGTGGCTCCGCACCCGCGGCATCGAGGCGCTCACCAAGGAGCCCTCGGAGTTTCCGGACTTCGACGCAGCCCTCGCCGCGGATCTGGCCACCGAGACCTCGACCTTCGTCGGCACGTTCTTCACCGAAGACCGTCCGCTGACCGAGCTGCTGACCGCCGAAGAGACGTACATCAACGATCGGCTGGCGCAGCACTACGGGATCGACGTCTCACTCACAGAATCCTTCGAGTGGGTGTCGCTGCAGGACACCAAGCGGAAGGGCCTGCTGACCCAGGCCGGCCTGATGGCGATGCTCGCGTCGATCGGAGCGCCGTTCTCCGCCACTCGGTAGGCCCCCGCCGCGTTG
>CAJXVA010000651.1 GCA_913061055.1 uncultured Pseudomonadota bacterium
ACGAGATGTAGAGAGGTCTCGTGGGCTCGGAGATGTGTATAAGAGACAGAACCGACATCGACTGCGGCGACTCGGCCGAACGGTTGCGCGAGTCGATCGTGTCGCGGTCCTGGGGCCCAGGCACGCCGGTGCTCACTACTATCGTCGACACCGCGCGCATCGCCGGGATCTCGATGTTCCCCGACACGCAGGCCCGACTCGCGGCGTGGCTCGGCCCAGCGGTCCACGAGAACGGCTACACGGCGACAGGGGACGCGCGGGCCGTCCTGGACGAGTTGCTCAAGTGGTCGCTCTACCTCAGCGACGACTCAGTGCTCAGCCGGATTGGCACAAGCGAGGCGGACGAGGTCCACTGGACGGTGATCAACGGTGATCTCGTCGTCTACGGACCTCGAGACGTCCAGCCTGGCCCGCCCGTTGTCATCTCTCCGGAGACCGGCATGGTGGGGCGGCCTCGGGAGATGGAGGGCGACGTCATCGAGGTCACCACGCTGCTCGAGCCTCGACTCCTGCCTGGTGTTCCGACGGCAGTGAAGAGCCGCGACTTCAACGGGCTGTTCCGAGCGCAGCGCTCACTCTTCGAGGTCTCCACGCTCGCAGAGGGGCGCCACGTGGTGACGGCCGAGCTCCACCCGATCAAGGCGGTTGGGCTGTGACGGCTGACCGCAAGCCAGGGTACGTCGCCGCTACGCAGGCGGCCCAGCGAGACCTGCAGAAGCGCATCCGGACAGTCGTGCCTGGAACCGTCGTGCTCTACGAGCCGGCCACGCGGCGCGCGACCATCCAGCCGGCACCCAGCCTTATCACCAATGGCCGGGAGGCTCGCCCGCTTCCGCCGCTGCCCCTTGTGCCCGTCATGTTCCCCGGTGGTGGTGGGTTCGAGATCGTCTGGCCGCTGGCACCGGGAGACCGGGTCACGCTTCTTGTCTTCGACCGCTCGATCGACCGATGGCTACGAGGCGAGCCGTCGTACAAGCCGAACTCCGGCCGGATGCACAACCTCAGCGACGTGATGGCGATCCCGGACGCAGTGGCAGCGGAGCCGAGCCCTGGGGAGGTGGCGGACTTCACGATCTCGACGGCTGCGGGTGAGGTGTTTCGAGCATCCCCGCTCGGCGCGGTGGACATCGCAAGCGGCCTCACCTCCGCGGCCGCTGCCAGGGAGGGTGATGCCGTGTCCATCGGCCCGGACATGTCCACCTGGATGAGCGCTGTGGCAACGTTCATCAACGCCGCGGCGCCTGGAACTGTTCCGGGAATCCCCGCATCCGCCGGTCTCATTGCGGCCGGCTCAACAAGGGTGACCATCGGATGACCGTCCTCAAGATCGACCGGACCACGGGTGACCTCGCCGTCGAGAGCGGGAGCTGGGTGTCCATCTCGGGTATCGAGGAGATTGCTCAGGATGTGTGGCTCTACTTGGGCATCATCCGCGGCGAACTTGCGTTCGACACCGACGCAGGGATGCCGTTCATCGGCGAGATCACCGACGCTGGAACGCCCGTCGCTCGGCTTGAGGCCATCTACCGCGAGGCCGTCCTCAGCCGCCCCGGTGTGCGCTCGATGCTTGAGGGGCCACGGCTGACGTACGACCCGGGCATTCGGGCACTCGGGGTGACGTTCCGTGCTGACACCGACTTCGGCGAACTGAGCTTCGACGAGACGAGGACGGTGTGATCGGCACGGTTGAGGCCGACGCGATCCTTGGCCGGATGCGAGGGGCTGCGGCACCTGCGGTGTCGGCCCAAATTGCGCTGTTCAACGGGGACCCGCTGGGCGCGGGGGTCGAACTTTCGGGTGGCGACTACTCCCGCTTCACTCCGCCCACAGCGGAGTGGTCTGCTCCGTCCAGCGTTGGGGCGGGTCGGCGCGTCGTCAACTCCGTCGACTGGGAGATGTCGGCCTCGACTTCGGGGGCATGGGGATCCGCGACGCACTGGGCGCTCGTCGATGGCCTTGGGGCCCGGTGGGTCGGCGAGTTGTCGGCCCCGGTCACGATCGGGTCGGGCGACCGCGTTCTCATTCCTGGGGGCAGCATCTCGCTCGCGCTGGGCTACGCGGGCTTGCTCGTTCCCGTGCTTGGCATCGACGCCGTCCTGGCGTTCATCGGGAACAGCTACACACAGAACTACGGCGGTCTGCCCGACCTTCTTGAGTACTTCCTCGGCCAACGTCTCCCAGGGAGCGTCGTGTCACTCGGGCCGCCGCCTTACCTCGCGACGTCAATCGCCAACAGCGGCACCGACGGCTGGTTCCCTGGCTTTACGCTCGGAGCGGCGGCCCTTTTCCCAACGATCGACGCGTCGAGCAGTGGGTCGACCGACGCCGTTGATGCGGTTCTCTCCGTCCCCTCCGACACGTACGACTTCGTTGTCCTGACGTCTGGTTTCCGGCAGGAGGTCCGCGTTGGTGAGCCGGGGGTCACCATCTCGGACGCATCGGCTATCGCTCGCGTGGTCCTTCCGGGGGCGGGTGGGACCAGCGAGACCCAGTACGGGGTGGTCCTCGAGGTTACGCGACGAGTCATCGCACAGATCACCGCAGGGTCTGAAGCCTCGTGCATCATCCGAATGACGCACGAGGGCTACAACGGCAACATCGACACCGACCTCTCGGACGTTGAGCGGACGGTGCGTCTCCTGGTACTGGCTGCTCGCCAAATCGAATCTGAGGGCGTTGCCGCTGCCATCATCCCTGAGGGGTATGTCTTCGCACGACTGCAGCGTGGCGCCGTTGGACCCGTAGGGTCTGGCGTCTCAAGTCCCGTTCCTGCCTACGCTGCGCTCACACACTCTGCGTCTCAGCAGTCAGGGAACGCCAACGTGGCCTGGCTCCACCGAAGCCAGGGAGATGTCGCCCCCTTTACGCTCAACGCACACCAGAACGCGATCGCCACGATCGTTTCTGCGTGGATCTGGGGCTACGCGCTGTGGGGCGTTGATCCGCGAGGCGACGCGACCTTCGCAGGGGATCCGTCTGGCCTGCCGTCAGCTATTGGCAACATGATCAGCCCGGATGGCAGCCGCATTTACGGAGGCCAGAACGCAGGCCTCGGGAACAACCCCTACGACACCGGGGTGAACCCGGGAGGGCCGCCAGACGCCGACCTCGACCTCGACTGGTCGACGGAGACGCAGCTGCAGATTCAGACCCGCATCGTCGCGGCGCTCGACGACTACTACGCACGCACCACGGAGTTCGACTGATGACGATTTGGGGAGTTGATGCCACGGGGTTCGTTCGCCCCACGTTCCAGGAGGTCCGCGACGAGCTGGAGTCCCGCTTCCGCGGTCGCTTTGGAGCGGACCGCAACACCGCACACGAGACGCCAGACGGCATGATCGTGGACTGGGCGGCTGAGGCGGTGGCGCTCATGCTCGAGGCGGGCGAGTCGACCTACAACGGCCAGTTCTTCGACACGGCCGCGGACGTATCCTTCGACCTTTGGGCGGCCGACAGGTTGTTCCAGCGACGGTCCGCACTGCCCTCGACCGTGACGCTTGTCCTTGCAGGGGACGCCGCGGCCGTCGTACCTGCCGGCTCCCGGGTGCGGTTCGCCGGCAACCAGTCGACCTGGACCCTCGACGGGGACGCAACGATCGGCGTGGGCGGAACCGTGTCGGCAGACTTCACGTGCACGACCACTGGCCCGATTGAGGCCACCGGCGGTGGGACTTGGGTCCTAGAGTCGGTCGTCGCTGGCTGGAACGGCGCGACCAGCGTTGTCGACGCTGCGCCCGGGCGGCTCGTCGAGACCAACGCGCAGTTCAAGGCTCGATACCGTCTCGCCATCCAGCTCGGAGCCCTGGGGCGCGCGCTGCTGAAGCTCGACGGCGTGGACACGGTCTCCATCTTCGAGAACGACACCGACATCCCCGACGCGACCTACGGCGCCACGCACTGGGTCGAGGCGCTCATCGTCGGCGGAGACGACCAGGAGATCGCCGACACCATCTGGGCGAACAAGCCGAAGGGCATCGGAACCGAGGGGGACACCGTTGGTGTCGAGGCTGTTTCGGGAGAGGCCAACGAGGTCCGGCACTCTCGAGGGATGGAGCTCGACATCTGGCTGACCGTCGAGATCATGGCGGGTGAAGGTTTCGACGCGACCACCGCGGAGTATCTTCGCACCGAGCTCGTCGCGTGGGCGAACAAGGCCCACGCCCACGGGGACGACGTCGCGCCGGACCTCTTCCGCTCCGAGATCGCCCAGCTTGTGCCCGGCCGCTTCTCAGCAGCCGTCACGGTGGGAACGTCGGCGCCTCCGGCCGGGGTCACCACCATTCTGGCGGTCGATGACCGCACCGTTGCCCGTTTCGCGACGGCCCGAACCGCGGTGAGCTTCGTCTGATGTCGGTCTTGCCACGAAACCCAACGGTCGCCCTGCCACCGTCGAGCTACACGCCGCCGGCACCGACCGGGTCCGTCGTCACCACGTACGCAGAGCTCGCCGCCGAGGTTGGACTCGCGGGGCCGCGGGACATCGTGGTTGCGGATGGCGACTATTCCGGGGCTGGCCTCGTCGTCACCCAGGGCCACCGCATCTGGGCAGAGCGCGTTGGCGGGGTCACGCTCCGCTTCGGCCTTGGCTTCCGGGGCAACTCAGGGGTTGAAGGCGGAGCGGTGCACGGCGTCCGCTTCATCGTCGACAGTCTGGCCAACGTGGATGCCACCGCGATTCTCAACGAGGGTGTCGTGAACACATGGGGCCCACTCGGCGCGGGCTCGCCGGGAACGAACCTCCTGCTCGAGGACTGCACCTTCGACGGCGGCAATGTCGTCGGCTCAGGAGTCCAAGCCGTCAACCCGGACGGCCTCACGATCCGGCGGTGCGAGTTCTCCAACTTCATCGACAACGCCATCTTCGCGTTTCGGAACGGCACCGCCGGCGACGGTCTCAACACGCCGATCATGATCGAGGACGTGCGGATTGACGGTGTGGCGCGTCCTGTTCCCGGGTCGAGCTCGGGCCTCAACGCGGAGTCTGGCCTCTTCCTCGGGCACACGTTCACTCTCCAGCGGTTCCACATCCGGAACTGTGCGTGGTCCGGGGTGGGCCTGGTCAACGATGTCCCCGACTCGCTCATCGAGGATGGCGACATCGATCCTGTCTCTTATACACATCTGACGCTGCCGACGAGCGATCTAGT
>CAJXVA010000652.1 GCA_913061055.1 uncultured Pseudomonadota bacterium
CCGTGGGCTCCGCCACCGCCCGATCCGCCGGCACCGCCAGACCCCCCGGCGCCTCCGCGTCCCCCGGGCCCACCGGGCGCCGACAGCACGAACGAGGTGTGAGAGTCGAACATCGCTCGACCGGTCATGTCGCCCTCGTACTCGAGCAACACCAAGTGCTCATGGTGTGGCGTCCGGACAACCGTGGCCCATGCCGAGAGGCTCGGCCCTGGGGCGCCGGCCGTCCCCTCGCCGCCGTTGCTTCCCGAGCCACCGGCCCCGCCAGCACCGCCGTCTTCCGACGAGCCGCCGTACTTGCCACGCTCTCCAGACGCACCTCCGGTTCCGCTTCGGCCAGGGGCCCCCGAGGGTCCTCCGCCGCCGCCCTGACGCACGCAGTCGTACGCGGGCTTGAAGTTGAGCGTCGTAGCGAGCTTGGGGTTGGGGGTGTGCTCCACTTCGAGCGTGAAGCCGTCGATGGAAACGAACGGGTCTTCACTGGGCGCGTACCAGCCATGGGCGTCGAACCGCCCCTGGCCAGAGCGAAGGGCAAAGCTGTCGAACCCCAGCTTGTTGCGACCGCCGAGCCCGGGGCGGTTGCCCTCATAGGTCTGGACGAGCCGGACCTTGTCTCGATCGCGGTGTTTGGCTTCGGCCACGATCGAGAGTTGAACCGACTGGCCCGGACAAAGCGTCGCGGGCTCGCCCACCACCTCGACATCGATCTTGGTGAGCGCCCAACGCGTCAGGTCCAGCGTTCCGCGCTCCGAGCGGCCGCCTCCCCCGGAGGAGCTTCCGAAGAGGCCACACCCAACCGCGAGCACGGCGACGATGCCGAGCGCAGCCCACCCACGTGGCGAGCGGGGGCTTGGACCGCCGGCACCGCGGCCATGACGGGTCATTCCTTCGCGCGGCCCTTCTGGGGGCGAGCGATACCCAGCTTGTCCATCTTCACCCCAAGCGTCTTGCGAGAGATGCCCAGGAGTTTGGCGGCCCGGGTCTGGTTGCCGGCGCATTCTTGAAGCGCCGACATGATCCGGCCACGCTCGTCCACGGGCGCGCCGTCGTCGTCTCCGGAGAGCCCGCCCACGAGATCAGCCGGGAACAGGTGCTCGGTCTCGATCGCTCCGTCGCCGCAGAGCACCACGGCACGTTCGACCACGTTGCGAAGCTCGCGGATGTTGCCCGGCCAGGGATGCGCCTCGAGTCGAGAGAGAGCCGCCGAGCTCAGGGACGGCGCTGGCACACCCGAGCGTTCTGCCGCCTCTTTGATGAATGTGCTGGTGAGTTTGGGGATCTCCCCCAGCCGCTCGCGCAAGGGCGGGATGGCGAGGGTGATGCCGTTGAGCCGGTAGTAGAGGTCTTCGCGGAACCGGCCACCACCGACTTCTTGTTGAAGGTCCCGGTTGGTTGCGGAGACGAAGCGGACGTCGATCGGGCGCGGTTGCAATCCGCCGACCCTCAGCACGCGGCGCTCTTCGAGCACCCGCAGCAGGCGGACCTGAGCCTCGAGGGGCATCTCACCGACCTCGTCGAGAAAGACGGTGCCGCCCTCGCCGGTCTCGAGCAGCCCGGGCTTGGTCTGCTTGGCGCCGGTGAACGACCCCGCCTCGTGCCCGAACAACTCACTCTCGAGCAGCTGCTGGGAGAGCGCGCCACAGTTGAGGGCGACGAACGGTCCCGAGCGCGGCGAGAGTTCGTGGATGCGACGCGCGAAGACTTCTTTGCCCACGCCGGTCTCTCCGGTGAGCAGCACGCTGATCTCGCTGCGTGCGACACGATCGGCCACGTCGGCCAGGCGATGCATCGCGGAACGCTTTCGGGCGCCGCCCTTGGGCTCGAGCGCACCTTGAACGACGACGCTCACGCCGCCGAACTCGATGAGGTCGCCGGCGACCACCGCCACCCGAACCCCGAGTTCGATCTTTTGCCCACCGACCTTCGTCCCGTTGCTGCTGCCGACGTCCTCGACCTCGAGGCTCTCCCCCATGTGGAGCACGGCATGCCGACGCGAGATCGAGTCGGTGTCGATGCGGATGTCCGCGTCTTCGGCTCGCCCAACCTTGAGGCTGCCCGAGGCCGGAAGCGACACGGCGCGGACGTCCCCCTGCTGCAGGATCAAGAGCCGGGGCCCAAGGTCACCCTCGGACGCAGCCAGGGGCATCGTCGTCATCTGCCCGGGTTCGGAGTCGAAGGAGCTCACGCGGCACTGCCGAGTGTGCCAGGCCGCGCCGCTTGGGCCAACGCGCTCAAGGACTGGATTCGTCTTCGGTCGATTCTTCGACGCGAATCCGGCGCGCCCCATCGAGCTTGGCCTCATCGAGCGCGTCCTGAGCCTTCTGGCCCGCGCGCTCGGCCTTGGATCGACCAAACTTCAGCGCGTTCGCATCCCCCTGGGCGCGAGCGTCGTCGCGCTTCTTGCGCTTTCGGGCTCGATTCAGGTTCAGCACGTCCGCCATGGGGTCCACCCTAGCAGAGCCCAACCTCACGTTCCTGTTGCCACTGTCGGTGGTGTCAGCACTGGTAGGATGTCGCGGGGATAGGAAGAATGATGCGCGAGACCACCACCATGTGCGCCGCAGTGGCGCTTGGGCTGAGCCTGATCGCGTGCAGCGACTCCGACGGGTCCGACGCCTTTGCGAACGACAGCGCTTCGGGGGGTCAGGCCAACTCGACCGGCGCACCGACCTCCGGCGAGGAGACCACACCAGGCTCGGCATCGACCGCGGCGATCTCGACCAGCAGCTCGAGCAGCGCCGCGGACGAATCCAGCGGAGGGGACATCAAGCTCGACGTCGGAGCGCCCGAGGGCGGTCTGGGCCCGTGCGGCTGCGAGCTGGCCTACATTTGGATCGCCAACGCGGACCAGGGCACGGTCTCCAAGATCAACGTCCGGACCCTCGAAGAGGAAGGTCGGTACATCACGCGCCCCGACGGCAACGGCAACCCGTCGCGAACCTCGGTCAACCTCGCCGGCGACGTCGCGGTTGCCAACCGACACGGGGGCCTCACCAAGATCTTCGCCGAAGAGGGCGACTGCCTCGACACCAACGGGATGCCGGGGATTCAGACCTCCACCGGATCGGCGGACGTCCTTCCGTGGGGCGTCGAGGAGTGCGTCGCGTGGCACACCGAGTTCACGACGACGAACCAGCGTCCAGTGGCCTGGATCGGTGGCTCCGTCACGCCCGGCACCTGTGACTCGGTCGACCAAAAAGTATGGACGGTCTCCTCGGAGAACCCAGGACTTGGACCGGGCATCGGCGGTGCGGGCGGGGTTCGAGTCTCGTTGGTCGACGGAGACAGCGGCATGGTCGAGGATGAGATCATCGTGCCGCAAGCGGACTTCAATGGCGGCCAGCTGGGCGCCTACGGAGGCGCGGTGGATGCCGCGGGCAACCTGTTCTTTGTGCATATGGGCTCGATCACGCTCGGGCCCAAGCTCGGCCGCGTCGAGATCGACACGCTCGAGTACACGACATGGGACCTCCCCGCCGGCGTGGCATCGTATGGCATCACCGTGGACCACTTTGGCAGCGTGTGGCTGTCCAGCACCTTGGGATCGGGCGTGGCGCGCTTCGATCCCGAAGCCGAGACCTGGGACACGGTCGGAGGCTTCGTCAGCCTTGGGGGCCTCGCTGAAGGCCCCGACAACTTCATGTGGATCGCGACCAGCATGGGCGCGGTGTCGGTCAACATCGAGACCCTCGAGCGCGGGCCAACGTTCATCGCGCAGGGCGGTGGAGAAGCCAAGGGCATCAGTGCCGACGTCGATGGCTACATCTGGGTCGTCAACGAATGGGCATGGAAGGTCGACCCCGCCACCGGGCTCGACGTGGGTTCGTACACCGGCCTCAACGCCCCCTACACCTACTCGGACATGACCGGGTACGCGCTGGGCAATGTGATCTGCCCACCTGAGGGCTGATCCGCGTGGAACGCCTACGACGTGTGGCCAGCGTGTGGAGCTGGCTTCCGGCCTTTCGGGCCGTCGCAGAGACCCAGCATCTTCCGACCGCCAGCACCGAGCTGGATGTGAGCGCCAGCGCGCTGTCGCGAACAATCCGCTTGTTGGAGACGGATCTCGGACGGGCGCTGTTCGAGCGACAGGGGCGCCGGATCGTGCTCAACGAGGCCGGCGAGCGCTTGCTCGTCGCGGTCCGAGACGCCATGCGCCGCGTCCACGACGGCATGTCCCTGATGGACACCAAGGCGCTTGGGGGTCCGATCCATATCGCGAGCGCCAATGGCGTGACCGACATCGTCCTGGCTCGGTCGCTGGCGTCCCTTCGCGAGCGCGCCCCCGACCTCGTCCCCAACGTTCGCGCGACGGATGAGACGAGTTTCGTCCCGGCCCTGCTCCAGGGCCAGCTCGACGTCGCGTTCACCAGCGCGCCCACAGCCGCTCCCAACCTGTCACGCGTGCATCTGGGCGACGTGGTTTCGGCGGTCTATGCCCCCACGGGCCACGCCGCACTGACGGCTCGGCGCAAACCCACCGACGGGCATCCGTTCGTGCTGTGGGGACAAAGGAACGACGGCACAACGTGCGACGGATGGCCGGGCGCAGCCCCACGGAGCGTGATCGCGGTGGTGCCGCAGCCCCATCTGGCCGCCAAACTCGCCCTGCGCATGGGCGCGCTCGTCGTGCTCCCCGAGGCGCTCGCTCGACCCGCCGTGGAGCGAGGCGAACTCGAACTCGTCCGAACCAAGCTGGTCCAGCCGGTCCCAGTCTACGGATTCCATCGTCACAGCCTGCTGCCCGGTGGCCGCGCCGAGACGCTCATCGAGATCGCGGCCTCAGCGGTAGCCAGCGGCCTGAAGTGAGAACAGGCGAGCGTACCGGCCCTCTTCGGCCATCAGCGACTCGTGAGAGCCCTGCTCGATGACTCGCCCCTGATCCAAGACGACGATCCGGTCGGCCATCCGCACCGTGGAGAAACGGTGCGAAATGAGGATGGTGATCCGTTTGCCGGCGGCGGCGCGCACGTGCTCGAAGACCGTGGCCTCGGCCTCGGCATCCATTGCCGCCGTCGGCTCGTCGAGGATGATGACCTTGGAGCCGAAGGCCGCAGCGCGGGCCACCGCCACCCCCTGACGCTGGCCGCCCGAGAGTTGGTGCGGATAAGAAGTATAGATCTGTCTCTTATACACATCTGACGCTGCCG
>CAJXVA010000653.1 GCA_913061055.1 uncultured Pseudomonadota bacterium
ACGAGATGTAGAGAGGTCTCGTGGGCTCGGAGATGTGTATAAGAGACAGCTCGAGATCCATCAGGTCGAACAGCTCGGCCAGCGTCGGGAAGATGTCGACCAGGCTCACCGGCTCGAAGGTTTGGTGCCCCGCGACCCCGGGGAGTCGGATCATCAGCGGGACACGGGTGGCCTCTTCCCACAGCGAGAACTTTCGCCAGTGCATCTTCTCGCCGAGGTGCCAGCCGTGGTCCGACCAGACGACGACGGCCGTGGTTTCGGCAAGCGGGCTGCGGTCCAGTGCGGCGATGAGCTGGCCGAACATGTCGTCCGCAAACGCGACGGAGGCGAGGTAGCCATGAACGGATTCGCGCCAGCCTTCAGCGCCGACGATCCGCTCGTGGTCACCGAACTGCCGCAACACCTCGAGGGTGATCTCGGGGATATCGTCGTAGTCCGTCTCGAGGAACGGCGGCAGGGCGATGTCGTCCTCGTAGAACTGCTCGAAGTAGCGGAGCGGTACGTACCAGGGGAGGTGGGGCCGGAAGAGCCCGGCGCCGAACATGGTCGGGGTGCCGTCGTGCCGAGCCATCTGCTCGGTGATGTATGCGACGACCTTCTCGTCGCCCATCTGTGCCTTGTCGACCAGTGGGCCCCAATCCATGCGCCCAGACCCCTCGATCCCGTTGGCCGGGAGGTTTTCGGGGGACGGGTCGCTGGGCCGAGCGTCGCAAAAGGCAGGGAAGTAGTCGTTCCAAGCCAGCGGCTGCATCGCGTTGCCGTGGAACAGCTTGCCCGCGCCGAGCGTGCGAAACCCCGAGTCTCGAAACGCCGAGGGAATGGTCGGCGTCGAGCCCAGGACCGGGAACCACGGGTGCACGTTGCGGTAGATCCCGGTGCTCGAGGGGCGCATGCCGGTCATCACCGAGGTGCGCGATGGATTGCATGAAGGCGCGGCGCAATGCGCATTCATGAAGGTGGTGGCTTCGCGGGAGAACCGGTCGAGATTGGGCGTCCGCGCGTTGGGGTGCCCGCCCATGAATCCGACGTAGTCGTTGAGATCGTCGATCGAGATGAAGAGCAGGTTCTCGAGTCTCGGTCGAGACGGCGGCGGCTCGATGGGCTCGAATGGACCACCCACATCGAAGGAGGTCGGCGGCCCCAAGTCGGTTCGCAGCGGTGGGAGGTCGGGTGGAAGCTCGGACGGCCCGGGGATGTCGAGCCGGAAGCCGGAGGTCGCGTCACCGGTCGTGCCCATCGGCTCGATGGAGGCGGTTGGGTCATTGCAACCCGCAAGCAACCGGCCCATTGAGCTGAGCGCGCCCGCCGCGAAGGTGCGGCGCCGCATGTGCTTCCACTTCGAATCCATCCTGGGTCGGCGACGCTAGCATCGAATGCCACGAATGCCCGCGGGCGCGTGGCTCGGCGGACAGGTTCAGCCGCCGGGTTTGTATCGGGGCACCCAAACCGTGACGACGGTGCCGCGATCCCCGTTCGTATCGAGGGTCACGCGCCCCTTGAGACTCCGGACGATGTCGTTGACCACTGGCAGTCCCAGACCTGTGCCGCCCGAGCCCTTGGTGGTGAAGAACGGCTCGAAGACTCGGGCCCGCAGCTCCTCCGCGATGCCTGCTCCATCGTCGCGAACCTCGAGGACGCCCCAGTCGTGTTCATACCAGGTGCAGATTTCGATGTTTCCGCGGTCGCTGCCGTCACCATCGCCGAGTGCGTCGATCGCGTTGGTGATGAGGTTCAACGCGATCTGGTGGACTTCGTCCTTGTCGGCGTGGACGACGACGTCCTCGTCCCCTCGCTGCTCGACCGAGAGCTTGATCCGGCGAAGCTTCCCGGCCCGTCGGAGCAGCGCGAGAATGCCGTCAATGGAGACGCCGATGACGACGGCACCGCGGGTCCGAACGCGTGGGCGTAGCGGCTCGAGAATCTGCTCCACGTGTTGGTGCACCCGTCGCACGCTCTCGCGCATGATGCCGATCATTCCAGACCCGACAGGATCGGCGCTGCCCTTCTCGATCATCGTGAGGTAGCCGAGCAGGGGACCCAACTCGTTCTTGATCTCGTGCGCAGCGCTGCCCGCCAGCAGCCCGATCGTCGCGAGGCGATCCGCTTGCTGGAGCTGCCGACTGAGCTGCTCATACCCGATCTCGTAGTACAGCAGCGCGAGGACGTAACGGGTGCGCTCCTCTCCGTCGACCTGCGGCATTTCACAGACCGACAAGCTCATCTTCGCGGGCAGGTGGCGTCCGCGTCCGGCGTAGACGGTGACCTCGCCGCGCCAGTGGCTGGAACTGGCGGGCCCCTTGGCCAGGCTCACGACGCGGTCCTGAATGTCGCCCTCGGTCGGGTGGGGTTCGAACAACTCTCGGATGTCGATGTCGAGCAGCTCGTACAGGGGCTCGCCAACGAGGGCGACGAAGCTCTCGGAGGCGTCGACCAACCGACCCGCTTCGTCGAGCACCAAGATGCCCTCGACCGCTCGGTCGTAGAGAACCGAGAGCAGCATCGCAGTCTTCTGGTGGCGAATCGCGAGCTGGCGGTGCTCCTCTTGGAGGCGCACCTGCGCGTGCTTCTCGACCGTTGTCTCCTGGCGGTGCTCGATCGCCCGGCTCACCGTCTCGAGCAGCTGAGCGCGCGAGACCGGCTTGGTCAGGTAGTCGAACGCGTGCTCCCGAACCGCCTCTGCGGCCGCTTGCACGCTCTGATCCGCGGTGACGATGATGACCGGCAGGTCGGGGTCCTGGGTCTCGATGTGCTTGAGGAGATCGAGGCCGGTGCCGCCGGGCATGAGGAGGTCGGTGACGACGACGTCAAACTCACCGGCACTCTCAAACCGTTCCAGCGCCTGGTCGAAGTCCCCCGCCACGGTCACCTCGTACCCGCTCTTGCGCAACGAGAGCGCGAGCGCATGAACGACGAGCGGATCGTCCTCGACGAGGAGGACGGAGTTGTTCACCCTGTGATCGTCGGTTGTTGTCACGAGGGTGGTGACTCCAACCGGAGCTCGAGCCGCCCGTCCGAACACTCGACCGAACCTTCGGTTGCGAGGATGTCCGCCACACGCTCAGCCGCCGCTGGTGACCACGTCACCGCCGCGCCCGCTGCATCGACGAGGCTCGCGGTTGTCGTCGGTCCGTCGATCACCAGACGAGCCTCGAAGGGGCCGGTCGCGGTCTCGGCGGTTTCGATGAGGGCCATGAACAACGCGACCACAGCGAGTCCGGTGGACGGAGGGCCGTCGAAGTCTCGTTCCACGCCGACCTCGAGCGCGATGCGGTGGCGTTCGCTTCGACGCGCGAACATGGCATCCGTTCGCTCGACGGCCGCCGAGAGTTTGGTGGGCCGGTCTGTGTTCCGGACCAGTGCGGCGTAGGCATGCAGGAGGTCTCGCATCCGCTCCGCGGCTTGAAGCGATTGCTGCGCGCGCCGAGGACCCTCGCCAGGCTCGTCGCCTTCGATGCCGAGCTCGCACAGCACGGTGATCGACTGGAGCGGGTTGCTCAGGTCATGCGTGAGAATCGCTGCAAGGCTGAGCAACGTCGTTCGCTCTGCCACCGCCTTCCGCCAAGCCGCCCGGTCATCCACAGCCTGACTCTATCGAGCCCCCCTACGCGGCACCACCGGTGTATGGTCCGCGTTCGAGAATGGGCCGCCGCGTTCGACAACACGTCAATCCGCTCGCGCTGAGGTACACAACCGCCCGCGCCACGCCGGTCGAGCGGCCGTCCCACCTTGGGCCGGACTGCCCGATCGACGTCGAACTGGGTTGCGCAGATGGTCAGTTCAGCTTTCAGCTCGCGGAAGCCGCACCCGAGCGCTTCGTCGTGGGTCTCGAGATTCGGGAGAAGGTGCTCGAGGTCAACCGTCGCAAGGTCGAAGCGGCGGGCCTGCGCAACCTGGCGTTCGGCTACGTCAACATGGACGTCGACCTCGATCGCGTGTTCGAGCCCCGCAGCGTCGACCGCTTCCACATCTTGTATCCCGACCCGTGGTTCAAGAACCGCCACCACAAGCGGCGAGTCGTGAAGCTCGAACTGTGCCAGACCATGGCCGGCCAGCTTCGCCCCGGCGGTGAGCTGCACTTCGCCAGCGACGTCTACGAAGTTGCCCTCGAAGCGTTGAGCGAACTCGAAACGCCCGAGGTCGAGGCGCTGGGCTTCACCAACATGGCTGGCGAGTGGAGCTTCTGGCGCGGCAACCCGTACCCGGCGGCATCCAAGCGCGAAGACACCACGATTCGTCGGGGCCAACGCCCGTGGCGGATTCGCTACCGCTACAACCCGCCAGCCTAGAGAGAGCCTGGGGTCACTCGGGCGGTGCCAGCTCGGCCGCGGTCGGCAGGCTCATCGCGTCGTCCAAGCCTTCGCAGTTCTCGTAGGCGTTGGCTGCAGAGCGCCGGGCCGCCGCTTTCTCGCCAGCGTTGTCCATCTTCTCGACGATCGCGTCCACGCACGAGCAGTACGACAGTGCTTCCTCCCGCACGCCGTCCGCATCGCACCGGTCTTGCTGGAGCTCGGCTGCCCAGGCGTTGAAGTGTGGCCGGCAGTCCAGGCTGGGAAACTCCACCCCCCAAACGCAGCCGCACAACCCTTCGTCGCGCTCGATGTCGATGCGACCCCCGCACAACTCCCGCATGTACTCGTCGGTTGCCCGTAGGCGCACGTCGAGGTCGCGGGCTCCGCCGAGAACGGTGCCGATGAACGCCGGGATCACCCAGCCGGCGATCACCGCGACGATCGGAGCGGCGAGGATGATTCCGAGAATCATCCCGGGGACCCGTGAGCGCGGCGGATCGTCGATGTCTGCGAGCATCGGCATGGACTACGCAGTCTAACGGGCGGGCCCTGGATCCGCTTTCTCTGCGCCAGTCGCGCCGTCGGGGAGTGGCGAGCCATCACAGGCGTGTGACGACTGCGTACGGACCCCCTTGTGAAGGCAGGGAGTGCATATGATACTCCGCCACCAGCTTCGGGCCGAGGCTCTGTTTCTCATGCGCATTCACGCCGTCATCGCCAATCTGACGTCTTCCACCCTCGCAGTTGCGTTGGCGCTCGCGCCGACCGCCGCGGTGGCAGCGCCCGCCGAAGGCGATGCCGCGCCCGCTGAGGACGCCGCACCAGAAGGCGACGCTGCACCAGCTGAGGGC
>CAJXVA010000654.1 GCA_913061055.1 uncultured Pseudomonadota bacterium
CGGCATACGAGATGTAGAGAGGTCTCGTGGGCTCGGGATGTGTATAAGAGACAGGAGTGGCGGAGCGCGCCTCCGACCGAGCGGACAGCGAGCGCCGGTAGTAGCTGGCCGTCGTGATGGTCGGGCATCATCAGGCGTACATGGGCTGTGCTGGCGCCGGGGTCACGGAGCCAGTACGTGAGCAGGCCGGAGTCGAGGGTGGCGCGCGCGGGAGCGGGCCACGGAGGCGCCAGCTTGCCGAGTGCATCGGCGCGTTCGGGTACCGGGGCTTCGTCCCAGATCTCCGGCACGACCGGGTCCTTGTTGCGCTTGCACGCGGCCACCAGCGCGGCGATGCCAGCGAGGAGGGCCCGTCGTTGAGGGTTCATTTCGGGTCCTCCGTTTCGGAGGCCGTTTCGGGAGCCGTCTCCGCGGTTGGTGCGGTGATCGCAGGCGGAGCGTTCGCGGGCGTCGGGGCGGTCCCCGGTGCCACGACACGCACCGCTCGCTCGAGGGGGAACACCGTCGTCACGTCGGGTGGTGACTCCTCGAGCGCGGCCAGACCGGTGGCGGCGTCGATGGAGGTCTGCGTGGGGGCCGGGGCGGTCGCGGCGAGTCTCCGTGCGAGCCCCAGCGGTGTGCCGTTCTCGGAGGTCAGCATCTGTTGGAGGCGACGACGTGGGCCTCGGAGTACCCGGCTTCCCTTGCCGGTCAACCGCTGCAGTCGCGCCTCCAGCAGCGCGCTTGGGTCGCCGGGCGTGCGGACTCGGATGGTGAGCGTGGGCCTGCGAGGGTCGTCGTCGAAGGCGCAGCGGACCCGGTTGGGCTTGGGCTCGCTCTTTCCGCGACGCTGCCGGCTCACCGTCTCGCACCAGGCATCCGCCCACAGACGAGCCGCCGGGTCGCCAGGCACGGCCCACACGAATGTGTTCCCCGGAGCCTTGGCTTGCTCGAGGGTCCGTCCGCTCGGTGCGACGTCCCGCGTTGGAACCCGTCGAGGGCGTTCGGGCAGGTCGCTCATCGCAGCCTCGATTTTGGCGAATGTGTCCTCGAGGGGCAGGGGGGCAACGACGACGATCGTCGCAAACTCGTAGCGCGCGCGGCTGGCGAGCTCGGCTTGGATCTTGGCGACCTCGAGCTTGCCGAGCTCGTCGGGAACACCGCGAGGGCGGTGAGCCAGGCCCGCGGCACCGTGAGCCACGGCCGTCGCCGGCCACGAGGCGGTGCGCCTGCGGGCAGTGTCACGCCGCGCGGAGATGAGGGTCTCTTTCCAGAGGCTTTCCGTGACCGTTGGCGCCCTGAACCGGCCCGCCTCGGCGATGATCAGCTCATCGAGGAGCGTCATGGGCACCAGCGCCTCGAATCGTGTCTGGGCCGGCCCGGTCGCGAGGAACGCGATGCCCCCGGCATCCTGAATCATGCTCTGAATGCCACCGGGGGCGGTGCCGCGGTTGCCCATCAGCAGTTGGTAGGCGAGGGCGTGGTGCAACCCTGGGAGGTCGTCGGGGTCGTCTTCACTGCCGTGCTCGAGGGCGAGGATGACGGATGCAACCGGGAGGGAGTCGTCTCGGGCGACCAGCACTCGCGCGCCGCAGGGCAGGGTGCGGTCGAGCAGGTCGACGTCTTCGCCCACGGCCGGTGCAGCCGGCTCAGCCTCGGCGGCCGCCGGCTCAGCCTCGGCGGCCGGGTTGGCTGGAGCGGGATCGACGGCTGTCGCCTCGTCCTCCTGAGGAGGTTCAGCGTCCGCAGTTGCGGCGCCTCCCAGGGCCAGCGCCGCGGCCAGTCCGAGCGCGAGAGCTCTCATGCGGGGCCGAACACCTCGGCGCCGGGATAACGAGCCGTGGAGCCAAGTGACTCGGCGATCCGCAGCAGCTGGTTGTATTTCTCGGTTCGGTCCGATCGCGAGGCGCTCCCGGTCTTGATCTGACCCGACTCGAGGGCCACCGCCAGGTCTGCGATGAAGTCGTCGCCGGTCTCACCGCTACGGTGCGAGACCACGGACGCGTAGCCGGCCCGGTGCGCCATGCGGACCGCGGTCTGGGTCTCGGTGAGCGTACCGATCTGGTTGACCTTCACGAGCAGGGCGTTGGCGACGCCGGTGTTGATGCCACGTTGGAGTCGCTCGGGGTTGGTCACGAACAGATCGTCGCCCACGAGTTGGACCTTCGCACCGAGCTTGTCGGTAAGCAGCTTCCAGCCGTCCCAGTCCTCCTCGTCCATGCCGTCCTCGATGGAGACCAGCGGATACTTGCCCGCGAGGTCGACGTACAGGTCGGTCAAACCGGCGGAGTCGAGCTCCCGTCCACCCTCGCCGTCGAGCGTGTAGACCTTCTTCGTCTTGTCGTAGAACTCGGACGCCGCGACGTCGAGTGCGAGCGAGATTTGCTCGCCGGGTTTGTAGCCGGCCTTCTCGATGGCTTGGGTCAGCAGGGCGAGCGCCTCTGCATTGCTGGCGAGGTTCGGCGCAAACCCACCCTCGTCGCCCACCGAAGTGGCCTTGCCTGCCTCGTGGAGCAGCTTCTTGAGCACATGGAATGTCTCGACCCCCGCGCGCAGGGCATCGGAGAAGTTGTCGAAGCCGTGCGGCACCAGCATGGACTCCTGGAAATCCATGTTGTTGTCGGCGTGCGCGCCTCCGTTGACGACGTTCATCAACGGCACCGGCAGGGTCCGGGCAAGCGTGCCGCCGATGTACCGGAACAAGGGCAGACCCACGTCGCCAGCGGCCGCACGGGCGACCGCGAGCGAGACGCCCAGCAGCGCGTTGGCCCCAAAGGTTTTCTTGTTGGGCGTGCCGTCGGCGGCGAGCATCGCCTCATCGATGCCGACTTGATCGGTCGCGTCGAATCCGACCACGACGTCGCTGAGCGAGTCGATCACGTTGGCGACCGCCTGCGACACGCCCTTGCCGGCGAAGCGCGAGGCGTCTCCGTCGCGCAGCTCGTGGGCCTCGAACTCGCCCGTGCTGGCGCCCGAGGGCACTGCCGCGCGGCCGACGTTGCCCACCTCGGTCACAATCTCGACTTCGAGGGTCGGGTTTCCGCGGGAGTCGAGGATTTCGCGAGCGTGGACGTCGACGATGGTGCTCATCGCGGCTGACACTACCCCTGCGTGCGCCGCGGCTCAATGCGGGGCGCAGGGGCTGTTGACGCCGCGCGGGACGGGCCCGTACGGTGCCGGGGACATGCGCGAGGTCGTCATCGGCTTGCTCGGGGCCGGCAACGTGGGGGGCGGCGTAGCGCGCATCCTCCAGGAAAACCAGGCCGACATTGAACGGCGCCTTGGTGCCTCGGTACGGGTCAAGAAGATCCTGGTCCGGAACCTGGAGCGAACGCGCGATGCCACGATGCCGCGCGCGCTGCTGACGACCGACCCGCGGGAAGTGCTCGAAGACCCCGAGATCCGGATCGTGGTGGAGCTGATGGGGGGCATCGAGCCGGCCCTCACCATGATTCTCGAGGCGCTCTCCCGCAGCAAGCACGTGGTGACCGCCAACAAGGCGCTGATGGCCACCCACGGAAAGGTGCTGTTTGCCGAGGCGCAGCGGCGCGGGGTGGCGATCAACTTCGAAGCCGCGGTCGCCGGCGGAATTCCGATCCTTCGGGCGCTGCGTGAGGGCCTGGCCAGCGATCGCATCGAGCGCATCACCGGAATCGTCAACGGCACCTGCAACTACATTCTCGACGCGATGAGTCGCACCGGGGCCACGTATGCCGATGCGTTGAAGGACGCGCAGGCGGCCGGGTTTGCGGAAGCCGATCCGACGCTGGATGTGGGGGGAGGCGATGCGGCGCAAAAACTGAGCCTCCTGACGCTGCTGGCGTTCGGCCTCCGGGTGGACCCCGCCGCGATCGCAACCGAGGGCATCACCCGAGTGCGCTCGTTCGACATCGCGGCCGCGGATGCGCTGGGCTACGTCTTCAAGAGCCTCGCCGAAGCCCGCCAGACTCCGGAAGGTCCGGCGCTGTCGGTCCATCCAATGCTGGTGCCCAAGGAGCACATTCTGGCAACCGTGCGCGGTTCGTACAACGCGGTGCTCGTCGAGTCGCGTGCGATGGGCCGCAGCCTGTATCACGGTCGTGGCGCGGGACCGATGCCGACTGGCATGGCGGTGGTCTCGGACATCATCGAGCTGTGCCGCCACATCTTCGCGTTCGATGCCGGCCGGCCGCCGCCCGAAGCGTTCAGCACGATCGTCGAAGCCGTGCCCCGGCCGACCTCCGACGAAGCCCACGAGAACTACCTCTGCGTGCACGTCACCAACGTGCCCGGCATTCTGGGGCGCGTCGCATCGTGTCTGGGGCGTCACGAGGTGAGCGTGAAACGCCTCGAGCAGGACCTCCACGGCGCGGGGCAGGCCGTCGACATGGTCGTGGTCACCGAGCGGGTACCCGAGGCCCGGGTTCGTGCCGCCGTCGCCGAGATCGACGGGCTCGACGAGGTTACGGGACCCACGCACCGCTTCCGGATCCGCGAGCCCGACACCATCGAGTGAGCCCGATGGCCAAGCCCAAACGCCTTTGTCCAGACCTCGTCTCCGAGATGACGACCGTCGCGACCCCGCGCGTCCTGTTCGCGGACACGGACAAGATGGGCATCGTCTATCACGCGTCGTACCTGCGCTATCTGGAGATGGCGCGGGTGGAGTTCATCCGCCAGACCGGCTCGCCGTACACCGAACTCGAGGCACTGGGCTTTGGGCTTCCCGTGTCCGAGCTCGCGCTGCACTATCACGCGCCCGGGGAGTACGACGATCGCATGACGTTGCGGGTGGCGCTGAGCCTCGTCTCGCCGGTTCGGGTGCACTTCGATTATCGCGTGCAGGTTCTGGCCGGTGACCGGCGCGGTCTCGAACGGGACATCGACTTGCTCTCCGCCCAGACACGTCACGCGTGCGTGCGAGCACGGGACGGACGGCCACAGCCGCTCCCGGACCAGTTCTACGCGCTGTTGAGCTCCCGTGTGACATCGCGGTGAGCGGGGGCACCTTCCCGGCGGGACCGCTTTCCTGCTACAAGGCGCCATCGTCGCTGGAGTTTTCTGATGGATCGTACCCTCGTTCTCGAATTCGTCCGTGTCACTGAAGCCGCTGCAATCGCGTGCTCGCACCTCGTCGGCCGCGGCCAGAAAGACGCCGCCGACGCGCGGGCCGTCCAGGCC
>CAJXVA010000655.1 GCA_913061055.1 uncultured Pseudomonadota bacterium
TTTTCAAGCAGAAGACGGCATACGAGATGTAGAGAGGTCTCGTGGGCTCGGAGAAACGCTTGGCTTGCAGGCTGTGCGACAGCGGGAAGAACGGCTGGGTGAACGGGGAGCGCGTTCGGCCGCGGTCCTTGCCGGCGGCCGAGGTCTTGCTGGTCTCGCCCAGCATGAAGTAGGCGGCGGCCTGGTGCGGGTCGGAGAAGCGCACGATGCCCGGCGTCGCCGCGTCGGAGCCCTCGTCCCGGTTGAGGATGCCCAGCGAGTGCATGTTGGGCACGTTGTGCAGGTCGGCGGCGTTCTCGATGGCGCTCATCGGGATGATGCTGCGGCCGTTCTGGCTCCACACCACGAAGTCCCAGCCGTCCTGCGGGATGCCGCCTTCGACCACGTCGGCCGAGGTGACCTCGCCTGCGATGTACTTGTCGACGTTGGCCTCGGGCGCGCCGGTCCCGATCAGGACCTCGCGCATGCGTTTGACGTCGGCCGCGGTGAGCACTGCCTTGAAGAAGTCAGGCTGGCCGCTGTCGTCGATGTAGACGTTCTCGAGCCATGCCGTCTCGTGCATGGTGCCGCGGTAGATGACCGGCTCGTTTGCCTCCTTGAGGCCCTCGGTCTTCGCGAAGCAGCCGTTCTCGGTGATCGAGATCTCGCCGTTGTTCCAGATGGCGATCATGTCGTCCTGGATCGGCTCGACCATCTCGCCCTGCTTGGAGAACGTGGTGGTGGTCTTTCCGGTGCCCGACAGGCCGAGGATCGACATGGTGAGCGCACCGCCGTCCTTGGTGTGGACCGCCTTCGCGCCGGAGTGCATCAGCAATCCACCGTTGCGATAAATCAGCGCGGCCGACATCCGCAGCGCACCCTTCTTGGACTCCCCGAAGTAGTCGGGGCCCATGATGTACGTGACGTAGTTGTCCAGGTCGACGATGATCGCCTGGCCACCGGGCATGTCGGGGTGGTGGTCGGGGGTGTAGACCAACCGGAATGCGGGCTGGAATTCCTCGGCCTGCTTCTCCGCTGTCTCCACCTCGGACCGCGGGAACGACAGCACCTGCTGCATGCCGGCGATGTTGGCGGCCTCGAGGGTGTACAGCCACTGAACCGGGAGCGCGCGAGGCCCAACGCCGACGTACGCGTCGATGCGGATCAGCTTGCCCTTGCTCTTGATGTACTCCGCTTGCTTCGCGATCAGGACCTCGGCCTTGGCGGGCTCGATCGTGTTGTGCGAGTAAGCCGTCGCATCACCGTTGCGGTCGATGATGTACGTGAACTTGGCCATCCGCGCCTTGTTCCGGGCCACCTTGTTGATGTTGCCCAGGGCGGTCTTGGTGCAGAACGGCGTGTGCTCGAGGGCGAGCTCGCGCAGCTGCTTCTGCTCCGGGTTGGCCAGGATTTCGACGTCGAAAGGGATCGCCGGTTGGGTCGGCAGGTCGATGCTCGCAGACATGTTGTTTGGTCCGTTCCCGTTGAGAAGAAGGACCTGGTGGATAACATGGCCACCGGCGGCCTTTCCATAGCGCCCCGGTTGCATCCGCAGAGGCGACCCAGAGTGAGACGGTTTGGCCCAACGCGGTGCCCGCGCTGCCCACCGAAGTGAGCAACGTCAATTACTGCGCGCCGCTCACCGGGTCCAGAAGACCTTCGCGGCGCGAGTCGTCCCGGCCGGAACGGACAATGCGACCGTTCTGCGGCCATGCGGCGTCACGAGCTGGAGGTTCGCCGCAATCGGCGGGGCGACGCCCTCCTCCCGGTCCGTGCGTCGTCGGGAGACCTCCACGAAGACCGACCCACGGACCTTCGACAGATCCAGTTCCTCGCGACCGGGGCTCTCGAGCGTTCGTGCGGATCCGCGGTCGTGCAGGGTGGAGATCCTCCGCCCGCGCCGGTCGATGATCGCGATATCCAGGTCGTCACGGCCGGTCCACGTCAGGGTGGCGCGGAGTTGGCCGCGTCGGCTCAGCTTGGGGGCGGCAGCGAGGATGGCCTTGTCGAGTTTGGTCGTGAATGCGCCAACGTTGCCTCGGGTGACAATCGTGCTCTTGATGAACCCGGCTCTCGTGTCCGCGGCCTCGGTGCTTCGGCCGGCGCGCTGGAGACACGCGATGAGCCCGGCTTGGTGCTCGGTTGTGGGCTTGATGCTGACCAAGGCCCGGCGGTGTGAGCACGATCGGGGCAGGTCGCCTTCGTTCTCGAAGGCGCGCGCCAGCGACTCGTGCTCGCGTGATGAGAACGGTCGGACTTCGACGACGCTCTCATAGGCGCGCAGAGCGATGGGTTCACCTTCGCGAGCAAGCGCGTCGGCCAGCGTCTCGAGGGCGCCCGCATGGTCCGGGTCCACGTCTGCCCATGCTCGGGCAAACGCAAGCGTCTCCGGGTGCCCGACCGCAAGCGCAGTGCGCACCAGCTTGCTGTGCGTTGCGCGGTCGGTGGGGTTGACTGCGACCGCGCTCGCCAGCGCTTGAACGCGACCGGTGTCGCGGCTGCGGGTCGTGGGGAACTCACGAATCGCGAGATGGGGAGGGCGACGGCGCCCACGCCAACCACCACTGCGCTTGCTCCGACGCCGCTGACTCTGCTCGCGGTTCCAGGGCTCGGACTTCTCACCGAATCCGCTATCTCCTCCTGCCCAACCATCCTGGGGCAGCGCGGATCCCTTGCTGGGCATCTTCTTTTTCTTCTGCTTCGGTCGCGGCTTCGCGGCGCGGTCTTCCATCGGCCGGTCTTGCCGAGGCGTCGTCGGTGCGGGGGCAGAGCGGGGAGGCTGGGCGGCGGAGCCGGAGGCGCGTCCGCCACTGTTCCGACCGGCTCCATCGAGCAGGCCGCCGATGACTTCGTCTGCATCCTGCTCTTCGTCCTCGGTCACCACATCGTCCAAGCTGTCGCGGTCTGCACCGGAGGGCTTGGGGTCAGGCTTCGGCTCCGGCTCGGCCTCGGGCGCGGCATCGTTGTCGAGGTCGTCAAACCCGAAACCGTCGGCCTTCTTGTCGAACGACTCGCTCGATTCCTTGTTGCTATCAATCGCTGCTGATCGGGGGGCCGTCGGCGTTCTTGCCGGTCCGCTGGCGGCGTTGTCCTTGCTGTCTTCCGAGCGTTGATCACGGGGAGCCCCGCCGCCGGGTGCATCTTCGTTCTTCAGTCGTTCCGCCGCACTGGTCGTGTCCGGCGCTTCGAGGCCGGCGCGACCCTCTTCTTCGGTCGGCCCTTCTTTTGTCTTCCCCCCAAGCTTTCCGTCCCATTTCGCGGTGTTCTTCGCGCTACGGACCACGTTGAACTCGCGGAACATCGCGTCGTTCTCCAGCACCAGCAGGGCGGTGTGGCGAGAGAGGACCGTGTAGTCCTTGGACAGGGCAATGATGTCGTCTTTGGCTCGGAAACCCTCGGTCTTGGTCAGATGCTGAATCTGCATCTTGGCCCACGTCCGAGGGAGGTGGGAGTCCACGGTGCTCGTGCTGGCCTGCGAGGCGGACAGCTCGACCGGAAACGCGGTCGACACGGCACCGGTCGGCCCGTCGCCGCGCAGCACGATGTCGCCGGACACCCGGTGATGGAGTTTTCCGGTGACCACGACGGTGTCCCCGGGACGAATCGCGGAGACGTTGTTCATGCGGGCCATCACCATGCCGTCTGGGAGGTCGAGCGATGCGTTGCGCAGGGCAGGGACCTCGGCGCGCAGTCGCAGCTCGCGAACCATCGCGCGCAGGTCATCGCGAGCGTCGGCTTGCACGAGGTCACCGCCGGTCACATCCACGACGGCCTGGAGCGCGGTGAGGTCGCTGCGGGATCCGAGGGCGACGGCGAGGACCCGGGTCTCCGCCATCGGCTCCCGAAGCAGGTCGGTGATGCCGTCGGGAGCCATCTCGCCGGAGGTTGGGACGCCATCGCCGAGGTAGACGACGACGTGTTGGGCCGAGTCTCCGCTGCGATCCAGGACGTCTGCGGCCTGTTGGAGTGACCCTGCCAGGTCACTGGCTCCGGCGAGGTCTTGGGTATCGAGGAACTGCTGTGCCCGGCCGACGGCTTCGCCGCTGGGGGCTTGCAGGCCGTCCTGATGCTCTTCGCACGCGCTGTCGCACGCGAGCACCGTGAACCGGTCGTCCTCATCCATCAGCTCGGTCATCGCGTCGACGACACCGCGAGCGGTCGTCCACAGTTCGGGCGAGGTGCTGTGGCTGCGATCGAGCACGAACGCGTAGTGAACCGGGCGCTCGTCGATCCCCATCTCGAACTGCGGCTCCATGGCGACCATGAAGTAGGCCTGGCCGTCCTGATCGAGGAACGTCCGGCTGTGCACGGGCCGCTCCGCCTGGGGAACCGGCACGTCGAGGCCGAGGTCGTACGTGGGCAAGAAGGCCTCGCGTTCGGTGTGCAACTCGATGACATCGCCTTGGTCGCGGCGCTCCAGCGCCAGCATCGGCGTGGTGATGTCGTCCAGCTTCTCGCTGGGGATCTCCGACCCA
Source organism: uncultured Pseudomonadota bacterium (assembly GCA_913061055.1). Classification (GTDB taxonomy): domain Bacteria; phylum Myxococcota_A; class Polyangia; order Nannocystales; family Nannocystaceae; genus CAJXVA01. Next base: position 4,455 of record CAJXVA010000655.1, read on the forward strand.
TCCAAACGAACGGTGAACGCGAAGTTGTCGATCGGGGTGCCGGTGGCTCCGGACCCACCCAGCGGGTATCGATAGCGAAGCTTGCCGCCGACGACCGGGAGGACCTGGGTGTACGAGAGTTTCACGCGACGCTCACCGCGGCCGGGGATCGGGAAGATCCTCAGCTTGAACACGTTGCCGCGCTCCCACTCGAGCAGCGCTGGGTCGCGTGGGACGGTGGCATCGACGATCTGCTGAAAGATCCGACGCGCGCGTTGTTTCTCGACGACCTCACCGTCCATCCAGGTGTTGCCGACGAGCAGGGAGAGCCCAGAGATGGAGCCGTCCTCAGGGATTGGAAATCGGTAGATGCCCTCGAGGACGCTGGCCTGATCGTTGAAGAACGCCTGCTCGACCTCGGTGTGCGCGACCCGGCCCGAGATGCTCACGGTGACCCGGTGGTCGGTCAGCCGCATCGCCTGTCGCTCGTTCTTGCTGCCGGCACGACGCGCGGTGAGGCTGCCCACGCCGCGGGGGACCGCGTCGGCCATCGAAGCGGCGGCGTCGAACGTGCGAGCCCAGCCGGTGTCGGTCAGCGGGGAGAGGCTGCGGGTCGGCTTCGGGGGCTCGGCCTGGGCGACCTGGGGGAGCGGGGTTTCGACTGTCTCTTATACACATCTGACGCTGCCGACGAG
>CAJXVA010000656.1 GCA_913061055.1 uncultured Pseudomonadota bacterium
GATCGCTCGTCGGCAGCGTCAGATGTGTATAAGAGACAGACCCCAGGGAGTGCGAGTGGCTTGCCCAGAGGCGCCAGGAAGTCTAAGTCTCAAGCATGGCTGCGTTTTCAAACCGCCTGTGGCTCCTGCTCTGCGGCGCTTTGCTCGCTTCTGGCTGCGAGGCCCCACAGGCCACAGGGACGGAGACCGTGCCACAACAGGCCGCGGTACCGTCCCGTGCTCCGGTGGACCCCGGGGAGGACGGCCAATCGCGCACCCTGCTCCAGCACTATCGAGCGCGAGATCTCGCCGGCGGCAAGCTCTCGGTTCCGGCCGGCGACGCGCTCGGGGCCGAGGCCACCGCATGGCAGCTCCCGTTCCAAAGCAAGCGGATCGTCGCCTCGTTCCTCACCTCGTTGTCCCGCGGCGCGGTCGATGAGCTCAAGCACACCCTGGCTCCCACGGCCACATTCGGTCGCCCCGATCCCCGTCGTCCCCACGAGGCCCCCATCTTCGAGGACGACAACTTGCTCACGTTCTTCGACGGCGCCCACGCGGCCGCGAACCGGATGGACGAGATGACCAAGTACACGAACCCGACGTCGTTCGTGATGGGCCTGCAAGAACGGATTCGTTCAGGCGCGGAGCCGTTCTGGGCGTTCTATGAAGCGGGTCACGACAAGCTCATGTTCCGATTCCGGGTGTACGGCGACCGGGCATACATCGACTACGTCGGTTTCTATCCGGAGGTCCCCACCGAGGCGGTCGACTACTCCGCGTTGGGACCGGCCCCCCCGATGATGCCGGGCATCTTCACGGACGAAGACAAGATCCTTCGCGACTTCGATCCCGCAAAGCAGAATAGGCGTCGGCAGCAGGCCAACGTTGGAGGGGGTCAGCGCGCTCCGTCTCCTACTCCGCAGTGACGCTCAGTTCTTCGACGGCCTGACGGAACGGCGACCAAACGTGGCGTTCGAGGAACGCAGAGGCGGTCATCTTGCCTTCTGAGACCGCGTCGAAGTCCCGTCGTTGTCGCTCGAGCCGCGCTTGAAGTGCCATCGCCTGAGCGTCGGCACGACGAGCATGCTCCACGTGCCGCTCGGCGAACAATGCAGCGGAGCCCCGGCCACCGGCGACCCACACGAAGTGCCAGTCGGCGAGGAAGCCACGCATGCGCTCGAGGTTGATCGTTCCGGCCCAGGCAGTCTCGCCGAGTTCGAGCCACGCGTAGGCATCGAGGCCTTGGCCAACCGCCCTTCGCAGCGAAGCATCGACGGCCGAAAACTCGAACACGACCTCGCCGTTCTTGTCGACGTCGAGCATGGCAGCTTGGTGCCGATCTCCGTCGGCATCGATCGCCGTGAGCACGAGTGACCCGCGGTACGGCCGGACCACGCAGCCGGCCCGATCCGCGTCCCGCCCGCGAAGCACAACCCCGGCATCGTCGTCGATGGGAAGCGGCCAGCCCTTGCAAAGCCCGGCCTCACTCAGCCGCAGCCGCACGCGGTCGAGCTCGACATCACGATGGTCGACGATGCCAAACTTCACCCCGTTGTGGAGGATGGTGACCCGGGCCGCGGTCGACCGGACCGCGCTGCAGGCCCCCGGCTCGGCCCGCCCCGACAGAAGCTGACCGCGAAGCGACTCCCCACAATCTTCCCCCGCCCGGGCCGCGACCTGGTCCGCCAGCTCGTCGGGCGCCACGGCTGACAGGGGCTCGTGCCGCTCCGCCAGTGGCCCCCCCATGCCCGCGCACGCCGTGGCCCAAAGGCCCAGCATCGCCGGAATCATGGCTTTTTTCAGGGTGACCAACATCGGGGAGCGTAGCAACGGCATCTGCGCGTTGCCCTCTCAACGGAGGAATACGGCCGATCTTTCACCCAGTTACGCCCGTGCTCACGCTCCTTGACGGCAGAAGGCGGCCGGGCCAGCCTCCTGCGGAGATCGCCATGCGTGCTGCTGCCCTCGTCCTCCTGCTCGGCGTTGCCAACGCCGGGTGCCTGAAAGTCCCCGAGGAGTTCCCCGAGGAGCCGGGCGCGTCGCCCGTGGCCCCAACGACCGCGGCCGAACTGCTGGCGCGACACGTCGAGGCACTCGGCGGCGAGAAGGCGCTTCGTGCCCTCCAAGCCCGGACGCTCGAAGCCCGCATGATTCTCTACCCCGGAGAGGGGTGCGAGCAGCCCGAAGATCCGTTCTGCGCGAGCACGGAGGAGGAGACCGGATCGTACTTCTACCAGAGCACGGCGGACGGCCGGCTGTATCGCCGCAACGTGATCGGGGATGCGCTCGAAGAGCGTGGCTTCGACGGCAAGACCGGGTGGGCCTTCCTCGCCCCCGAGACGCTCCGCATCGACAGCGATGACGAGATGAAGCTCAACCGCGAAGAAGCGGTGCTTCATTGGTACCTCGACGTCCTGCCGCGCGGCGTCGAAACCGAACTGATCGCGAGCCGCAAAGAGGACTCGGACGGCAACCCCCGGCAGCTCGACGGCATGGCCTGGCGGGTCAAGGACACGCAGATCGAGAAGCAGCTCTGGTTCGACCGCGTCACCGGGCTGCGTCGCGAAGAGACGAGCGGGAGCGAGGAGTCTGGCTCCACTCAGGTGGTCGTCTACGAGGACTACCGAGAGATCGACGGCGTTCAAGTGCCGCACATGATCCGGGTGGTCAACAAGATGGGTGCTCGGACACAGCGGATCGATTTCGCGGTCCAGCGGGTCACCCACGATGCGATCGACCCAACCAAGTTCGCACTGCCCGAGATGCCTCCGCCCAAGGCCGAGCCGGACGCCGTGCTTGCACAGCTGGACAGCGTCCGCTCCAACGCCGAGGGCAACCCAAAGGACGTCTCGGCATGGATGGACTACGCCCGAATCGCCTACGTTGCGGCGCACTTCGAGGACGTCGACCGGGCCTTGGCCAAGGTCCTGGCCCTCGACTCGAAGGAGCCTGAGGCGCTGCTGCTCACGGCACGCCGAGCCGTCCTGTCGGGCGACTATGCCCGAGCGGAGAAGTTCCTCAAGCAGGCGAAGAAGGCCAACGTTCGCGCCGAAGTCCTCGCCCGCGAGTACGGCTGGGTGCACCTGCGGCAGCGCAAGTACGACAAGTTCGCCGTCGACCTCGCAGCCGGCGGCAACACCCAGCTCGCGGACCGCTACAAAGCCTTCGCAGGGGACCCCCTGCAGGCCACGGTCGAGGGCAACGCGTGCAAGCTGGAAATCCCGCTCGCCACGCAAAAACCGCTCGCCACGGTCGACATCAAGATCGGCGACAAGACCGTCGGAGCCATCTTCGACACCGGCGCTGCCGACCTCATCGTCACCCGCTCGCTCGCCGATGAGCTGGGCATGGAGGTCGCGGCCAGCTCGCAGATCGCCCAAGGAATGCCCCCCGTCGGCCACGGTCAGTTTCCGTCCGTGACCGTTGGCGGCCTCAACCTGAAGAACGTGCCGGCCAACGTGTTCGACGACGAAGCGATCGCCGACATGGCGGGTGACGAATCCGACCGAGTCAGTGCTGTGCTCGGTGTCGGCATGCTCACCGAGTTCGCCGTCGCACTCGACGTCCCCAAAGGCACGCTCGAGCTGGCGTCCTCCGCCCGCAAGTGCAAGGCCGAGCGCAAAGCAATGCTGTCCGGCCCGTCCGTGCCCTTTTGGATGCACGAGACGCACTACATCTACGTGATGGGCGCGATGAACGATTCCGAGGGCGTGTACCTCGTCAACACCGGCATGCGTGGTGCGGACATGACCGCCAACGGTCAGGCGTACAAACACGCCGCAGTGGCCACCCCGCCCCTGCAAGCCGGAGAGGCGCCGATGGCCCTCATCAAGTCGTTCTCGCTTGGCAAGGCGATGTCGACCGAGAACCTCGAGTCCGCTTGGGGCTACTTCCAGCAGACCCAGTCGTCCGATGGGTTCCGCCTCGATGGCATGATCGGCCTGGGCGTGTTGGGCCGCTCGCGCTTCGTCCTCGACTTCGAGACACACAGCATCCACTTCCCGGGGACCACGCCTTGACGCCAACTGCCTACGTCGCACCGTGGGCGTTCGCGGACGGGATTCTCCGTCGCGACGTTCGCATCGACGTGGGCACAGACGGCTGCGTGACGAACCTGGGGGACGCCAGCGATCGGGGTGAAGCGACCCTGCTGCGCAGCTTCGGCCACGCGCTTGTGCTCCCCGGTCTTGTCAACGCCCACTCGCACGCGTTTCAGCGCAGCATTCGCGGGCAGACCCACCGCCGCATGTCCGGCGAGAACAGCTTCTGGTCGTGGCGGACCGCGATGTACGAGGCGGCCGGCAACCTCGATCCCGACGGGCTCTACGCGATCACCAAGGCTGCCTTCGCCGAGATGCTGCGGGCAGGAGTTACGCATGTGGGCGAGTTCCACTACGTGCACCACCAGCCCGATGGCACCCCCTACGACGATCCGAACGAGCTTTCGTGGGCGGTGGTTCGCGCGGCCCGTGACGTGGGCATTCGATTGACGCTGCTCGAGGTGTTCTACGCCCGGGCTGCGGCCGGGCTCGCTCCACTTCCCGAGCAACAGCGATTTTGCGACGGCAGCGTCGACAAGTATCTCCTGCGAGTCGACGCGCTTCGCAGCGCCGGCGTCGACGTGGGCATCACACCGCACAGCGTACGTGCAGCGACCGCCCCACAGATCCAGGAGCTCGCCGCCTACGCGCAGCAGCACCACCTGGTCATGCACACTCATCTCAGCGAGCAGCCGCGCGAGAACGAGGAGTGCCTCGCCGAGCATGGCACCACGCCAGCGGGCGTCTTCGAGTCCTGTGGCGCCTTCGAACGGCCTCATGCCTTCACCGCTGTGCACGCGACACATCTGGTCGACGACGACTTCGAGCGCTTGCGGGACCAGAACGTCTGCGTGTGCCCGACGACCGAGGCGGATCTGGGGGACGGGATTCTCGACGCCGCTCGCCTTCAGTCCGCCGGCACCACGCTCTCGCTCGGAAGCGACAGCAACGCGGTCATCGACCTCATCCAGGAAGCACGCCTGCTCGAGATGCACGACCGACTCGCGCAACGCAGCCGCTGTCGACTCAACGACGAGTCCGGTGCCCTGGGTCCCGTCTTGGCTCGCGCCGCTGGAGTCGAGCGCCTGTGCACCGCCGAGGGT
>CAJXVA010000657.1 GCA_913061055.1 uncultured Pseudomonadota bacterium
CCTCGGCCGGAAAACGCGACCCTTCAGCCCCCGCCCCAGTTCGAGACGGTGGTCGAAACGAGCTTGGGGACTTTCGTCGTGCACATCGACAGCCAACAGGCACCCCACGGCGCCCAGCGTTTCTACAACCTGGCGATGCTCGGCTACTACGACAACGCCACCTTCTTCCGCGCCATCGCGGGGTTCATGGTCCAGTTCGGCGTACACGGTGACCCCGAGGTGAACCGGCTGTGGAAGGGCGCCACGATCTCCGATGACCCGGTGAACATGTCGAACCTCCGCGGGACCGTCGTGTTCGCCAAGACAAGCCAGCCCGACAGCGCGACAACCCAGCTGTTCATCAACCTCACCGACAACCCTCAGCTGGACGGCATGGGCTTCGCACCGATCGGCCGCGTCGTCGAAGGGATGGACATCGTCGACCAGATCTACACCGGCTACGGAGAGGGAGCGCCCCGCGGTCAAGGGCCTTCGCAAGGAAGGCTCGAATCCGAGGGCGAAGGCCACCTGCGCGACTTTCCTCTGCTCACCCGCATCATCAGCATGAGCGTGCGGTGAGCGGTACACTTGGGGCGCGATGTATCTGACCCGGGCTCAGCTCTTCGGTGTGGCGCCGTTCGGCACCCTCGACGTGCCGTTCTGTGACATCGACGGTGAGCCCCGAATGGTCACCGTGATGCATGGCGCGGGCGGTGTCGGCAAGACCGCGCTGCTCCGGGTGCTGTCATCCACGCGGCCTGGACACGCCGTCGCCCTGCTTGGTCGCTCGATGCCCGGCGCCACCGCACCTGCCCAAGCCATGTGCCACTGGCATCTGGGCGACGACGATCCCGAACGCCCCCATCCCCTCGTGGTCTGCACGCCCAACATGCGCACGCGCGGGCCGGACGAGGACGCTTCGGCCCTGCAGCGGCGAGAGCAGGCGATGTTCGACAAGCAGGCCAAGGAGCGCGGAGGGTTCGTCTTCTCGGTGATTCCGGCGGCACGCTGGTACTCGCCGCAGGCCGTCTCGTTGCATGCGCCCCTGCGCACGGTCGCCCACTACGACGTCAAGTCATCGTCCACGTTCGACGACGCGTCGCGCTCCGAGAGCACCCGAGACACCAAGCTCGCGATCGCCTACGCGGAGGTCTCTGCCGCCGTCGCCCCCAGCACCCAACGCGAGCGCAACCGCCTGCGCGAGTCCAGCACCCGCCCCTGGGACACACGTCTGCTGGGCAACGCGATGCGCGATGCGATCGGTGCCGTGCTCGACCTGGTCGGATACACCTACGACGGTGTCGACCCGGTTTCGCTCGAGCCTTCGTTCACGACCCCAGCGGGCAACGTCTGCATCTTCGACCGCCTCCCCAATCACGTTCGGCACCTGCTGACGATCGCGACGATTCCGGTCCGCACGCTGTGGGCGGCGTACCCAGGCCAGGATCCACGCACCTCGACCGGCGTGATCGCGATCGACGAGATCGACCTGCATCAACCGCCCGAGGTGGCACGAGAGCTGATGAGTACGCTGCGGGCGACACTGCCGCGGGTGCAGTGGGTCGTGACGACCGCGAACGCACAGCTGGCCGCGGCGACGGAAGCGTCGGCGTTGCTGTCGCTGCGACGGATGCCGGAGGAAGAGACCGTCGCGCTGTTCGAGGGTGCGACTGCTCAGCTGCACTGAGGGTGACGGAGCGCCGCGGTGGCGCCCCAACCCCGCTCTACGAATCCTGAACCGGCGAGACAACGCCCAGCGCGTGCGACCGCTTCGCCGTGCTCGGCGGCGCGTCATCCTGTGGCTCGAAGAACTGCGCGTACCACTTGCGCAGCTTCATGATCGAGCCGTCCCCATCACAGAGGACGGGGCGCGAGTGGTACTCCTTGTGCTCCCAGATCTGCATGTCTTCTTTGTAGGTCTTCATCATCTGCCAGGTGATGAACCGCTGCAGAATCTTCGAGTAGCCGGGGATGCGGGTCTTCTTCACCATCAGCGTGAGGCGATGGTTGGTGAACTCTTCGTCGACCGGGACGATCGAGCTGAAGACGAACGCCTCGCCGCCGGGGAGCTCGGGGAAGAACATGTAGTGGAAGCCGGGCTCCACCATGTGGAACTCGATCTTGAAGTGCAGCGTCTTCCCGAACCGATGCACCGACGAGGTCTGGTCGACCCGCAACTCGTCCTTCTCGGTGAAGAACGCGTTGGTGGGCATGGCGTGGCCGTGGACGGCCGCAAAGTGCGGGCTGTCGACCGAGTTCTCCATGATGTCCTGACCGTGGATCCGGATCTTGAACTCGTAGGTCGAAGCTTCGACGTAGTCGCCGACGTGGAAGTCGTGGATCGGGGGCAGCGGGGCGTCGGTCCGGCTCCCGGCCTTGTCCCGATACATGAAGATCAGGCCGTGCTTTTCCACGACCGTATATGACCCGACCTGGGCCTTCTTGGGGATCTTCTTGGCGTAGGGGATGTTGACGCAGGCCCCGTCACGATCGAACTCCCACGCGTGGTAGGGGCAGCGAACTGCGTTGCCCTTGACGCACCCGCCTTCGGAGAAGTGTGCGCCCAGGTGGGGGCAGACGTCGTCGATGAGTCCGACCTTGCCGTCTTGTCCGCGGAACAGCGTGAAGTCGCGGCCGAACTGCCGCACCTTCTTGATCTCACCGCGGCCCAGATCTTTGGTCCACGCGATCTGAAACCAGCCCTCGGTGTACGCCGGGATGTCATACCGAGATTGCGGCGCGTCCATCCAGATTGAGATACCCGCTGGACGTGTCGTACTTCAAGGCCGGCAGGGGGTGCGGCCCCCACAAAATCGAATCCGCGGGAAGTTCACGTGGCGGCGTTCAGTCGCCGAAGCAGGAGCCGAATCAGCGCGACCTGGAGAAAGACGCCCAGGAGCAGCGGCCATACCGCGGCTGAGTTTCCCTCCAGCGCCATCCAGTAGCCCTTGGCGACCAAAAACGGGGGAAACGCCCCGAGCAGCCATTGCCACGGATCGGGCACAAAGTAGCCGACCAGGATGAGCAGCCCGGCGAGTCCTCCGAACTTGGTGTAGGCGAGGCCCTGGATCTTATTGTCGGCAAACGTTGCGTACGCCAGGACCGACAGGGGCGCGGCAAGGGATGCGCCCGCCGCAAAAACCAACAGCTGCAGGAGCGGAAGCTGGGCGATGCCCACCGCCAGCACCAGATAGACGATGATCACAAACGCCGCCGCGGCGGAGACCGCGACGCGATAGCCGGCGTAGCGCTTCAAGGACAACGGCGTGACGCGCATGGCCTCGAGCGTGTTGTCCTCCTTCTCGCCAAGAAGCACGAAGCCAAACACGATCCCTGGGAAGTTCGCGCCCTGCCACAGCGCGACGAACACCACGAACGCGGGGAAGGTGTCGGAGAAGCGGAGGCTGGAACTCGCCGAGGGCATGACGCCCGCATCGGCCAACGCCGTGTCGAGAGCTGGCAGGGCGTAGCGCATGCCCACTCCCATGCACAGCACGACCACGGTCATCGTGGCGAGCATCTTGTCGCGTGCGATCAGACGAACGTCGTTGCGCACGAGATGACCGAGGACGGAGGTGATGGCGTTCATGCCCGGACCCCTTTGCGGATGATGTGATGCACGAAGGCGCGGTGCGCCCACACGGCGGCGATGCCAATGCTCAGGGCGGTGCCGAGCAGCGCGTAGGCCCACTCCCACGGCTCCAACGGAACGAACGCAGCCCTGACCAACATCGCCGGGGCCGCCGAAGGGATCGCGAGCGCGAGACGGCTGGGCAGCGCGCCGATGAAGTAGAGCGCTGGGATCTGAAACAGCAGCGCGACGAGCCCCATCGGCATCAACGCCTCCATGATCCGGCTGTAGCGGACGACGATGATGATGCCCACGAGCGTGTGCAGGACACCGAGACCAAGCAATCCGGCGACGACCAACGGCACAGCTGCGCCCGCAAGCGAGCTGCGGTCGAGCCATGCCATGGCCACTGCGGCGAGGATGATGCCTTCGAAGACCGCAAGACCGCTGAGCGAGGCGACCTTGGCCGCAAGGTATTCCCGAGGCCGAAGGGGCGACACGGAGACGGCCTCGAGCGTCCCGTCGTCGCGCTCGAGCAACACCATCGCGACCACGTACATCAGCGTCGAGCCCCCGACAACGAACAGGATGCCCATCGGCACCGTCCGATGCAGCGACTCCGCCGAGGACAACCAGATGAGGGCCCCCGCCATGATCGACGCAAACAGGACCGAGATCGCGTACAGACCGTTGCGGGCCTGCAACGCGACGTCGGTGCGCAAGGCAGCGAGCACCCGTGTCATGCGTGAAGCCTTTGCCCGGTGACCTCGATGAACACGTTCTCGAGTGTGGTCTCCTGGGAATGGAGCGTCTCAATGCGCGCGCCGCCGCGCAGCAGCTCGAGAAATCGAGGGTTGTCCCCGAGCGCGTCGAGCGGAAACGTCTCCGTCTCGAGCTCACCGGAGGGCTGCTGCCACTCGACGGCGACGGTCCGTGATCCGTAGCGCTTCTCGAGCGCGGCCGGGCTGTCGAGTGCCGCGATGCCGCCGTCGCAGATGAAGGCCACGCGGTCGCACAAGGCCTCGGCCACGGACATGTCGTGCGTCGTGACGAAGACGGTCGTGCCCTCGGATTGCAGCCGCCGCACGAGGTCCTTGACCCGCTTGGCGTTGACCGGATCGAGGCCGCTGGTGGGCTCGTCGAGGAACAGCAGCTTGGGCTGGTGCAGCAGGCTTCGCGCCACGTTGAGCCGGATCTTCATACCCTTGCTGAAGTCCGAGACTCGCTTGTCGGCGTCCGCTTCGAGGTCGACCCAACGAAGCACCTCCAGGGGATCGAGCATCGGGCCCTGGTACAACGCACCGAAGTGCTGGAGGTTCTCGAGCGCCGTGAGCCGCTGGTGGTGGTTGGGGAGTTCGAAGCTGACGCCGATGCGCTCGTAGAACGAAGGGCCCCAGTCGCGCACCTCTTTCCCCATCACCTCAGCTCGGCCGCCGTAGCCCTCGAGCAGCCCGATCAGAATGCGCTGCGTCGTGGACTTGCCCGCCCCCGATGGGCCCAAGAATCCTAGAATCTCGCCATCTGCGATCTCGAAGTCGAGGCTCTGTCTCTTATACACATCTGACGCTG
>CAJXVA010000658.1 GCA_913061055.1 uncultured Pseudomonadota bacterium
CACTAGATCGCTCGTCGGCAGCGTCAGATGTGTATAAGAGACAGGTCTTGGGGTGTCTGCTCGGTGCGATCATCCTCGGGGGGAGTGCTGCTTCCTGGTACGTTCGTGTCGTGAGAACGATTGGTTGGACGCTACTTTGTGCATGCGCAGCGAGCTGTTCGGCACCCCGGTCAGTCCCAACGCCTCCGGTAGACGGTGGGGGGGAAGGAGCGCTGTCCGCTGCGAGCCCGGAGGCCGCTCCCGAGGAGCCGCGGTCGACGAGCGACTCCGATGACACGTGGGTAACATTCGGCGAGTTTCCCGGGGATACGGAGCCGGGGCCGAAGGTGCTCCACGGTAAACCTGTGGTCGACGGCCCACTGATCGTTGAAATCGTGAGTCGTATTGCGAAAGCACATACTGAAGAGCTGCGGCACTGTTACCGCAAGGGGCTCGAGGACCACCCCGGATTCGGCGGACGACTGACGACCGAGTTCCTCGTTGGCGGCGATGGCTACGTGAAATCCGCGAAGGTTGTTTCGGCGGAATTCGCGGAGTTGGGGGTGGCTCACTGCGCGGTCACGGCGATAGAAACATGGCGATTTCCGAAGCCCAGCGCGAACGGAGATGTCGAGGCCACGGTGACGTACCGTTTCAACTTCGTGCCCGAGTGATCGCGGGGCTGGGGGTGGCTGCTGGCGATGTGCCCAGGCCTGGTTTGTTCGGCGGTGTCGGGGGCTTCGTGCGTTGGTCTTGAGAGGGCTTCCGATGGATTCGGAGGCGGTTGTGGGGGCGGGGCATTTGCCTTGCCTGGTCGCGGAGGTCAGAGGTTGTGCGGCTCGCCTGCTGGCGCGGTGCCTCCCCGCCGCCTCCTGCGGGGTGTCGCCGGTGCCATTGTGGTGGGAGGGGGTTGTGGGAGGCTCGGGTCCTCGGAGTCGGCGTGGGCCCTCCGCTGGCGCGGCTTCGCGGGTGTGGGCTTCGGTGGGGAAGGGCGGAGGTTCTAGTCCTCGGCGGAGGCCGTCTTCTTCCGGGAGCGCTTCTTTGCGGGCTTCGATTTGACGCGAGCGGTCGGGGCTGGGGGGAGCTCGAGCTGGCTGGTTTGGACGCGGTGGAATCTACGCTTGGGGTCGAGGACGAGGTCCCACAAGCCGAAGACGGAGGCGAGGACGTCGTCGAGCTCGAGGGGGTGGCGGGTGCGCTGCAGGGACTTGTCGGGGCGGCAGTCGGCGGCGAGTTTGGAGCCCTGCAGGGTGTGCATGACGCCTGGGGACGATCCGTCGCCTGTGTAGACGAGGACGCCCGGGATCCACATGGCTTCGAGGTCGCGCAGGGCGTAGTCGATCTTCTCGTCGGTGGTGCCTCGGGTGTCCTGGAGTTGCATTCGATACCGAGAGCGACCTGGTCGGTGGGGCGCAGAGCCAGCACGTCGACGCGGCGGTTCTTGCCGATGACGGTCTTGCCCATGGGGACCTCGGTGTAGACCTGCAGGCCGTGCGACTCGAAGTTGGTGAGAATGTACGACGCGATGCTGTCGCGGTATTCGTCCGCTGCGCCCATAGCTGTTCAAGGGTAGCGAGAGTTGCGGAGGTTGGGATCTGAACGGGAGATCGGGCTTACATGCACGGGCGTGTTCGGACTTGGAGTTTTTTTGCGCGGCTCGTTGGCCGAAGGTTGTGGAGTGTCCGGGGAAGCGGACAGTTCCATGAGCGAGCGAGTGGGGACCGGCGTGTTGCGGAGGGCGTAAGGAGACAACTCGGAGCGCAGCCGCTCACGGTTCCGACCCCGAGGACAGGCAGAGTTGCGGGGGGGATCCTCGGCGTGCTCTTGTTCAGCTGTGAGCGATATGGGGAAACTTCGCGACGTTCCGTCCATGAAGAAACTACGCGAGAACGTGGGTGGACTCGAGGCGGTCGCGCGGCTATCTCCCATCTTCCGTTTGTTTGGGCGCCGGGGTCGGAGGTTGGCGACGCATCTCGAGGAGGTGTCGGGGCTCTCAGCGCAAGTCGAACGCCTGTCGGAGCTTCCCGACCGCTTCAACGACGTGTTTGCAGAGCGCGGGTGGATTGCGTACGAGATGATGAAGCCAGAGCTGATGGAGGAGGCGCTGACGCTGGCAGGCACGGGGGGGCTTGAGGAGGCGGAGGGGGTCCTGGCGGACTCCTACGACGCGGAGAACCTTCGGTTTCAGATGAACTTCATGTCCGGCATTCCGGAGTTTCGCGACCGGGCCCGTCTGCTCGACAAAGCCTGCGATGACTACCTCGCGGGGCGGTACCACGCGTGTGTGCCAGTGGTCCTCGCGCTGATGGACGGCTTCGTGGATGACGTGGGCGAGGTGAACGCCGGGTTCTTCTCCAAGGATGCGAACCTCACCGCCTGGGATTCGATCTCAGCACACGACAAAGGCCTTCAGAAGCTGGCCTCGGTTCTGGGCGTGGGTCGCAAGAAAACCCGCGTGGGGTCGATATCGGTGCCGTATCGCAACGGCATCCTGCATGGACACGACCTCGGCTACGACAACAAGTTGGTTGCTGCGAAGTGTTGGGCCGCGTTGTTCTCGTTGCGGGAGTGGGCACTTGCGCGAGGGGATGGTCGCGGCCCCGAGCGCGAGACGAAGGAGGGCCTGCGCGAGACCTTCCGAAAGCTCGTGGACCTCAGTCGGCAAGAAGCGGTTCTGGCCGCATGGGAACCTCGCTCCGTACAGGAACTCAGCCAGATCCCGATGCAGGGCGACGTCGAGGAGTATGCCGAGGGGACTGCAGAGCGCTGCGTCGTAGAGTTCTTGGACGGCTGGCGCCGAGGCAACTTTGGCCAGATGGCTCGAAGCGTGTGTGGGGGTGCTGGGCCCGAGATCGGGCGTCGTGCCGGTCAGCTGCGTTCGATGGCCGAGGGTCGTGTGTTGGCAAGCTTTGCCATCGTGGAGGTCAAGGACGTCGCGGCCGCCATTGCGGAGGTCGAGGTAGAACTCGAGCTGGGCGAAGGCGGGGAGGTTCGAGCGAGCCGCAAGACAGTGCGTGTGCTGTACGCGGACGGGGCTGGCCAGCCGAAGATGGCGGGCGCCGAAGCGGGGAGTTGGCGAGTCGTGAACCTCGACGTAGTCTGGTAGAGCGGGCGCGTTGGGGCAAGGGGGTCGGCCATGAGGTCGGGCACCCGTTCCTGTTGTCTGGGTGCGGCGCGATTCGTCCTGGAAGGCGGGGTAGATGCTCGGGTGATCGGCGACAACGACCACATCCGGGGTGTTGACTTGCGGTTCTTGCAGCTCTGCGCACGTCGTCTCCTCATCGAAGATGCGACCCGCTCAATCCGAGGAAACCGTACGCCAAAGGTGAGACCACAAGTCGGAAACGAACACTGCTCGGCCCTGTGCCGCGGACGGTCAAGGCCTGATTTGGGCCATGCTACGAACCTGACAGCAAGCGAAACGACCCCCCCCGGAGGCTCCAGCCCCGTTCGTACGCTGAACTCACGCAACTGCCACTCGATGAGGACAGGCGACGAGCACGGGTGATGCCGGACCACGTGAGTGAATCTCAAGTCGCTTTGACATCATGAGAGGATCCTCGGACTATCTGGTCACCATGCGCACGGGTTTCGCACTCCTCATTCCGCTTGTCCTGGCCGCATGTTTCTCCCCATCAGAAGACGGGAGCACGGAGCAGGCCACTGAGCCTGCTACATCGGTCACATCTGACACCGCTCTCACGGACGGGACCGGGACCACAACTGTTCCCCTGACCACGGGGTCGGGAGCGGGAACCACGCTCGGCGATGACACTGAAGATACTCGCGGGGCCGACTCCTCGACCACAACCGGTTCGACTAGCACGTCCTCAAGTACGGAATCCGCCGGGACATCGACCACAGCCGGGACGACTGCCGCGAGTTCGGAAAGCACCGAATCTGAGGTCGATCCGTGTGGCCCCGAAGTCCCTGACGAACCCATCGCGTTGTACTTTGCAGAAAACGACACGGAGGATGCCACCGGCCAAAACAACGGGACCCCGAGCGGGGGCCTGGAGTACAGCCAAGGTGTCCACCCTTCCTGTCTGGGCTTCGAATTCGATGGGACCGACGATCAGATAGAGGTCGGCGCCCCGATCGGACTACCCCTTGGAAACGCGCCGCGCTCGATCGCATTCTGGGTTGACGTTGCGGCGTTCGAGGACAACGACGAAATCATAGGATGGGGGATAGACGAAGTGATGAGGAAATCTGCGATCGGCCTTCGCACCGTTCCAACTCCGACCATTTTCTTCTGGGGGTTCGCAAACGACCTGTCGATGACAGAGACCCTCGACACTGACGTCTGGATGCACGTGGCATTCACCTTCGACGGTTCGGTTGCGACCCTCTATCTCAACGGGGCCACAGCTGCGAGCGTATCCATGACACTTGACACGGCAGCATCCGCGCTGAGAATTGGGTACGGAACGGGGCAGTTCTCAGGCACCCTCGATGTCGTTGCCATCTACGACCGTGCGCTGACGAGCGCTGAAGTCGAGAGTCTCGCGGGGCTGTAGCTCAGCTCGCCTGGGGATGCGGCGGTCCGCCGGGCGGCAGAGGGTGGGCGACGCTGGGTGCGGCCACGTTGCGGGCTGAGAGCTTCTTTGCCATCGACCGGTCGAACCGGTCGATGGCAAAGACGTGCTCGGCCGAGACCGACGCGCCGTCGCTCCGGTTCACAACGGGGACTGCGGGGTCACGTGGTCCGGGAGCGGACGCTGAGGCGTCGTGGAAGGTGTCTGAGGGTATCCGAGAGCCCGTTGCAGTTCCGTGAGCGGGGAGATGCGTGCGGCGCTCGAGTGGCTTGTTGAGGAACGTGGCGTCGCGCGGCAGTGGTTCACGGTGGTGTCTGTTGACGAGGCTGCTGCCCGGGTGTGGGGCGTCTGGAGTCCGGCTGGTCGGTCGGTCGCGAAGGTGGTGTGAAGGACGGGGTTCCCGGCCTGCTGTTGGAGGTCTGAGGTGGCGCGGCTGGCCTGCTGGCGCGGTGCCTCCCCGCCGCCTCCTGCGGGGTGTCGCAGGTGCCATTGTGGTGGGAGGGGGTTGTGGGCAGCTCGGGTCCTCGGAGTCGGCGTGGGCCCTCCGCTGGCGCGGCTTCGCGGGGGTGGGCTTCTGTCTCTTATACA
>CAJXVA010000659.1 GCA_913061055.1 uncultured Pseudomonadota bacterium
GAGATCTACACTAGAGCGCTCGTCGGCAGCGTCAGATGTGTATAAGAGACAGGTACCCGGGGCTCCGGTCGGGAGCATGGTGTCGGCGTCGGAGAAGGGATTGGGCGGGGCTGGGATCGCAGCCTCCGTCGGCTGACTCGAAGGTCTGCCGGAGGCCGTCGGAAGCACGGTCGCCTGGCTGCCCGGGTTCGCGACAAACCGAAGCTGCGTGCCCCCGATCACCACCTCATCACCGTCGACGAATCGATGCCGCTTCACCTTCTCGCCCCGAAGCGTGAGCCCAGCGCTGCTGTCCAGGTCGACGATCTCGTAGCCGCCTTCGACCGGTTCGATGCGCGCATGGTGCCGGGACGCGGCCTGCTCCAGCAGGACCACGTCGTTGTCGTCCGCACGTCCGAGCGCGATGGAAGCCTCGCCCAGGGGGAGAACCCGCTCCTGCCCGCCGACTTCGGTCGTCAGTATGCGCACAATGGCCACGGGCGGAGTGTAGCAACCCATCGTGGCAGACGCGCCCGCGACTGCCTGCTAACGTCCGCGGCCGTGCGCGCCACGATATTGCTGCTGGTTCTGTGCTCCAGCCTTTCGCTCCCCGGCTGCAAGCGCACCGTCGCTCCCGGGAACCGCCAGGACGCGGTGGCCATGGGCGACTGGTACTCGTGGCGCGACCTCACCCCGCTGGTCGAGGTCGCTGAGGCCCACGCGCCCGAGCCGGCCGTACGCGCCATGAAGGATGCCTCCAAGCTCGTCCGCGACGGCAAGGCTGCGTCCGCCGATCGGCGGCTGGCTGAGGCCTCCAGCGGAGCCGGGCGCCAGTGGATCTCCGTCGCCCGGGCCGACCTCGCCGCGCTTCACTTCTCCATGTGCATTCGCGGCGTCGCCTGGCGGTTGGTCGACGGCGAGGAGCCCAGCGCCACCGATCGCGAGATGGACTTCTCCGAGGACACCAAGGTCGAGCCCGGGGATGTCTCGGTGCTCGCCCTGCTGACCAACCTCGACGAGCCCCTCGGAAGCGAAGACGAAGCGCTCTCCGTCCAGGCCCGGATCGCCCGCGCCCGCGTGGCCGCATTCTCTCAGCGCTGTCCCGCCAACGACGACGTCGCCGAGATGTCCGCCAGCACGCTCGAGTCCGACCTCGCCACGCTCGCCGCCGAAGGCCACCTCACCCCGGACCTCGCCTACCTGTGGGCCGGGGTGCAGATGAACCGCTTCTCCGGCACGGCAGCCCGCCCGTTCTTGCTTCAAGCCCGAGACGGCGGCTTCGACCACCCCGCGGTCACCTTCATGCTCGCCGTCATCGCCCTCGAGGAGGAGAAACTCGACGAGGCCGAGACCCTCGCGGGCGAAGCCATCGAGCGCTACACCACGCTCGAAGATCCGCAGAACGTCGGCGAGGCCTGGTTCGTACGCGGCGAGGTCGCCCGGGCGCGCAAGGACAACAAGCTCGCCAAGGCCCACTACGCCAAGGCGCTCACCTCCAACCCCCTGCACGCGCCGTCCATTCTCGCCACCGCCACCCTCATCGCGGAGGCTTCCACGCCCGACGACGCGGTCGACTACGTCGCAAGCCGCATGGCGCCGTTCATGCTCGAAGGCCCGCTCGATGGCGAGGGCGTGCGTCAGGTCGGCATGAACTTGGAAACCATCGTCTTCATGGCGACTGAGCCCCTCGCCGCGCAGATCAGCCGAGACGCGATGCTCACCTCGATCGACAGCGAGCCCGACCCCATGCGACGAGGCCTGCGCTACTTCTTCGCGGCGACGCTCGACGTCCGTCTCGGCGAGTACGAGGTCGCCCACGGGCACGGCGTGCTGGCCAAGGAAGAGTTCGCCGAGAGCGGCGCTCCGCCTCCGGTCGACATCGAGCAGTTCCTGCAGCGCGTCGCCCCGCGCTAGCGCCTCGCACAAGCGGGAGCTCGGGGCCCTTGAGGACCGCTCAGCCTGCGGTGCGTCCCACAACAGGCTCAAAAAGCTAAAGGTCCCGGCCCTTGCGGTCGAAGAAGGGAACTACACCTCCTGCAACCGCCCGGATTCGGGACGGTACGTGGCGCGAGAATCATCATCGCTCCTCGGGCCGTGCCACCGCTCGAAGCGGCGTCATGTCAGCAACACCAACCCAAGGACTTGTCATGAACCATGGCGATTAGCTTCGGCGGGCTCGCAACCGGGCTTGATACGGCAGCGCTCATCGACGCGCTCACGGGCATCGAGGACGCCCGAGCGACTGCACTCGAACGCCAACAGAGCGCAACTCGGCAACAGAAGGCCGTCGTTCAGGACATCGCCTTGGCCGTCCAAGAACTCGCCGAGGCGGCGGAGGCGTTCGACAGCGCGGACGAACTTCGAGTGCTCGGCGCGGTGTCCTCGAGCGATCGGATCAAGGCGACCGGCAGCGCCGATGCGTTGCAAGGGGTCTACGACATCTCGGTGAGCAACCTTGCCCGAGCGGAGACGAGCCGGTCGTTTGGCTTTGCGCAGGACGCTGCCGGGGTTCTTGGCGGCGCTGGGACGCTCTCGATTACAGCGGGCGCCTCGACGCTCGACGTCGCCTACGACGACACGATGTCGCTATCCGATGTTGCGAACGCGATCAACGACTCCGGGGCCGAGGTTTCGGCCTCCGTGCTCTTTGACGGGTCCGTGCATCGCCTCCAGGTGACGTCCCGAAACACAGGTGTTGCCAATGCTCTTTCGTTTGCAGACTCGGGCGGTCTCACCGGTTTGGACGCCGTCTCCGCCGAGGTCGTGAGCGCCGAGGATGCCGAGTTCACGATCGCGGGGACCACTGTGACGCGCGCTTCCAACATCGTCGATGATGCGATCGCGGGCGTGACGCTGGAGTTGCTGGCCGAAGGTGTGACCGATGCTCGCATCGATGTGAAGGCCGACCCGGAGGCCATCACCGAGAAGATGCAGGGCTACGTGGACGCGCTCAACGCCGTCACGAGTCAGATTCAACGCCAGCTCACCTTGACCGGGGACGAAGCCCCTGCGGGATCCCTGTTCGGGGACCGCACGCTGCAAATGCTTCAGCGGGACGTCAACAGCATCACGTCCGGGTTCTTTGGCCCCGAGACCGCTCGACTCTCCGACTTCGGGATCGAGATCAACGACCAGGGAAAGTTCGACTTCGATGCGGAGGCCTTCACCTCGGCAGTCGCCGGGGGTACGGAAAAACTCGAAGGGCTGTTTACTGGAGAGACGGGGATACAGGCGCGGTTCGTGGAGCTGAGCGGGCGCTATACAGACTCCATCGACGGCATCCTCTCCGTCAAAAACGATGCGCTGCAGGACTTGGTCGACCGCCTCGACGACCGAGTCCTTCGCATCGAGGACAGCGCGTCCCGGCTTCGCGATCGCCTCACTTCTCAGTTCACAGGACTCGAACAACGCATCGCAGAACTCAACGCACAGGGCAACCAGCTCCTGGCCATGCTTGGGCTCTGATCCGGCTCGCTAGGGCGCGTCCGCTTCGACGGCCGTCGGCTCGTCGAACGCCGCAAGTCTCTCTTCGATGCGTTCCGCGTCGGCACCGGTCGCGGTCTCGAGCGCCTCGTGAAAGGCTTCGGCGGCGGCCTCGGCGTTCGCAGTGGGATCGTCGTCCAGCAAGCTCCGGCCCAGCGCCTCGTACACCGACGTGCGCTTTTTGCCCGACCACCCCACGCGTCCGGCCAGCACCGTCGCGCGTTCGAGTGCCGTTGTTGCCTGGGCGGCGTTGCCTTCGAGACGGGCCAGCCCGAGGCCGAGCAAAACATCGGCGAGCAGCGCGTCGCTGCGGGTGCCTTCGAGGGCGGCGACGGCCTCGGCGTAGTGGGTTGCAGCGGCGCGGTGGTGATCCTGCGCGGCCTCCAGCTCGCCCATCGCCGCGTGCAGCGATGCCAACGCCCGCGGCGCGAGGCTGCTCTGCTTGGCGATCTCCAGCGCCCGGTCAAAGCTCCTTGCCGCCTCACGCTGCTCTTGCGCGCCGGCCTGCGCGACACCGAGGCCTTGCAGCGCCGAGACCAGCTCGGGGTGCGCGGGGCCAAACGTGGACTCGCGCAGGGCGATCACCTCGCCCAGGTATTGGGAGGCGGTGTTCCACTCTTGGCGAGAGTTGGCCAGCTCGCCGAGGTCGAGCAGGATGTCGGCGCGCAGGATCGTGGTGCGGGTACCGCTGTCCTGAAGGAGTGCGAGCGCGCGGTGGTAGGAGGCCAGTGCATCGCGGTCCTGGCCTCGGTTGTGCTGGTGCGCGGCTCGGGCTTCGAACAGCTGCGCCCGCAGGCGATCGATCTTGACCGCGTCCACGAGCGTGCTCGCATGCTCCAGCGCGACCGCGCGCGCAGACTCGACATCGTAGCGACCCAGCGCGATCCAGGCTTCGGCTTGGGGGATGCGAAGCGATGCGGCGGCCGCAGCCGAGGCCGCATCGTGCAGGAGCGCCGGAGCTTCGGGGGCGCCTCGCTTTGCCGCCGCGAGTCCGGTGACGAGCTTGCCGCGGACGAACGCGCTCGGCTCCTCCGAGGCAGAGAGCCGCTCGGTGGCCTCGGCGGCCCGGAGTTGAGCGGCTTCGGCATCGCCGGCCAAGAGCAGTAGCCACGCGTGGTCGACCTCGAGCTTTGCGGCCGACTCCGAGGGGGCGGCGTAGTCGAGCATGTCGTTCGAACGACAGTCGGCCGGTCGCCACAAGCCGGTGACAACCCGCTGCGCACCCTCGACCTCGCGGGCAGAGGCGCCGCCTTCGATCGTGGTGTTGGCAAAGGCGGCGAAGGGTTGAAGCACGCCGTCGAGACAAGCGTTGCGTCGCGCGAGCAGGTCGTGGTCGTCGTCGGCTTGTCGCACGTTGCAGGCCAGCGAGTAGTACTCGAACCACTGGCTGCTCCAGTCATCCATGCTCGCTTGGACCTCGGCCCAGGAATCGGCCGCATGTGCACGACCGGTTGCGAGAAAGGCCTCTTCGAGGGCCGCGCGGGTTCCTGGATCCCAGGCACCGTCGAGCAGCGCCGTGTCGGCCTCACAGCGGGAGGCTTCCGTGTGCACGAGGTACGCGATTCCGCCTGCTGCCGCAGCGACACCGACGAGCACGCCGACCCCCGCGAGCCAACGTCGGCGCCGGCCGTCTGGGT
>CAJXVA010000660.1 GCA_913061055.1 uncultured Pseudomonadota bacterium
CTCGTCGGCAGCGTCAGATGTGTATAAGAGACAGCAGCATCAGCCGCTCCGCCGCATTTTCGTGCAGTTGTTCGAGTCCGGTCAGGACCGCTTGCCATCGCTCCTGGTCGCGGACCTCGGTCGCGCTGAGCGTGGACTCGGGCAGGTCGGCCGGTGGGAGTGCGCGGCGATGAATGGTGTCGGCGACCCACAGCGTCATGCACAGGCGCGTGGCAAACATCGCGGGGAGCAGCAACACCGCGGTTGCCCACGCCGTGAGGCTTCCGGAGACGCCGAGGGCGAGGGCGCCCACGCCAAAGGAGGCCGCCGCGCCACCGGTCAGCCGAAGCCCACTTGTCTTCGTCGGCTTGGCGAGGGCGACACTGCGCTGGGTGCTCCGCGCGACGACGCGTAGCTTGTGGGCGTCGGCTTCCTCGGCGGACCGCCCGGGGCTCTGGAACCGCTGGACGCTGACCGAGGCGACGAACGAGCCGCGTCGCACCCGAAACGAGGCGCCGCTGATCGATCCCGACAACCAGATCCGCCGGATCTCGTATCCCGTGCTCGCGGGAAGGTGTCGGGCCAGGAGATCCGCGACGCCCTCCAGGGTGTCGGCGGCGACCCGTTCCGTGTAGGTGGAACGTGCTCCGTATCGAACACTCCAGTCGAGCTGGCCGCGGGCCGTGTGAGCCATCCAACGATCAGCGTAGCGGATCGAAGCGGCAAGGCCAGGCGTCGATGCCGAGGCATGTCGCCCCGCGTTGGACCGTGGCGGCGGATCAGCGGAGCGTGCGGCCGAACGGAAGCAGCGACAGCGGGATCAGCTTGATGTGCTGCTTGGCGAAGGGGAGCCCGACGATGGTCAGCGCGAGAAGGCAGGCCCAGATGAAGTGCGCGATCGCGAGCTCCCAGCCGAACAAGACGAGCCACAGCAGGTTGAACACGATGCGCAGTGCGCTGTTGGCGTGGGGCAGCTCGCGCACCTCCTTGCCGAACGGTGTCAGCGTGGCGGTGCCGATCTTCATGGCTTGGATGCCAAAGGGAATACCGATGACCGTCAAGCAGAGGCCGAGGCCAGCGACGATCCAGGCGAGACCGGAGAGCAGCCCGCCGAAGACGAGCCAGATGAGATTGCCGAGCAGGGACATGGGGGGCGGAAGAGACCGCGGGCGGCACCGCGGCATTCCCCACCACTGTGCGTCGTCCGGCGGCCGGCGCAACCCACCAAGAAACTTGTGATCAAAGGTGCGGGGTTGGGGCACCGGATAGGTAAGGCCGAGAGGCCTGCAGAACGGAACTTCCCATGAAATCGCTCAAGTTCACCATCCTCGCCTTGTTCTCGCTCTCGACCCTCGCCTGCGCCGAAGCCGAGGATTCCAACGTGGAACTGCGCGCGGGCGTCGCGGCGCAGGCCGAGAAGATCGAATGCGAAGAGGAGTACTACTTCGTTGTCGAGGGCGACACGCAGAAGGCGGCCGTCACGGCGTGCGACGAAGTCTGCGAAGGCGTGATCTGCAAGGATGGGGAAGACGCGATCGCCTCCGTCCCAGGCAACGCTGGAGACAAGGATTCGTGGCTCTGCGATTGCAAGTGCGGTTGTCCCGATGAGGTCGACGCGGAGCCAGCCGGCCTCTAGCGCCACGAGGCCCCAGGCCCGTGGCACGCCCGGATGCGGCTCAGCGCTTGGGGTTTTGAATGTGGATGGCCTCGCCGATGGCGTGCTTGGCCGCTTCCATCACCGCCTCGCCCAACGTGGGGTGGGGGTGGATCGTCAGGCCGATGTCCGGACCGTAGGCGCCCATCTCGATGGCCAGCGCGGCCTCGGAGATCAGGTCGCTCGCCTCGGGGCCGACGATGTGCACGCCCAGGACGCGCTCGTCTTCCGCATCGACCACCACCTTGACGAACCCGACGGCTTCGTCGATCGCGAGGGCTCGGCCGCTGGCAGCGAAGGGGAACTTGCCGATGTTGACCTTGTGGCCCTTGGCTTCGGCTTCCTTCTTGTTCAGCCCAGCCGAGCTGATCTCGGGATCGGTGAACACGACGGCGGGGATGACCCGGGCATCGTTGACGGTCTTCTTGCCCGCGATGACCTCGGCGACGACTTCGCCCTCGTGGCTGGCCTTGTGGGCGAGCATGGGCTGACCGACGACGTCTCCAGCGGCGTAGATGCCGGACACGTTGGTCTGCTGGCGGTTGTCGACCGGGATGAAGCCCTTGTCGTCCAGCTTCACGCCCGAGCGCTCGATGGCCAAGCCTCGAGTGATTGGGAACCGACCGACGGCGACCAAGACGACGTCGGCGGAGACCTCTCGGGTCTCGCCACCCACGTCCATCTTGACCACGGCCTTGCCGTCGCGCTCTTCCCATCCCGTCGCGCGGGCACCGGTGATGATCTCACCGCCGTCCTTCTTGATCTGCTTGGCGACCGGCATGCCGAGGTCTTTCTCCATCGTGGCGAGGATGCGGTCCATCCCCTCGACGACGGTGAGCTTGGTGCCCAGACGCTGGAACGTCTGACCCAGCTCGAGGCCGATGTAGCCCCCGCCGATGACGATCATCTCGCCGGGGATCTCATCCAGCGCGAGTGCGCCGGTGCTGTCGACAATGCGTTTGCCGTCGTACTCGAACCCGGGAATCTGGATCGGAAGGGAGCCCGTCGCAATGACGATGTGCTCAGCCTCGACGATGTCGTCGGGCTTCTTCTTGCCGTCCACTTCGGGGTAGCTGAGCTTGACGCGCTTGGGCGCCAGAAACTCGGCGGTGGCTTGCACGTAGTCGCAGCCGTTGGCTTTGACGAGGCCGTGCACGCCGCTGGTGAGCTTGTGAATGACGCCGCCCTTCCAGGCCTGCATCTTCTTCATGTCGACCTTGGGCGGACCGAACGTGATGCCCATGCCCTCGGCGTGCTGTGCCTTGTGGGCGAGCTTGGTCGCGCTGATCAGTGCCTTGGACGGGATGCAACCGACGTTGAGGCAGACGCCGCCGGGCTGGGCTTTCTCGACGAGCATGGCGTCGACGCCGAGCTGGCCGAGGCGAATGGCGCAAGGGTAGCCACCGGTGCCGGCACCGATGACGAGGGCTTTCTTCTTGATGATGGCCATGGCAGGGAGCGCGCTCAGACGGAGAGGAACAGAAGGCTGGGGTTCTCGAGCTGGCGTTTCACCTCTTGCATGAAGCTCGCGCCCTCGAAGCCGTCGACGACGCGGTGGTCGAACGATGCGGAGAGGTTCATGAGATGGGCTGCGACGACGTTGTCGTTCTCGTCGAAGACCGGGGTCTTGCGGATCGCGTGTACGCCCAAGATGCCGACCTCGGGGTGGTTGAGGATCGGTGTCGCCAACACGCCACCGATCGCGCCAAGGCTGGAGACCGTGAACGTGGAGCCGGTCAGATCGTGCCGGGAGGCGGTGCCGTTTTTGGCGGCATCGGAGACGCGACTGATCTCGCCGGCAACCTCGAGGATGCTCATGCGGTCGGCGTTGTGCAGGACCGGGACCATGAGCCCCTGATCGGTCGTCGCTGCGATCCCGATGTTGTACTGCTTGCGCTTGACGATGTTGCCGCCAGCTTCGTCCAGAAACGCGTTGACGATCGGGTACTTCTTGAGCCCGGCGATGACCGCTTTGACGATGAACGGTAGGTAGGTCAGCTGCACGCCTTCGGCTTTGGCGACGGGCTTGGCGTCCTTTCGGGCCGCGACCAACTTCGTGACGTCGATCTGCTCGACGTAGGTGTAGTGGACGGCGGTCGTGTACGACTTGACCATGCCCTCGGCGATGCGACGACGCATGCCTCTGAAGGGGATGAGTTCGTCGGCGTCGGACACGGCTGCGGGGACGACCGCAGGCCGGGCAGCAGCAGGGGCCGCGGCGGGGGCAGGTGCAGCGACCGGATTCGGGGTGGCGCGAGCCTGGGCGACGTGGGCCTTGGTGATGCGTCCGCGATCGCCGGGGACCGTCGCGAGATCGATTCCGGCTTCGCGAGCCATGGCCCGTGCTGCCGGAGTCGCGAGAACCTTGCCGCCAGGGGCGACGGCAGCCGGGGCAGGGGCCGCGACCGGGGCTGCTGGAGCCGGAGCTGCTGGAGCCGGGGCCGGGGCGGGAGCCGTCGCGGGTTTCGGCGCGGGAGCGGCGGCGCCATTGGAGGCCAGCATCGCAATCACCTGACCGACAGCCGCGATCTCGCCCTCTGGGGCTTTGTGCTCTTGCACGACGGCGTCCTGCGGCGAGGGGATCTCGACCGTCGCCTTGTCGGTCATGATCTCGACGAGGGGCTCGTTGGCCATGACGTTGTCGCCGGGCTGTTTCAGCCAGCGGACGATTTCACCTTCGACGACGCCTTCACCGATGGCGGGGAGCTTGAACTCGATCATTGCAGGGTCCTTGGAGGATGGAGGAGTACGGGAGAGCACGACACAGACGCGGACGTCTAGAACGTCGCAACGTGGGTGATCGCGGTGGTGAGGGTCTCGAGGTCGGGCAGTGCCCGGGCCTCGGCGGATGCGGTCAGCGGACCGTCATCGCCGGTGACGCGAAGCACGGGTGCGTCGAGGGTGAGAATCGCGTCATCTGCGAACAAGGCCGCGAGCTCGGAGCCCACGCCGCAGTGGCGCGGGCCTTCGTGCGCGATGACGATCTTGCCGGTGGCTTTGGCCTCGGCTGTGAGCGTGTCGCGGTCCAGGGGGGCGAGGCACTCGACGTCGATGATGCGAGCGTCTTGACCCGAGCGCGCGACGGCGGCTTGTACGAGCGGAAGCGCGGCGCCCCAGGTGAAGACCGTGGCTGCGTCGCCCTCTCGGACGCGTCGGGGCGTGGCGAACGGACGGGCGAGCGCTTCGACACACTCGCCCGCGGGCGACAAGGCCAAGCTCCGCGGGATGAGGAGGACGGTCGGCTCGTCGCCGGCCCAGCCCTCGACGGCCGCGCGCAGGTTCGCACCGGCCTCCGCAGCTTCAGAGAGGACGACGACGCGAAGTCCGGGCACCCGCGACAAGATCGAAGCGGGTCCCTCGGTGCCGCCGCCGCCGAGCCCGAAGCCAGGGCCAAACCTGTCTCTTATACACATCTCCGAGCCCACGAGACCTCTCTACATCTCG